>NZ_NPFV01000002.1:0-129884 GCF_002259365.1 Rhodococcus sp. 14-2496-1d | reverse complement strand
CACGCGGCAGCGGTCAACGCCTCCAGTGACACAGCTGGCAGTGCACCCATCTTTCACCCCCCGGTGAGCAACATTTCAGAACGTGCGTTCGAACTGAAAGAAGACTAACCCGGGCCACCGACAAGAAACGGAAGGGCGGTTGGGGAGTGCCGACTTGTATGCCCGAAGGCGGTGATCGGCCGGTGTACGGGCTGTCGTCACGCCGATCGAGAAGTCCGGCCACACCGTATATGTCGGCGGAGCCGATTACCTCGACGAGTTCGTGTCGGGGTAATCGGCTCCGTTCGACTGAATATCTGTTGTGGAACCGGGCAATCAGCTACCGAGGACGCAGAACTGGCCGCTCGTGAGGTTCAGTGCCAGAGACAGGGGTCCCACACAATCGACGCCCTGAGCCTCCGAGGTAGCGCCGGATCCCCACCCGGCGACTGCGAGGGTTGTCTGCCCGGCATCGGCCCACGAGTGCGCGATTCCGCCACCGAGTGCCAGTGCGTAGGCAGTGCCCGCATTCTTGCTCGCTCCGAGGGCGACGCCGTATCCGTTGGCGTACGTAGTCGTCGCGCCGGGGCCGTCGTTGACGCTGACTGCGGTGCCACTGTCGGCAGCACCTGCGGTGGCCCGTCCGGTGCCGTTCGAGGTCGCTCCGCAGCTCGCGGTGTCGTCGACCTGGATGTCGTTGGCCGAAGGCGGAGACACGCAGTTGACGGGGGCTGCCGACGCAGTGGCCGTGCCCGACAGGGCGGCGACCGTCAATCCCGAGCCCATGGCGAATATTGCTGCGGTGCGGGCAATTCGACTGGAGAACCGACTGGATGTGCGCGCGGAGGAGGAGTTGGCGGACGAGAAACGGGGCAGGGAAACAGAGAACAAAAGAAAGCTCCTTCACGAGCGAAACGGGCCGGTGCGGCACACGGTACCCCGCCCCGCCAGTCCATGGCAGCAAGCAGGCGCAGTTTGTGTAACGGTGCCGCAGGCATCCGGTGACGGATCGCCGTAGAAGTCCGGTTTCGCGCACCCCGGCTGCCGCGGTTGGGACCGTCCGAGCCATGTTCAAGTCGCCATCGTGCTCGGTGTCCGATGCGGCGAATTATGTTCCATCTCTTGATATTTCAGTGCATCGAACAGATCTCTTGCTCGTGCCAGAGGTGGCTGGGGGCTCCGAGCGGCAGCAATCCTGGGTGCCGGGCGAACGAAAGAAAATCGTTACCGGGCAGCTGCCGATTGTCGCCGACGATTTGTCGACGCTCACAATGAGTTTCACCGCCGATACCGAAGGCAGCCGTTCGCCTCCGTCGGAGAGTTCTACGTAGTGGTGCAGGTCGTGCACCGGCATCCCGACAACCGCATCCGGGTCGGCAACACGGTCGGTCGGCCGCGAGTAGGGCGTCGCCGGCCGTCCCGGTCAGCGCGCGCTCGAACGCAAACCCGTCAGACGCTGCCTTCGTACCCGTGTTGCCGCCATGCTTCGTACATCGTCACCGCTGCTGCGTTGGCGAGGTTGAGCGATCGACGGCCCGGAATCATCGGAATACGGAGTCGATCGGTCACGCGGGGATCGTCCAGAACCTCGTCGGGCAATCCTGTCGGTTCCGGTCCGAACAGAAGAACGTCGCCGGGTTCGTACGCGACGTCGGCATAGGACCGACTCGCGTGAGCGGTGTAGGCGAACACTCGCGTCGGTGCCAGTGCGGACCAGGCCGACGGCAGGTCTTCGTGAACGGTGACCGACGCCAGATCGTGGTAGTCCAAGCCTGCCCGCTTGAGTTTCGGCTCGGACATGTCGAAGCCGAGCGGGCCCACCAGATGCAGTTCGCAGCCGGTCCCGGCGACCAGGCGTATTGCGTTGCCGGTGTTCTGTGGAATGCGGGGCTCGAAGAACATGAGTCGAAACACCCGGTTCACTCTGCCATCACGAGCCCGGGAAGTATGGGGCAGGTGGACGACGAACAGACGATCGGTGAGGATTTTTCCGACACGCGGCTCGACGGGCAGGAGTGGACCGGCAGGCAGTTCGTTCGATGTACCTTTCGCGACGCGGACATGAGCGGCGTCCGAACCGACTCGGTGGTGTTCTCCGAATGCGACTTCACCGGTACCGACCTGACCGAATCGGTTCATACGAACTCTGCATTTCGATCGTGCACTTTCACTCGGACCAATCTGCAGCACAGCACTTTTCGCCATTCGACCATGATGGGCTCCGTGTTCGTCGACAGTCGCATGCGTCCAGCGACCTACGACGAAGTCGACTTCACCCTCGCATCGCTGGGCAACGCGGACCTTCGCGGCCTCGATCTGACGGGGTGCCGGATGCGGGAAGCGAACCTCGTGTTCGCAGACTTCCGGAAGGCAACCGTGCGCTCGGTCGATTTCTCGGGTGCCCGGGCAATCGATGCGAAGTTCGACGAGGCGGATCTTCGTGGAGCCGTCGCCGACGCATCTCTGTGGGTGAGCGCGAGCGTGCGCAACGCGAAGATCGAACTGATGCAGGCGGTGGCCTATGCGGCAGCTCATGGGCTCGTCGTCGAGGGCTGACGGTGGTGATCGGACCGGTGCGCCGCTGCTGACGCCGAACCTGGAACAATGACCGGGTGACTGCAACGATTCTCGATGGCAAAGCGACCCGTGACGAGATATTCGTCGATCTCACCGCCCGCGTGGCAACGCTGCGTGAGAAGGGCATCACCCCAGGTCTGGCGACCGTGCTGGTGGGCGATGATCCGGGTTCGGCCGCGTACGTCCGGGGCAAGCACAACGACTGCGCCAAGGTCGGCATCACCTCGATTCGTCGCGATCTGCCCGCGGACATCACCCAGGCAGATCTCGAAGCCGTCATCGACGAACTCAATGCCAACCCCGAATGCACCGGCTACATCGTCCAGCTGCCCTTGCCGAAGCATCTCGACGAGTACGCTGCGCTCGAGCGAATCGATCCGGACAAGGACGCCGACGGTCTGCACCCGATCAATCTCGGACGGCTGGTACTGGGCAAGGATGCCGCACTGCCGTGTACACCTCGCGGGATTGTGCACCTGCTGCGCCGCTACGACGTTGCTCTCGACGGTGCGCACGCGGTGGTCATCGGCCGCGGAGTGACGGTGGGGCGACCCATCGGCCTGTTGCTCACGAGGCGTTCCGAGAACGCAACAGTGACGTTGTGCCACACAGGAACTCGTGATCTGGCCGCCGAGGTCTCACGCGCGGACATCGTCATCGCTGCTGCCGGAGTACCCGGGTTGATCACTGCGGACATGGTCAAGGCGGGTGCTGCGGTGCTCGACGTCGGGGTCACCCGCACCGAGGACGGACTGCGCGGCGACGTCGCAGGCGATGTCGCGGAGGTGGCCGGATTCCTGTCGCCCAACCCCGGAGGTGTCGGCCCGCTGACGCGGGCCTTCCTGCTCACCAATGTCGTCGAACGCGCCGAGCGCGTCGCTGCCGAGAGCTGAGCGAACCGGACGTGAACCATCCAGAGGATGCGCGGCGGGAGCTCGACACAGGATTTCGCGCTGCAGTCACGCGCAATCTACCGATCGTCGCAGTCTCGGTCGTCGTCCTCGCCGCGCTGATTCTGGTGCTGGCCGATCGCTGGCGGCGCGGCGCATTCATCTTCGGATGCGCCGCACTGCTGGCGGCCGTCCTGCGGCTGTGCCTGCCCGAAACACGAGTCGGCACACTGCAAGTGCGCAGTCGCGTGTTCGATGTGCTGGCGCTGGGCTGCGTCGGCGGAGCGATCGTCTTTCTGTCGCTGTCGATCGATCCGCTGGGGACCGACTGACCTTGTCCGGCGGTGTCAGCGCCGTCCGAGGCGGGCCAGCTCCATCGTCTCGGCGAGCAGCTTCGCCACCGAATCGGCCTCGGTGAGGAAACCGTCGTGTCCGTCGCGAGACTGGATCACTTCGAGTCCGCGGCACTGCGGGAGTTCGCGAGCGATCTCCTTCTGCAGCCGAAGCGGATACAGGCGATCGGAGTCGACTCCGCCGACGATCGTCGGAACCGGCGTGGACGCAAGGGCTTCGGCCACTCCGCCGCGGCCACGGCCCACATCGTGACGGTTCATTGCCTCACTGAGCAGTACGTACGTCGCCGCGTCGAACCGGTTGACGAGTTTGGCAGCCTGATGCTCCAGGTAGCTCTGTGCGGAGTATCTGCCGCCGGCCCACGGGTCCTCGTCGTTCTGCGGTGTGTTCCCGAACCTGTTGTCGAGTTCGCTCTCGGTCCGGTACGTCAGGTGCGCGATGCGGCGCGCGATGCCGAGTCCGGCGGTCGGCGAGGTGCCGGTGTCGTGGTAGTTGCCGCCGAGCCATCCTGGATCGGCCTTGATCGCGGCGATCTGTGTCGTCTGGGTACCGATCTGGTCGGCAGTTGCCCTGGCACCGACTGCCAGGACCAACGCGGCCGCCACTCGGTCGGGATGGCCCACGATCCATTCGAGAGTGCGCATCCCGCCCATCGAGCCGCCGACGACGGCGGCGAACCGCTCGATTCCCAGTACGTCGGCCAAGGCCGCCTCGGCAGCGACCTGATCACGGATGGAGATGTCCGGGAAGCGAGATCCGTACGGCATGCCGTCGGGAGAAATGCTGCTCGGGCCCGTGGTCCCGCCGCAGCCGCCGAGCACGTTCGTCGCCACGACGCACCACTCGTCGGTGTCGATGGGGCAGCCGGGACCGACCATTCCGTTCCACCAACCGGGCAGAGCGTGATCGGCATCCGGCGGACCGGATACATGCGAGTCCCCGGTCAGGGCGTGCTCGACGAGCACGACGTTGCTGCGGTCGGTGGCGAGTTCGCCCCAGCGTTGCACCGCGACGGTGACCTGGGGGATTCGAGCGCCGTTCTCGAGATCGAGACCACCGATGTCGATGGTTCCCAACCGCCCGTCCGGAGACGGAAGTACCGCCTCCGGACGAACGCCTGTGTCGCAGCTGTGGCTCAAGATGCCGCCGCGCTGAATCCGACCTCGAGGTCGGCGATGATGTCGTCGATTCCTTCGATGCCCACGGCGAGACGCACCAGGCCGGGAGTGACACCCGATGCCAGCTGCTCGTCCGGAGTCAGCTGGGAATGGGTGGTGGAAGCGGGATGGATGACGAGTGAACGCACGTCTCCGATGTTAGCGACGTGGCTGTGGAGAGTGAGTGCGTTGACGAACTTCTTGCCCGCGTCAACGCCTCCCTTCAGCTCGAACGCGATGATCGCGCCCTGCCCCTTCGGCAACAACTCCTGCCCGCGCTGGTACCACGGCGAGGATTCGAGTCCGGCGTAGTTGATCGAGACGACGTCGTCGCGACCGGCGAGGAAGGCGGCAACCTTCTGTGCGTTCGCCACGTGCCGCTCGATCCGAAGGCTCAACGTTTCCAGACCCTGGCTGATGAGGAAGGCGTTGAACGGCGAGACCGCAGCACCGATGTCGCGCAACAGTTGAACGCGTGCCTTCAGCGCGAATGCGGGCGCACCGAGATCGGCGAACACGACGCCGTGGTAGCTCGGATCCGCGGTGGTGAAGTTGGGATGACGGCCCTGCGTCCAATCGAACGTCCCGCCGTCCACGATGACGCCCGCGATCGCCGTTCCGTGGCCGCCGAGGTACTTCGTCGCGGAGTGCACCACGATGTCGGCCCCGTGCTTCAACGGCTGCAGCAGGTACGGCGTCGCCACCGTGTTGTCCACGATCAGCGGGATGCCGTTCTCGTGGGCCACGGCCGAGATCCCCGGGATGTCGAGAATGTCGTTCTTCGGGTTCGAGATCGACTCGCCGTAGAACGCCTTGGTCGACGGCGTGATCGCGGCACGCCACTGCTCGAGATCGTCGGGATCGTCGACGAACGAGACGGTGATGCCCAGCTTGGGGAGCGTGTAGTGGAACAGGTTGTACGTGCCGCCGTAGAGCCGCGGGCTCGACACGATGTGGTCGCCTGCCTCCGCGAGATTGAGGATCGCGAACGTCTCGGCGGCTTGACCCGATGCGAGCAACAACGCCGCGACTCCACTTTCGAGGGCGGCGATGCGCTGCTCGACGACATCCTGCGTCGGGTTGATGATGCGGGTGTAGATGTTGCCGGGTTCTGCCAGGCCGAACAGGGCAGCTGCGTGATCGGTGTTGTCGAACGTGTACGAGGTGGTCTGGTAGATCGGCAACGCACGAGCCTTGGTGGTGCCGTCCGGGGTCTGGCCCGAGTGGATCTGTTTGGTCTCGAAGCTCCAGTCGGCGGCAGGATCGGTGAACGGATCCTCGGTGGGGGCTCCGGCGGCGTCGACGACGTCGGGGGTGGAATCGGTCATGGCTGGTGATACTCCGTTTTCTTTGGACGAGTCCGTCTAAGACGATTCGAATGTCGAATGAAGCTCGAGAAGTCGAGCGCTACGGGGCGTATCGGTACAGCAACACATGAGAGAACCTCCTGACAGGCTTCGGACCCTGGGGGCCGAAGGTTCAGTGGGTCCGCTTCCTGCGGACCCGCGCTTGTCGATACGGCACTCGCATACCGGATCGGCCTGGTCGTTCACCCGGGGCACCCCACCGCGGTTGGAGGGTTGCCGGCCAGCAAGCCGGGGCTCGATGCTGGCACTCATGACCTGGCGAATATCCTAGCTGGTGACGGCACATCACCGGAACAAGGGCTCGGCCGAAACTCGAGCAGATGCTCGGGTGAGGACTATCACCGCTCGTAGACGCGAAAACGGGACACCTTCGGGAAGACAATTGACCGGAGCTACGTTCCTGCTTCGGTCGGCCTTCTTTCACAGGCTCGACTCCAGGACGCTTCCTCTGCCCCCGATCTCCACACGAAGGTTGTATTGCTGTGACTGTCACCGATTCCGCTCTTGCCCGAGTCAGCGCTGCGCGCGGCAAGGTGTCGAGTGGCCTGAGTGTCAGTCACCGACCGCACTCCACCCGCCGCAAGCTCGCGATGCTGGCTCTGTCCATCGGCGGCTTCGGAATCGGCACCACGGAGTTCGCGTCGATGGGTCTGTTGCCGGACATCGCGACGACGATGGGGATCTCCGAGCCCTCGGCCGGCCACATGATCTCCGCGTACGCGCTCGGTGTGGTCGTCGGTGCCCCGACCATCGCAGCCCTGGCTGCCCGCGTTCCGCGCCGGATGTTGCTGTTGGCGCTGATGGTGGCCTTCACCCTCGGAAACCTCGGCACCGTGTTCGCGCCGAGCTTCGACGAGCTGGTGGCCTCGCGATTCGTTGCGGGTCTGCCGCACGGTGCGTACTTCGGTGTTGCGGCTCTGGTGGCTGCCCACCTCGCCGAACCCGGCAAACGAGCCAAGGCCGTGGCGATGGTGATGATGGGACTCTCGGTCGCCAACGTCGTCGGCGTACCGGTGGCGACCTGGATCGGGCAGGCGCTGGGATGGCGCAGTGCGTTCACTCTCGTGGCCGTCATCGGTGCCCTCACCGTCGCCGCGCTCGTGCTCTGGATGCCGCGACTCGACGCGATGCCGACCACCAGCCCCATCACCGAGCTCGGCGCACTGCGCCGCAGCCAGGTGTGGATGACCCTGTTCGTGGGCATCGTCGGATTCGGCGGCATGTTCGCGGTGTACACCTACATCGCGTCGACGCTGACCGATGTCGCCGGGCTGGCCCGCGCACTCGTCCCGGTCGCCCTGATGATCTACGGCCTGGGAATGGTCGCCGGAAACTACGCGGGCGGATGGCTCGCCGACCGTTACCAGCTCAAGGGCACCTTCGTCGGCCTGGCCGCCACTGCCGTGTTCCTTGCGGTGTTCGTCGTGGCCGCACACAACCCGATCACCGCGCTACTGCTGGTGTTCCTCATCGGTGCGTCCGGCTCATCGGTGGTACCCGGTCTGCAGACGAGGTTGATGGACGTGGCCGAGGACGCCCAGACGCTCGCCGCATCGCTCAACCATGCCGCGTTCAACCTGGCCAACGCCATCGGAGCGGCAGTCGGTGGTGCCGTGATCGCCGCCGGATTCGGCTACACGGCACCCGCCGCTGTCGGCTCGGGCCTGGCGGTGGCCGGTCTCGGTGTTCTGGCCACCGCCATGTGGATGGACAAGCGTTCGGCTGCGTAGAGTCGCGCCGGATCAGCCGGTGATGGTCGCGGCAGTTCCCCCGAGAGCTTCGGTCAGTGCCGGGGTGAGCTTGTCGATCACGTACGGCAGGCTGAGCACGCTGGTGAAGTAGATCGCTCCTGCCGTCACACCGTCGGTGAACACGAGGTTGCCGTCCTTCACCGGCTCGAGTGCGTTGTACACCGCTTCCTTCTCCAACTGTGCGCGGTCGCCGGGCTCCTCGGTTCCCCAGATCAACACGTCGGCCGCGTTCAGAACCGACAGGTTCTCCAGCGGGATGCTCGCCTGCGCACTGCCGTCGGCAGGCACGTACGCGTCGATGTCATCCGGGATGACGAAGCCCAGTTTTGTCAGGAAGTCCGTGCTCAACCCGTCCTGGTACGCGATCGCCTTGCCCTCGTAGAACGCGTTCTGGAGGAAGATCGCCTTCTTGCCGGCGAATTCGGGGTGCGCGCCCGCAGCGTCGACGAACTTCTGGTTCACGCCCTCGATCAATGCGTCGATCTCGGACTTCTTTCCGAGTGCACGGCCGATCTTTTCGGCCTGGATGTCCCAGGGTTCGAAGTAGGCAGTCGATGCGTCGGATTGTGCGAGCGTCGGCGCGATGTCGCTGAGCATGCTGTAGCTCTCCGCCGTGAGACCCGCGTTGGTGGCGATGATCAGATCGGGCTCGAGTGCGGCGATCTTCTCCGTCTCGAATCCGTCGTCGTTCGAGAGCACCTCGGGCTGTGCGTCGCCCAACGCTGCCTGGGCCCACGGCCAGGTGGCGTACGGCTGGTTGCCGTACCACTCGGTGACCCCGACGGGTATCACGCCGAGTGCCAGGACCGTGTCCTGCTCGGTGTACCCGGCCACCACGACGCGAGTGGGCTCGTCCGGGACGACGGTCTCACCGAACGCGTGCTCGATCGTCACCGGGAACGCCGCCGAAACGGACGCGCCACCGGCCGTCGGCGGTGCCTCGTCGGCGGAACTCGAGCACGCAGTCAGCATTCCCGCGGTGGTCAGCGCAATCGCGCACACCGCCCAGGTGCGGTGAAGAGGTCGGATGAGCATCGAGACGCCTTTCGTAAGGGTTGGCTAACACTGGGAAGGGTAGCCGACCCTAATTTCAGCGCGCCACCGAGTCCGCCTGGCCCCGCGACGGGAAACGAGCTGCTCGAACCTTCACCGAACCTCCACATTTCCCGACGGGCTCCTCCACGTGCGCCCTCTAGGGTCGATTCTCATGAGCCGCACAGTTCTCGTCGTCGACGACGAGCCCACGATCTCCGAGGCCGTTGCCGCCCGGCTGCGCGGCGAAGGGTACGAGGTCGTCACGGCCGCCGACGGCCCGTCCGCCGTCGACGCGTGCGCCCGGATCGATCCCGACGTGGTGGTGCTCGATCTGATGCTGCCCGGGTTCGACGGGCTCGAAGTGTGCCGCCGGATTCAGGCGTCCCGCCCGGTGCCGGTGTTGATGTTGACGGCCAAGACCGACGAGACGGACATGCTCGTCGGCCTGGGCGTCGGCGCGGACGACTACCTGGGCAAGCCGTTCAGTATGCGCGAGCTGGTCGCTCGCGTACACGCCCTGGTTCGGCGTGCCGAGCGTGCGGTGGCCGTCGAACCACAGGCAGTTCGAATCGGTGACGTGCAGATCGACCACCGGGAACGACGCGTGACCAGTCCCTCCGGCGACATCCATTTGACCAGAACGGAATTCGACATCCTCGCCTATCTGGCCGCGCGGCCGCGCACCGCGGTCTCGCGGGAAACCCTGCTGTCGGAACTGTGGGGCTGGGACGATTCGGCCAGTAGCCGGACGGTCGATTCTCACGTCAAAGCGTTGCGGCGCAAACTCGGTGGAGATCTCATTCGCACCGTGCACGGCGTGGGCTACGCCGTGGAGTCTCCGCGATGACGCGAATGCTGCCGCGACCGTTGGATCCGTTGCGGTCGTTCAAGCTCAAGGTCTCGCTCGTCGTGGGCACAGTGTTGGTCCTCGCGAGCGTCGTCTTCTGGATCGGGGCGGGTTGGCAGTTTCGCTACACCCTCCTCGCCGCGCTCGTCGTGTCCTTGGCCGCAACCCAATTCGTCGCCCACGGGATGACGTCACCACTGCGCGAGATGACTTCGGCCGCCAAAGCGATGGCGCGAGGCGACTATTCGACGCGAGTGCGGGCGACATCCAGGGACGAGGTGGGGGAGTTGGCCACGGCGTTCAACACCATGTCGAGTGATCTGGAAGCAGCCGAGAAGTACCGCCGCGAACTCATCGGCAATGTCTCGCACGAGTTGAAGACGCCCATCGCTGCGCTGCGTGCCGTGCTCGAGAACATGGTCGACGGGGTGACCGAGCCGAATCCCGCGACGCTGGCGGTGGCGCTGCGCCAAACCGAGAGACTCGGAGATCTGGTCAGCGAACTGCTCGACCTGTCGCGGGTGGAGGGCGGTGTGCTCACCATTGCCCCGGAGGAGTTCGCGGTGCGGCAATTCCTCGAGGATGCGACAGCCGTTCACCGAGAACGAGTGTCGATCGTCGTCTCGCCCGGTGATTCGACTGTGGTGGCCGACCGATCTCGCATGACACAGGTGATCACCAACCTCGTCGACAACGCCGTGCGGCATTCCCCCCAGTCGAGCACCGTGACGGTACGGGCCCATCGGATCGGCGAAGCGTATGCATTCGACGTCGTCGACCAGGGTCCAGGCATCGCGCTCGCCGATCGCCATGCGGTGTTCGACCGATTCACCCGCGGCGGATCCACCGACGGCGGAACAGGTCTTGGCCTCGGCATCGCCCGCTGGGCCACCGAACTGCACGGCGGAACCATCGAAGTTCTCGACAGCGAATTCGGCTGCCACATCAGAGTGGCCATCCCCGAACACTGACTTGCTCGATCCATCCGAACCGCGACTGCACCTCCCCGGACCGCAGCCGCCGACCTTCCATGCCCGAAACACAGAAGAAGGAAGCGCCATGACAACGATCGACACTCCGGTTCATCCGACAGCGAAGCACGGTCACTCTTTTTGGGGGCCTCGCACCTGGCCGGTGCTGCGGTATGCGCAGGCTCCCCGTGCGGCGCTGATCGGGGCCGCTGTCGCCGGGCTGATCGGTTCGGTGACGCTGGTGAACAACACATTCGGTGTGCTGATCACTGCCCTCGCCTTCGTGGCCGTCGTGCTCGCAGCGCGCAGCGGCAGGCTCACGCGGTGGGAATGGGCAGGGGCGGCAGGAGTGATGGCATTGGCGAGCGTGTCTGCGCTGCGAGCGGCCGAGTGGATCGTGACGATGTCGACGACGCTCGCCATCGTGGTCGCGGTGGTGGTCCTCTCTCGTGCCTGGACGTGGACGGGAATCGCACTCGGCGCTCTGGTACCGGTGTTTCTGCCGGTGCGCGTGGCTCGGTGGACCCGACGCGGAGCTAATTCGATCGATCTGGAAGGGCCACGGCCGGCGCGGATAGGCATGGTCTCGGTTGTCACGATCGCGCTGCTCGTCGTGTTCGCGGCGTTGTTCGGTGCGGCCGACAAGCGTTTTGCGGATGCGCTGAGTGCGGTGACACCCGAGTTCGATGCCGCGTCCGTCGTCGGGCGCATTGTCGTTTTCGTTCTCACCGCAGCAGGTGCGCTCGCCGTCGCCTACGTCGCGCTGCATCCGCCTCGGTTCGATCGGCTCGCACCGTCGCCGCGTCGAACAGTGCAGTTGTGGGAGTGGATGGTTCCGCTCGGGGCGGTGGTGGCCCTGTTTGCCGTGTTCGTGGGGTTTCAGGTGCCGACGTTGTTCGGCGGGCAGGGACACGTCCTCACCACCGAGGGTCTGACCAATGCCGAATACGCCCGACAGGGCTTCTGGCAATTGCTCGCGGTCACGGTACTGACACTGCTCGTCATCGCTGTGACGGTCGCGAAGGCTCGACGAGAAGACCGGGGAGATCGCATCGCACTGCGGGCGTTGCTCGGAGCGCTGTGCCTGCTGTCGTCGGTGATCGTTGCGTCGGCCCTGCATCGAATGTCGTTGTACGAGCAGCAGTACGGCTACACGACGCTCAGGTTGTTCGTCACGGCTGTCGAGTGGTGGCTGGGATCGGTGTTCGTACTGGTTCTGGTGTCGGGCGTGCGGATGTCGGGGCGCTGGCTACCGAGAGCCGTGGGCGTCGGTGCAGTTCTGACCGTGCTCGCGCTGGCCGCCCTGAACCCGGATGCGTACATCGCTCGGCACAACGTCGATCGCTTCGAGCAGACCGGACGCATCGATACGTCCTACGTGGGTGGGTTGTCGGCCGACGCCGACGCGGAGCTCGACCGACTGCCGAAGTACGTGCGTCCGTGTGTACGGGCCCGCGGTCCGGTCATCGTCGGCGACACCTGGCACCTGTGCACGGACCCCTCGGTATCTGTACCCTGAGCAACGACTCGGGTTCAGTGACACACCAGGGAGGTGCGCGATGCGATACCAGAGCATGGTCGTCACCTCGCTGCTTCTCGTGGCGCTGCACCTGACGATGCCGACCGCAACCGCAGATTTCGCCCTGCTTTTCGTTGCGGCACTGACGACGCTGATGCTGCTCGCGCACCGCGTCGATGTTCCGGCACTGCTGCGCCTGCTGCCGATTATCGGCCCCGCCGCAGAGGAACGCCACCGTCGAGGTGCGTTCCGGCGTCAACATCGACCGGATGCCCCTGGACGCCCGCAGCCGCGCGCGCCCGGTATGCCGGTGGGGGCACTGTAGCTCGAAAGTTCCCCCACGCCTTCGCAACCCGTTGTCCGCGAGGCTGTCACGAGGAACCGAAGATGCTCGATTCTCGACCTGTCCACATGGCGATTCGACGCTACGCCGGGACGCTGGTCGGCGTCCTGGCCGTCCTGCTCGTCGTCTTTGCCGTCGTCGACGCCCAACCCGCCGCACAGATAGCGATGTTCGGTGCGCTGGTCGCGGCGTCCCTGGTCGTGCTCGGTGCGCCGTCCGACCTTGCACTGATCGCACCGCTGTCGTCGTGCGCTGCAGGCGCCGACGGGCGGCGACTTCGGGGATCGTTCCGCCGGCAACAGCAACCCGATGCGCCAGGTCGCCCCATGCCCAGAGCACCCGGTCCGGTCCGTGGACCGGACCGGTGGCTCCTCTTCGTCTGAGCCACTGCGAGATCCGGTCGAGACGCCAACCGACCGACTTCTCTCACAGTGAGGTGCTCCACCATGCTCGATTTCGTCTACTATCCCGTCTCCGCCGTGCTGTGGTTCTGGCACCGAGTCTTCGGGTCCGTGCTCGGCCCCGACAACGGTGTCGCCTGGGCCCTGGCGGTGATATTCCTGGTGTTCACACTTCGGGCGCTGCTGATCAAGCCGTTCGTCGGCCAGATTCGTTCGCAGCTCGCCATGAAGAGGCTCCGACCACAGATCGAGGCCGTACAGAAGAAATACTCCGGGGACCGTGCTCGGCAGGCCGCCGAGATTCGGAAGTTGCAGCAGGAGCACGGTTTCAACCCGTTGATGGGGTGCCTGCCCCTGCTGGCGCAGGGCCCGGTTTTCATCGGTCTGCTGCACGTGCTGCGCTCGTTCAATCGAACCGGAACCGGATTCGGTCATCTGGGTATGACGGCGCAGGAGAATGCGAACACTGCGAATTACGTATTCGGCACCGCCGATGTGCAGTCCTTTCTCGACGCACGCCTGTTCGGCGCGCCGATCTCTGCGGCCGTCAACAGTTCTCGGGAGGTGCTCGAGGCCTTCGGTCCGTTCGGTGGAGTGCCGTCGGTGTGGAGCATCGCGTTCGTGGCGGTCCCGTTGATGATCGTCGCTGCGGTGGCCACGCACATGAACTCGCGGGCGTCCGTCGCCCGGCAGGACGCAGCGGCGCTCGCCAACCCACAGACCGCGATCATGAACAAGCTCGTGCTCTGGGTGTTCCCGGCGGGCGTACTCGTCGGCGGGCCGGTGCTTCCGGTCGCGGTGTTGTTGTACTGGGTGAGCAACAACATCTGGACCTATGCCCAACAGCACCTCGTCTACCGACGCATCGACCGAGAACCGAGTATCTCGCCGGAGGTCACATCGGTGGTCACCGCCCCGAAACCAGGGGCAAAGCCGAGGCGACGGTAGGAGCCTGCGGGAACGACCTCGATGTGCAGCCCACGTCCCGTGTGTCGGTGGGCTCCGCTACCGTCGTCGGCGTGCCGATCACTGTCTCCACTGTCAACGTCAACGGAATTCGCGCTGCTGTTCGCAAGGGCATGCTGCCGTGGCTCGAGGCCACCGATGCCGAGGTCATCTGCTTGCAGGAAACCCGCGCCAACGACGGGGAACTGACCAAGGCGCTGGCCCCGGCCCTCGATGCGGGCTGGCATCTGGCCTCGGCGGAGCCGTCCGCGAAAGGCCGCAACGGGGTGGCCTTGCTGTCGAAGGCGGCTCCCGATGCCATTCGTACCGGTATAGGGGCCGTCGAGTTCGCCGATGCCGGTCGCTACATCGAAGCCGACTTCGGCGACGTCACCGTGGCCAGCCTGTATCTACCATCGGGCGAGGTGGGTACCGAGCGTCAGGACGAGAAGGAACGTTTCATGGCGGCATTCGCGAAGTACCTGGCGAAGACGGCCAAGTCCGCGAAGTCCGAGAATCGCGATGTGGTGGTCTGCGGCGATTGGAACATCGCCCACACCGAGGCCGATCTGAAGGCATGGAAGACCAACCGGAAGAACTCCGGTTTTCTGCCCGAGGAACGGGAGTGGGTGTCGCGGTTGCTCGCCGAGAAGGCCCCGTGGACCGATGTCGTCCGGGTGTTGCACCCGGGTGTCGAGGGTCCGTACAGCTGGTGGTCCTACCGCGGCAAGGCCTTCGACAACGACGCCGGCTGGCGGATCGACTATCAGTTGGCCACCAGTGATCTGGCCGAGCGTGCCAAGGAAGCGATCACCGAGCGGGCCGAGGCGTACGACCAGCGATGGTCCGATCATGCTCCGGTAACCGTGCGTTATCGCTAGAGCGGAGCCTGTGGAGTGACTCGTGTTGCTAGAGCGGAGCCTGCGGAGTGACGATCTCGGCAGGCAGGAAGTGGGCGTCGATGGGGTCGTGAAAAGATTGCATCATGTCTTCTTCCGACTCCATCGACACTCCGCAGGGTCCGCGTCGGCGGGTGCTCTCCGGCATCCAACCGACTGCCGATTCGTTCCATCTCGGTAACTACCTGGGTGCGGTGCGGAACTGGGTGGAGTTGCAGGACGAGTTCGATGCGTTCTACTTCATCCCGGACCTGCATGCGATCACCGTGCCGCAGGATCCCAAGGAGCTTCGTCGCCGTACCCGTGTGGCCGCAGCGCAGTTGCTCGCCGTGGGCATCGATCCGGAGAAGTCGACGCTGTTCGTGCAGAGTCAGGTGCCCGAGCATGCACAGTTGGCGTGGGTTCTGAACTGCATCACCGGATTCGGTGAAGCTGCGCGGATGACGCAGTTCAAGGACAAGTCCGCCAAGCAGGGTCGCGATCACACCAGCGTCGGACTGTTCACCTATCCGATTCTGCAGGCCGCCGACATCCTGCTCTATCGGCCGAATCTGGTGCCCGTGGGTGAGGATCAGCGGCAGCACCTCGAGTTGACTCGCGATCTGGCACAGCGTTTCAACACGCGGTTCAAGAAGACGTTCGTCGTGCCCGATGCGCACATCATCAAGGGCACCGCGAAGATCTTCGATCTGCAGGATCCCACCGCGAAGATGAGCAAGTCCTCGTCGAATCCGGCGGGCATCGTCAACATCCTCGACGATCCGAAGGTGTCGGCGAAGAAGATTCGTTCGGCCGTGACGGACAACGAACGCGACATCGTGTTCGATCCGGAGAACAAGGCGGGCGTCAGCAACCTGCTGGTGATTCAGTCTGCCCTGTCGGGCGCGAGCATCGACGATCTGGTTGCCGGGTACGCGGGTAAGGGGTACGGCGACCTCAAGTCCGACACCGCCGACGTTCTGACCGAGTTCGTCGTTCCCCTGCGGGAGCGGATGGACGGGTTCATGGCCGATGTGGCCGAACTCGATCGCATCCTCGCGGCCGGTGCGGATCGAGCCAGGGAAGTGGCGAGTCGAACGCTCGCTCAGGTCTACGACAGGGTGGGTTTCCTGCCGCCGGGTGCATAGCATCTACCGCACACCGCGGCGACACGATCCGACAGCAGGCGACGACAGCGAGAAGGTGAGTGCCATGCCAGATTTCAAGGCGATCCTCGAAGACCGGCGCAAACGGTGGCCCTGGCTCGATCACACTGTTGTTGCGGCACAGCGGTATCAGGGTCAGAAGGGCGATTACTACGCGGCAGGCATGACGTACTTCAGTGTGTTGGCCTTGTTCCCACTGCTGATGGTCGCCTTCGCGATCGCTGGGTTCGTGCTGGTGAATCAGCCCGAGTGGCTTGCCGAGATCCAGTCGCAGATTGCCGAGAACGTTCCCGGCAGTTTCGGCGAGACGATCAATTCGCTGATCCAGACGGCCATCGAGTCACGGACCAGTGTCGGCATCATCGGTCTGCTCGGTGCCTTGTATGCGGGTCTCGGTTGGATCGCGAACCTGCGCGAGGCACTGACCGCCATGTGGGAGAGCCAGCACGAGCAGGGTGGATTTCTGGCTACCAAGGCCAAGGATTTCGCTGCGCTGCTGGGGCTGGGGACCGCGCTGGTGCTGTCGTTGGCGTTGTCGGCACTGGCCGGAGGTGGGCTGATGCGCAGCATTCTCGAGTGGGCCAATCTCGATTCCGTCCCGGGAGTGGGCGTGGCCCTGCGCGTCTTCTCGATTTTTCTCGCGCTTGCGGGCACCTGGGCGTTGTTCACCTGGGTGATCTCGCGTCTGCCGCGCGAGCCGGTCTCGTGGCACAGCGCAGCGAAAGGAGCCTTGCTCGCTGCCGTCGGGTTCGAGATCTTCAAGCAGCTCGGTGCCATCTACCTGGCCTCGGTGACGAGTGGCCCAGCAGGGGTGGTCTTCGGACCCATCATCGGTCTGCTGGTGTTCGTGTTCACCACGTCACGGCTGGTGCTGTTCTCCACGGCGTTCGCTGCGACCACTCGCGAAAGCCTCGCCGAGGCGCATGTTCCGGCACCGGAGCCGGCGGTGATCAACACCAGGGTCGAGGTCAGCGAAGGGCCGGGCGTGACGGGGGGTCTGGCGCTGGTGGGTGCCGGTGCCCTCGCCGCTCTCGGCGTCGCAGGATTGCGCAACAGACGCCGCTGATCGGATCGCGATCGCTCTGTCGGTCGAGCCGGCTCAGCGGTTGCGTGACAGCCGTCGAGCTCCCCACAGCAGCCCGATCACCACGATCGAACCGATGACACCGATCGCGATGCGAACGACGGTGTCGCCTTGGGCCTGCATCTCCGACTGGCGGGAGCTCGACCCGGACGCCGATGCGGGCGGCTGGGCGAGCGTCGGACCGGCCGCGGGCGTGCGCGTACTCGTCACCGCGGATGTCGATCGCGGCTCCACGAGTTCGCCGACGCCGCGGCCGGAATCGAGCGCGAACCCGTAGTCCAACAGGCGGGCCGCCTGCTCCCACGGCCGGATCGGCAACACGTCACCCTTCATGATCGTCACGACCAGACGCCTGCCGCCCCGCTCTGCTCCTGCGACGAATGTCTGGCGCGCATCGTCGGTGTACCCGGTCTTGCCGCCGAGAGCTCCCTCGTAGTTGTAGAGCAGCTGATTGTCGTTGGAGAGGGCGAACCCGGGTCGGTCTTGGTCGTCCGGGATCGTTGGGTCCCTCGGGTAGCCGGGAAACTGAACGGTTTCGGTCGAAATCAGTTGCGCGAAGGTCGGATTGCGCATGGCCGCGCGGTAGATCAACGCCAGGTCGTAGGCCGAGCTCGCCATGCCGGGACCGTCGAGACCGGACGGCGTGGCGGTGCGCGTGTCGAGCGCACCCAGTTCTGCGGCCTTGGCATTCATTTTCTCCACGGTGGCCGCGTCCCCGCCCAACTGCCTGGACAACGCGTGCGCTGCATCGTTTCCCGATGCCATCACCAGACCCTGCATCAATTCGAGATTGGTGTAGACACCGTTCTTCCCGATGCCGACGGCACTGCCCTCGGCGTCGGCGTCCTCTGCGGTCGCGGTGATACGAGAGTTCAAATCCAGCTCGTCGAGGGCGACGATCGCAAGCAGCACCTTGATAGTGCTCGCCGGCCGGTACCGACCGTG
This sequence comes from Rhodococcus sp. 14-2496-1d, assembly GCF_002259365.1. Lineage (NCBI taxonomy): Bacteria > Bacillati > Actinomycetota > Actinomycetes > Mycobacteriales > Nocardiaceae > Rhodococcus > Rhodococcus sp. 14-2496-1d. The sequence goes on along the minus strand of NZ_NPFV01000002.1, from coordinate 111,675 downwards.
CGGATCCTTGGCGGCCAGTACTGAGCCGGAGTCCATGTCGGCCACCACGAACCCGGTGGCCGAGATATCGGCAGGCAACGGGGGAGCCCCGTCCGGCAGCACCGCCCCACATTCGGCGAGCCGGTCGCCGCCGACGGCCTCGGCGGGAATCGGGAGTGGTTGCGGGGCAGTGCTTCCAGGTGCCGGTACCTCGGACAGATCGATCGCCGGGGGCGGTGACGCGGCGAACGGGCAGCTGTCGGTGTCCGGCGTCGTGAACGGCGGTGTCGTCGTCGGAACCGGAGGCTCGGCGGCCGGCTGTGCCAGGGCAGGTCCAGCACCGATTCCGACGAGCGCAATCGATACCGCACATACAGCCGCGAAACTTCTGATCCTTTTCATCGCGAATCACCATAGGCGCTCGGGGGTCGGTCGACGTGGCGACCCACCGGCGAGCATCACCCGAACCACCCTGGTTCTCGTCCCGACATCGTCACCGGCAACGGACGAACGTCGACCCACGAGCCCGTCGCGAGTATGAGAACTCGCTCATGTTGTGCTCCTTCGCTTCTCACGTTCGACCGCGATCGTTGAGTCATCACCGAAACGGTGGCCCACAGAACTCGGATCGAAGGAGCAGACATGAGAATGCCAGGAAAGTTCATGATCGTCGGTGCAGCAGCCGTTGTCGTCACCCTCGGAAGCGTCGGCGCACTCGCGATCGCCGACGACGACCCCACCCAGCAGCGCCCGTCCTCGATCTCGGTGGAACAGCCTCTGCCGGAGGCAGATTCGGCTCCGAACCCGCCGGTAGCTCCCCAGCAGCCCGAGCCGACCCAGATCCCGGACGACCGCTACGACGACGACTGGGACGACCGCAACGACGACTGGGACGACCGCAACGACGACTGGGACGATCGCAACGACGATCTGGACGGTCGTGACGACGACTGGGACGACCTCGACGACGACCTCGACGACGATCTGGACGACGACGATCTGGACGACGACAACGACGACAACGATCGGGACGACTGATACTCGATCGAGTGGCGTCGGCACCGGCCGACGCCACTCATGTCTCGGACAGTCGGTATCCCATGCCGCGGACGGTCTCGATTCGTGCGGCACCGAATTTCGCTCGGAGGTAGCGGACGTAGACGTCGACGACATTCGATCCAGGGTCGAAGTCGTAGCCCCACACCTGCGACAGGAGTTGCTCTCGTGAGAGGACCTGTCCGGGGTGGCGCATGAAGGTTTCGGCCAGGGCGAACTCGCGGGCGGACAGGTCGACGGTGCGGTCTCCCACCACGGCCCGCCGGGTACGCAGGTCGAGGGTGAGGTCGGCGACCGCGAGCTGAGTGGTGTCGACGGTTCGTTTGGTGCCCAGGCGAACTCGGATGCGTGCCAGCAGTTCCTCGAATCGGAACGGCTTCGCCATGTAGTCGTCGGCACCGGTCTCGAGACCGGACACCACGTCCTGGACGCTGTCGCGTGCGGTCAACACGATCACCGGTATCTCGCACTGCTCTCCGCGCAGTCGCTGCAGTACCTCGAAACCGTCCATGATAGGCAGGCCGATGTCGAGTACCACCAGATCGAAGTCACCGCTGCGGGCGTGTTCGTACGCGGATCTGCCGTCGGAGACCGTCGTCGTGCTGAAACCGCTCGCCCTGAGCCCCTTGTGGACGAACGAAGCGATCCGGGGTTCGTCTTCGGCGATCAGGATGCGGGCCATGGTCGATCCTTCTGTGGGGGAGGGGAATCGGGCAGGGGAATCGAGATGGTGAACGTGGCCCCGTGCCCCGGAGCGCTGCCGACACTGACTCGCCCACGGTGGGCCTGTGCGATGGCGGTGACGATGGACAATCCGAGCCCCGCACCCTCGGTGCGTCTGGTTCCGTTGCGGCCGCGGGCGAAGCGCTCGAAGATTCGTTCCTGCTCGTCACGCTCGATTCCCGGACCGGAGTCGGTGACCCAGAAGCGGATGTCACCGTCGGACAGTTGCGATCCGATGCCGACACGACCGCCGGGGATCGTGTGGTGAGTTGCGTTGTCCGCCAACGCCAGCAGTGCCTGAGTCAGTCGTTGCGCATCCAGCGGCGCGTGGACCGTTGCGCTCGCCTCCAGCACCCATTCCCGGTCGGCGAGGGTGGTCACCTTCTCGAACACGCTTCGAGTGAGGGCGTCGACATCGGTGTCCACCGGCGTGACGAAGCTCGTCTGGTCGGCCCGGGTGAGCAACAACAGGTCGGCGACGAGTCGATTCATCCGATCGAGTTCGTCGTCGACGAGCGCGACGGTATCTCGAACGTCGGCGGGGTCCCCGTGGTCGAGCACGTCGAGATGACCTCGAACGATTGTGATGGGAGTGCGGAGCTCGTGGCCGGCGTCGTCGAGGAATCGGCGCTGACTCGCCGCGCCGGACTCGATGCGGTCGAGCATCGAGTTCAGTGTGTCGATCAGGTCTGCGATGTCGTCGCCTGGACCCGTCGTTCTGGCGTCGGTGATTCGGCCGGACAGGTCGGTCTCGGTGATCGTTCTGGCGGTGGCGGCGATGTGTCTGATCGGCGACATGATGCGGCCCGCGACGAACCATGCCCCTACTGCGGCCAGAACCGAGGTGACGCCACCGACGACGAGCATCAGGGTCGCGGTCTCGTCGGCCGAGGCGCGTTCCTGATCGGCGAAGTAGGCGGCGACCACGACGCCCGGCACCGGGTCGCCCGCCAGCGAGACCGGCACCGCGAGGTACACCACTTCGCCTGCCGCGCTCGAATACGAACCCTCGACCGGTGCGGTGACGGAGCCGACCTCGGCGGTGAAGCCGGTGTCGTCGGACAGTCGCACAGGTGCCTGCTGCCTGCTCTGTACGGCGAACGCACCGTCCACGTAGCCCAGGAACTTCTCGTTGGGGCGGGCGAGGTTGTAGGTGATCACCACGCGGAGAACGTCGTTGATGTCGTCGAACGGTGCGCCGGTTCCCGGATCGACGCCTGCGTCGGTGAGGGTGGTGAACTCGGCGATCTCGGTGCGCAGAGATTCGCGCATGCGATTGTCGGTCGCGCGGATCATCAGCAGCCAGGTGGTGACGGTGACGGCCGCGAGAGATGCCAGCACCAACAGCAATACCCACGAGAAGATCCTGCTCCGAGCGCTCGTCGGGCGCAGGGCGAGCAGTCGCGTCCGCATCACGTGGTCGGTCTCGCAGCAGGGTCAGTCGTCGTCATCGTCATCCCAGTCGTCGTCGAAGTCATCGTCCCAGTCGGCAGGCGGCAGCGGCGGTGGGGGCACGAATCCGTCCGGTGCCACCGGCTGTGGCGCGGGGGTGGGGGCGATACTGGGCGCGGCGCCGCCCGGTCCCGGTGCAGGGGGAACGGACCCCGGAGTACCCGGGGCGGATTGCACGGGTGCAGCGGGTGCAACGATGGGTGCGGGCAACGGGCTCTGCTCGCCCGTCGATCGAGTCGTCAGCACTGCTGCGACGAGCACGGCGAGGGTGAGCAGTCCCAGGGCCGAGACGATGATGGTTCGCACACGGACGAGTCTGATGACGGCGGATTGTGGCCACGTGAATCGGAGATGAGAGTTCTCTCATGTCCGAGGTCCGGTGCTGCGCACGCCGGTTTCGTCGCCTGACGAATAATCGTCGAAGATGCGTGGCGGGTACCGATCGTTTCTTACAGTGATCAGGTCGGCGGGGTGGATTCGTCGGTCGTTCGAGAGCCGGTTGTTGGAAAGGGAAGTGCAATGAGGTTTCGGCAAAGGCGCGGGCCGATCGCGATCGGAGCGGTCTGTGCGGTCGCGGCTCTGACCGTCGCTGCCTGTTCGAGCACCGGCGGTGCTCCTCGCTCCTCCGACGACGGAAACAACGCGGGCGTGGCCGACACGCCGTCGGCAACGATCGCGATGATCACGCACGAGGTTCCCGGCGACACGTTCTGGGATCTGGTTCGCAAAGGTGCCGAGGCCGCCGCGGCCAAGGACAACATCGAACTGCGCTACTCGGCAGATCCGGAGGCACCCAACCAGGCCAACCTCGTCCAGAGCGCGATCGATTCCCGGGTCGACGGCATCGCGGTCACCCTGGCCAAGCCCGACGCGATGGCACCCTCGGTCGAGACGGCAACCGCCGCAGGCATTCCGGTGGTCGCATTCAATTCCGGTTACGACTCCTGGAAGAACATGGGAGTGCAGCAGTACTTCGGTCAGGACGAGACCATCGCCGGACAGGCTGCAGGGGCTCGCCTCACCGAGGACGGTGCACGAAAGACCCTGTGCATCATTCAAGAGCAGGGTGCCGTGGCACTCGAGGCTCGCTGCGCCGGGGTCAGGCAGGGCTTCACCGGTGGCACCACCGAGATCCTGAACGTCAACAGCAAGGACATGCCGTCCGTCGAGTCGACCATCACGGCCAAGCTGCAGCAGGACCCGAGCATCGACCACGTCATCGCGCTGGCCGCTCCGATCGCTCTGACGGCCGTGCAGTCCAAGAACAATGCGGGCAGCGACGCCACGATCGTCACGTTCGACACCAATGCCGCACTCGTCGATGCGATCGAGTCGGGCGACGTGGCGTGGGCCATCGATCAGCAGCCGTACCTGCAGGGTTACCTGGCGATCGACTCGCTGTGGCTCTACCTCAACAACGGCAACACCATCGGTGGCGGTACCCCGGTGCTGACCGGTCCCGCGTTCATCGATACGACCAATATCGGCGCGGTCGCCGAGTACGCCCGAAACGGCACACGCTGAGTGCGTCGCCTCGGCGCGGAAGGAATCTCATGTCCACACAGGCCGATCCGGCTCTGTCCGAACACACCGTGACAGCGGACGAGCGGGTCAAGAAGCAGAAGCCGTTGCAGCGGTTACTGATTCGCCCGGAGGTCGGGGCGCTGTTCGGCGCGGTCGCCATCTTCGTCTTCTTCTGCATCGTGGCACCGCCGTTTCGGTCGCCCGAGGCTCTGGCCACCGTGCTGTACGCGTCCTCGACCATCGGCATCATGGCGATCGGTGTCTCACTGTTGATGATCGGCGGTGAATTCGACCTCTCCACCGGGGTTGCGGTGACGTTCTCCTCGATCATGGCCTCCATGCTGGCCTACAACCTGCATCTGAACGTCTGGACCGGCTCGGCGCTGGCGCTGGTGCTGGCACTGGCGGTCGGGTTCTTCAACGGATACCTGGTGATGACGACCAGAATTCCGTCGTTCCTGATCACATTGGCGTCGTTCCTTATGCTCACCGGCATCAATCTCGCCGTCACCAAGCTCGTCACCGGCCAGGTCGCCACTCCGTCCATCTCGGACATGGAGGGATTCGACTCGGCCAGGGCAGTCTTCTCGTCCTCGTTCTCGCTGCTGGGGGTCTCGGTCCGCATCACCGTCGTCTGGTGGATCGTGTTCACCCTCGCCGCGACCTGGGTGCTGATGAAGACCCGTACCGGTAACTGGATCTTCGCTGTCGGCGGCAACCAGGAATCTGCCCGTGCGGTCGGTGTCCCGGTCACTCGGGTCAAGATCGGCTTGTTCATGTTCGTCGGCTTCTGCGCCTGGTTCGTCGGCATGCACCTGTTGTTCGCCTTCGACACCGTTCAGTCCGGTCAGGGCGTGGGCAACGAGTTCCTCTACATCATCGCCGCCGTGATCGGCGGATGCCTGCTCACCGGTGGATACGGCACGGCCGTCGGTGCGTTCATCGGAGCGTTCATCTTCGGCATGACCAACCAGGGCATCGTCTATGCAGGCTGGAACCCTGACTGGTTCAAGTTCTTCCTCGGCGCGATGCTGCTGTTCGCAGTGATCGCGAACAGCTCCTTCCGCAACTACGCGGCGAAAAGGTGACCATGACGTCCTCGGACAACACGCCCCTCATCGAACTGAAAGGCGTGGGCAAGAGCTACGGCAACATCATCGCGCTGCGCGGGATAGACCTCCGCGTCGGTGCCGGTGAGGTCACCTGCGTCCTCGGTGACAACGGCGCAGGCAAGTCCACTCTGATCAAGATCATGTCCGGGCTGCACAGGCAGTCGGAGGGGGAACTGCTCGTCGACGGCACCGCAACCACGTTCGGCTCGCCCAAGCAGGCAGTCGACCAGGGCATCGCCACGGTCTACCAGGACCTCGCCGTCGTCTCCCTGATGCCGGTGTGGCGCAACTTCTTTCTTGGTCAGGAGCTGCGCAGGGGCAAGGTCTTCAAGACCCTCGACACCAACGCGATGCGCGCGAGAACCATCGACGAACTCCGCAAGATGGGTATCGATCTGCCCGATGTCGATGCCCCCATCGGCTCACTGTCCGGTGGCCAACGTCAGTGCGTGGCCATCGCTCGGGCCATCTTCTTCGGTGCCCGAGTACTCATTCTCGACGAGCCGACCGCCGCTCTCGGCGTCAAACAGTCCGGCATGGTTCTCCGGTACATCTCGGCGGCCAGGGAGAAAGGCTTCGGCGTCGTGTTCATCACTCACAATCCGCATCACGCGTACATGGTCGGAGATCACTTCGTCCTCCTCGATCGTGGACGTCAGACGTTGGACTGTGCGCACGAGGACATCTCGCTCGACGACCTCACCACAGAGATGGCGGGCGGCGACGAACTGGCCACCCTCTCCGACGAACTACGTCGCTGACATCTCGGGTCGGCGGTTGCATGCGTGAGAATCGGGCGCGGCGGGTAGAAGTTCGGTAGCGGTGCCCGACGGAGGCACCAGACGAAGGAGCCGAACATGAGCGAGCACGAGCCCCTCGGACCACTGTCGCCGGACTTTCTCGAATCCGATTTCTACGGGTACCAGAGCATGCTTGACGGCACCGAGACCGAGGTGGTCCTGCGTACCCGCCGGTTCCTGCAGGACGAGGTCGCGCCGCGGGCGAACGAATTCTGGGAGAAGGCCACCTCTCCGGTGCACCTGATGCCGAAGATCGCCGAACTCGAGATCGCCGGTCTCGGCTACGCGTTCGATGATCGCAAGGCCTCACGCAAGCTGCTCACCGGCTGGCTCGAAATGGAGTTCGCCCGGGTCGATCCGTCCACGGGAACGATGTTCAGCGTGCACAGTTCGCTGGCGATGAGCAGTATCTCGATTCTCGGGTCCGAGGAGCAGCGCGAACGATGGTTGCCCGCCATGCGCCGAATGGAGAAGATCGGCGCGTTCGGACTGTCCGAACCACACGGTGGCTCCGACGTCGCAGGCGGACTCGAGACCACAGCTCGCCTCGACGGTGATCACTGGATCCTCAACGGCAGCAAGCGCTGGATCGGAAACGCCACCTTCGCAGACCTGACCATCGTGTTCGCCAAGGACGAGGCCGACGGCGAGGTCAAGGGCTTCGTCGTCGAGCGAGACTTCGAGGGGTTCCGGGCGGAGAAGATCGAGGGCAAGTATTCGCTCCGCGCCGTCGAGAACGCCGACATCCATCTGGAGAACTGCCGAGTCCCGGTCGCCAACAAGCTGGCCGACGCCAACTCGTTCGCCGACACCGCGAAGGTGCTCCGTCTGACCCGCGGAGGAGTGGCGTTCCAGGCGGTGGGCGTGATGATGGGTGCGTACGAGCGGGCCGTGGCCTATGCGCGCGAACGCGAACAGTTCGGCTCTCCGATCGCGTCGTTCCAGCTGATCTCCGACCTGATCGCCCGCATGACGGCGAACATCACCGCCTCGCTCGGCATGGCGATCCGTGTGTCTCAGCTGCAGGGCAACGGCGTGCACCACGACGAGCATGCGGCGCTGGCCAAGACGTTCTGTACGACGCGGTTGCGCGAGGTTGTCGGCTGGGCCCGAGAGATCCTGGGCGGCAACGGGATTCTCATCGAGCACGACGTCATCAGATTCTTCGCCGACGCCGAGGCCCTGTACTCCTACGAGGGAACCGCGCAGATCAACAACCTGATCGTCGGCCGCGGAGTAACGGGCTTCGGCGCGTTCGTCTGAACGACGAACGCCGAACGCCCCTTCGCGTGTGCGAAGGGGCGTTCGGCGTCGGTGCGAGACGGTGTCAGCGTGCGAAGAGCAACGCGCGCTTGACTTCCTGGATGGCCTTGGTCACCTGAATGCCGCGAGGGCACGCGTCGGTGCAGTTGAAGGTGGTGCGGCAGCGCCACACACCCTCGACGTCGTTGAGGATGTCCAGACGCTCGGTTGCACCCTCGTCACGGCTGTCGAAGATGAACCGGTGCGCGTTGACGATGGCGGCCGGACCGAAATAGCTGCCATCGCTCCAGAACACGGGGCACGAGGTGGTGCAGCACGCGCACAGGATGCACTTGGTGGTGTCGTCGAACCGGGCGCGGTCCGCTGCGGACTGGATCCGCTCACGGGTCGGCTCGTTACCGGTAGTCATCAGGAACGGCTTCACGGCGCGGAAGGCGTCGAAGAAGGGTTCCATGTCGACGATGAGATCCTTCTCCACCGGCAGACCCTTGATGGGCTCGATGGTGATGTTCAGCGTCTTCGACGAGTCCTTGGGGAGCATGTCGCGCATGAGCACCTTGCAGGCGAGACGGTTGACGCCGTTGATACGCATCGCGTCGCTGCCGCAGACTCCGTGTGCGCACGAGCGACGGAACGTGAGCGTGCCGTCCAGGTAGCCCTTCACGTACAGCAGCAGGTTGAGCAGACGGTCGGTGGCCAGGGTGGGGACCTGGAAGGTGTCCCAGCGCTGACCGTCACCGCTCTCGGGATTGAAGCGCGCGATCTTGAGGTTGACCATCACCGCGCCCTCGGGGACGGGCGGCAGATCGGACTCGTTGGACTTCTTGTCCAGGGTGGGTGCGCTCATATCAGTACTTCCGCTCCATCGGCTCGTAGCGGGTTTGGATTACCGGCTTGTAATCCAAGCGGATCTCGGTGAGCAGACCTTCGCCCTCTTTGTAGGCCATGGTGTGCTTCATGTACTCGGCGTCGTTGCGCTCGGGGTAGTCCTCGCGAGCGTGTCCGCCGCGCGATTCCTTGCGGTTGAGTGCGCCGACGACCGTGACCTCCGCCATTTCGAGCAGGAAGCCGAGTTCGATGGCCTCGAGCAGGTCGCTGTTGTAGCGCTTGCCCTTGTCCTCGACGGTGATCTTGTTGTACCGCTCCTTGAGGGCGCGGACATCCTTGAGCGCCGTCTCGAGACGCTCTTCCGTACGGAACACCGATGCGTTGTTGTCCATCGACTGCTGCATCTCGGTACGGATGTCGGCTGCGCGCTCGTGGCCGTGATCGGACAGGATCAGCTCCAGCCAGTCCTGCACCATCTTCGCCGGCTCCTCGGGGAGCGGGGTGAAGTCGACCGAGTTCGCGTACTCGGCGGCGGCGATGCCGGCACGACGCCCGAAGACGTTGATGTCGAGCAGCGAGTTGGTGCCGAGACGGTTGGCTCCGTGCACGGAGACGCAAGCGCACTCGCCGGCCGCGTAGAGACCGGGAACGATGTCCTCGTTGTTGCGCAGAACCTCGCCGCGGATCTTGGTGGGGATGCCACCCATGACGTAGTGGCACGTCGGGTAGACGGGCACCGGCTCCTTGACGGGGTCGACACCGAGGTACGTGCGGGAGAACTCCATGATGTCCGGGAGCTTCTCGTCGAGAACTTCCTCGGGGATGTGCGTGACGTCGATGTAGACGTAGTCCTTGTTCGGGCCGCCGCCGCGTCCTTCGAGCACCTCGAGCACCATCGAGCGCGCGACGATGTCGCGGGGCGCGAGGTCCTTGATGGTCGGTGCGTAGCGCTCCATGAAGCGTTCGCCCGACTCGTTTCGCAGGATGCCGCCCTCGCCTCGCACGGCCTCGGAGATGAGGATGCCCAGGCCTGCGAGACCTGTCGGGTGGAACTGGTGGAATTCCATGTCCTCCAAAGGAAGACCCTTGCGGAACACGATGCTCATGCCGTCACCGGTGAGGGTGTGGGCATTGGAGGTGGTCTTGTAGATCCGGCCCGACCCGCCGGTGGCGAAGATGATCGACTTCGCGTGGAAGATGTGCAGCTCACCGGTGGAGAGCTCGTAGGCGATGATGCCGGTTGCGACGGGACCGTCGTCGGTCTCGGTCAGACACAGATCCAGTGCGTAGAACTCGTTGTAGAACTCGACGTCGTGCTTGACGCAGTTCTGGTAGAGCGTCTGCAGAATCATGTGGCCGGTGCGGTCGGCTGCGTAGCACGCACGACGGACCGGAGCCTTGCCGTGGTCACGGGTGTGACCACCGAAGCGTCGCTGATCGATCTTGCCCTCGGGCGTCCGGTTGAACGGAAGACCCATCTTCTCGAGGTCGAGAACTGCGTCGATGGCTTCCTTGGCCATGATCTCCACCGCGTCCTGGTCGGCGAGGTAGTCGCCGCCCTTGACGGTGTCGAACGTGTGCCACTCCCAGTTGTCTTCCTCGACATTGGCCAGTGCGGCACACATGCCGCCCTGAGCTGCGCCGGTGTGCGAGCGCGTGGGGTAGAGCTTGGTCAGTACGGCTGTCCGAGCACGGGGTCCGGCCTCGATCGCAGCACGCATACCGGCACCGCCTGCGCCGACGATCAGTACGTCGTAACGATGTTCCTGCATGTAAGCGTCAGTGTCCTTAGCTCGCCGTGATGTTGGGATCGAACGTGAAGATGACGTAGGTGCCGACGCCCATGATGAGGATCATCGACAGCACCAGCAGCGTGGTCAGCCAGAAACGCGTCGAGTCCTTGCGGGAGTAGTCCGCGATGATCGTGCGCAGGCCGTTGCCGCCGTGCAGCTGCGCCAGCCACAGCATCGTCAGGTCCCAGAACTGCCAGAACGGGCTGGCCCAGCGACCGGCGACGAATGCGAAGTTGATGCGGTGCACACCGTCGTCGAGCATGAGCATGATGAACATGTGGCCCAGCACGAGCACGACGAGTGCCAGGCCGGAGAAGCGCATGAACAGCCATGCGTAGAGCTCGAAGTTGCCCTTGCTCTGGCGCCGCGGCGAACGCGGGTTGGCCAAGCTGGCCGGACGGTCGTAGTTCGTGCCGAGGACCTTCGCCTCGGGACCCTGCGTCGACATCAGTGACCACCCGCCGTGAACATGTTGTAGAAGATTCGTCCCGCGCCGGGGATCATGACGACGAGCCAGACCACTGCGATCGCCCACAGCATCGGCTTCTGGTACTGCGGTCCCTTGGACCAGAAGTCGATCAACATCACGCGGATGCCGTTCAACGCGTGGTACAGCACAGCCGCGACGAGGCCGATCTCCATCAGGCCGACGAGCGGGGTCTTGTAGGTCTCGATGATGGCGTCGTACGTCTCGGGGTTGACCCGAACCATCGCCGTGTCGAGGACGTGGACGAACAAGAAGAAGAACGTCAACACGCCAGTGATGCGGTGCAGAACCCAGGACCACATGCCCGGATCCCCGCGGTACAGAGACCGCTTGCGCTCCTTGACCGGAGCGACTTCCGTCGTGCTACTCATCGAGTGCAATGCCTCCAACGTCGTTGGTGGACGCATCGAGCCCCGGTGGCCGGTCTTGCCTGGCTCGATTTGTCGCGATTCGGCCCTAGTGCTGGTTGTACTAGCCGCTTACTCGAAACTGTAAACCCATTCGAAACACGGAACTAATTCGACTCGAGGTTCGTACGCTGCCGAAATCCGGTGTTAGGTTTGCCTTCCCAATTGCCGCAGGCACTTTCGGCCGGATCTCTGCATCAATTCAGACACCGTGATTGGATGGTTCACCATGAACGAAATCGACTGGAAGACGTTGCGCGACAATGCTCATGAGGCAATGAGCCGTGCCTACGCCCCGTACTCGAACTTTCCGGTCGGAGCCGCAGCTCTGGTGGACGACAATCGGATAGTCACCGGGTGCAATGTGGAAAATGTCTCATACGGTTTGGGGCTGTGTGCGGAGTGCGGGTTGGTCTCGAACCTGCACACGACCGGCGGCGGCAGACTCGTGGCCTTTTCGTGCTGCGATTCCCGACGTGAAATTCTGATGCCGTGCGGGCGATGCCGACAGCTGCTGTACGAGTTCGGCGGCCCGGATCTGCTCGTCGACACCGTCTCGGGACCGGCTCGACTGGCAGAGTTGCTCCCGAATGCTTTCGGCCCCGACAACCTCGACGAAGGACGCGTGAACAACCATGCCTGACGCCGTATCGATCATCAGCGCCAAACGCGACGGGCGGGTTCTCGACGACGAACAGATCGAATGGGTGATCGCGGAGTTCACCCGCGGATCCGTCGCGCCGGAACAGATGTCGGCTCTCGCGATGGCCGTTCTGTGGCGCGGACTGTCGCGTCGCGAGCTCGGTACGTGGACGAACGCGATGATCGCGTCGGGCACACGAATGGACTTCTCGACACTGCCGCTGCCCACGGTCGACAAACATTCGACCGGTGGTGTCGGAGACAAGATCACGCTGCCGCTGGCTCCGCTCGTCGCCGCCTGCGGGGCCGCTGTGCCGCAGCTGTCCGGTCGAGGACTGGGCCATACCGGCGGAACGCTCGACAAGCTCGAGTCGATCCCCGGATGGCGGGCGGATCTGAGCGGTGACGAGATGCATCGCATCCTCGCCGATCCGGCGATCGGTGCCGTCGTGTGCGCTGCCGGTGCCGATCTGGCCCCCGCCGACAAGAAGCTCTACGCCCTACGAGACGTGACGGGAACGGTCGAATCCATCCCGTTGATCGCCAGTTCGATCATGAGCAAGAAGATCGCCGAGGGCACCGGGGCGCTCGTGTTGGACGTCAAGGTGGGTGCAGGCGCGTTCATGAAGAACGTCGACGACGCACGCGAACTCGCGACCGCGATGGTCGAGCTCGGAACCGACGCGGGCGTACGAACTCTGGCGGTGCTGACCGCGATGGACACCCCGCTCGGGCTCACCGCGGGCAACGCGCTGGAGGTCGAGGAATCGGTGGAGGTACTCGCCGGAGGTGGGCCGGCCGACATCGTCGAGCTGACGATCACGCTGGCCCGCACGATGCTCGCCGCAGCCGGGATCGAGGGCATCGACCCCGCCGACAAACTCGCCGACGGTTCGGCCATGGATCGGTGGCGGACGATGATCGCCGCGCAGGGCGGCGATCCCGATGCCGCACTACCCGTCGCTCGCGAGAGCCAGGACTTCACCGCCGCCACCGACGGTGTCGTCACCGGATTGGACGCGATGGGCGTCGGACTGGCGGCGTGGCGGCTGGGCGCGGGCCGCGAGCGTCAGGGTGAGCCGGTGCAGGCCGCCGCCGGTGTCCGATTGCACGCCAAGCCCGGCGATCGGGTGCGTGCAGGAGATCGGCTGGCGACGCTGTACACCGATACTCCCGAGCGCTTCGAGTATGCGCAGCAGGCACTCGAATCCAGCTGGGAGATAGGGGCCACGGCCCCGCAGCCGAGGCCCCTCGTGATCGACCGCATCGGCCGGTAGCAGCCTCCGTCAGATCAGGTTCCCTGCCTCGGTCAGAACGCTGCGCAGGATCTGCTCCATCTCGTCGAACTCCTTCTGACCGCAGATCAGTGGCGGAGCCAGCTGCACCACCGGGTCGCCGCGGTCGTCGGCGCGGCAGTACAGGCCTGCGTCGAACAAGGCCGTCGACAGGAAGCCGCGAAGGATGCGTTCGGCTTCGGCGTCGCTGAACGTCTCCTTCGTGGTCTTGTCCTTGACCAACTCGATGCCGTAGAAAAATCCCTCGCCGCGCACGTCTCCGACGATCGGCAGGTCGTGCAGTTTCTCGAGCGTCGCACGGAACGCCGGTGCACTGTCTGCGACGTGCGCGTTGATGCCCTCGCGCTCGAAGATGTCGAGATTGGCCATGGCCACGGCGGCGGAGACGGGGTGGCCGCCGAAGGTGTACCCGTGCGCGAAGCTCGATTTGCCGTCGTCGAACGGCTCGAAGAGCTTGTCGGAGGCGATCATTGCGCCGATGGGTGAGTAGCCCGAGGTCATACCCTTCGCGCAGGTGATGATGTCCGGCACGTAGCCGAAGTCGCTGCAGGCGAACATCGACCCGATCCGGCCGAAAGCGCAGATGACTTCGTCGGAGACGAGCAGAACGTCGTACCGGTCGCAGATCTCACGGACCCGCTCGAAGTATCCGGGCGGGGGAGGGAAGCAGCCGCCGGCGTTCTGAACCGGCTCGAGGAACACCGCGGCAACCGTATCCGGGCCCTCGAATTCGATGGCCTCGGCGATCCGGTCCGCTGCCCAGATTCCGAACGCCTTGGGGTCGGTGTCCAGGGGAGCGGGGGCGCGGTAGATGTTGGTGTTGGGCACTCGGAACGCGCCCGGTGTCAGCGGCTCGAACGGTTCCTTGAGCGCAGGGATCCCGGTGATGGCCAGCGCGCCCTGCGGGGTGCCGTGGTACGCGATGGATCGCGAGATCACCTTGTGCTTACCGGGCTTGCCGACCTTCTTGAAGTACTGCTTGGCGAGCTTCCATGCGCTCTCGACGGCCTCGCCGCCGCCGGTGGTGAAGAAGACGCGATTCAGATCGCCGGGGGCGTACCCGGCGAGCCGCTCGGCGAGCTCGATCGCAGGTTCGGTCACGTACGACCACAGGGGGAAGAAGGCCAACTCCTTGGCCTGCTTCGCGGCAGCCTCGGCCAGTTCCTCTCGGCCGTGCCCCACCTGCACCACGAACAGCCCCGAAAGACCGTCGATGTAGCTCTTGCCGTTCGAGTCCCAGATGGTCGACCCTTCGCCGCGGGTGATGATCGGGGGAGTGACCCCTGCGCCGTGGCGGGTGAAGTGGCCCCACAGATGCTTGGCTGCGGAGGCGTCGAGCTCGGATGTCGTTCGCGTCATCGTGTTCCCCAATTGTATTGCTGCTTGACGAGTTTGAGATAGACCAGCGTTTCGGTGCTGGTGACACCGTCCAGACTGCGGATCTGTTTGTTCAGGATCTGCAGGAGTTGTTCGTCGTCCTCGCACACGACTTCCACGACGACGTCGAACGACCCTGCGGTGAGGACGACGTAGTCGATCGCGTCGATAGCCGACAGTTCCTCGGACAGTGCGTAACTGTCGCCGGTGCACCTGATGCCGATCATGGCCTGGCGCTTGAATCCGACCTGTACCGGATCGGTCACCGCGACGATCTGCATGACACCGGAGTCCGTCAGGCGCTGAACTCGTTGGCGGACAGCCGCTTCCGAGAGTCCGACGGCTTTGCCGATGGCAGCGTACGAGCGACGCCCGTCCTCCTGGAGTTGCTCGATGATCGCCTTGGAGACGTCGTCGAGTGCGATGGGTGGTTGCTCGGGCATGGATCGATCTTGTCACTGTGGTGGCCGTGAACACAACCCGTCGACGATGAAAAGCGTGTCATTTCTCGATCGATACGACAGAATCCGTTGTCGAAAGGCCGGAAACAGAGAGAATCCGTGGATCCGACGGTACTGTCGCAGGCATGGCGAACATTCCTGGTTGTTGGATCGGTGGACGCTCGGCGGACGGTCGCGGTGATCGGTACGAGATCGACGATCCCGCGACCGGAGCGGTCGTCGCCGAGGTGGGTCTGGCCACCGCCGCCGACGTCGATTCGGCTCTCGCGCATGCCCGATCGGCCTTTCCCGCATGGTCCACCGCCACCCCCGCGCACCGCAGTGCCGTGTTGACGGAACTGGCGCGGCTCGTGGCCGCCGACGCGGAGAACTTCGTGTCCGAGGAAGTGGCGCAGACCGGCAAATCGTCAAGACTGGCAAGGGAATTCGACGTTCCGGGCAGCGTCGACAACATCGAGTTCTTCGCCGGAGCGGCGCGGCACCTGGACGGCAAGGCTGCTGCGGAGTACTCGGGTGAGCACACCTCCGCCATCCGTCGTGATGCCGTCGGAGTGGTCGGTTCGATCACGCCGTGGAACTATCCGCTGCAGATGGCGGTGTGGAAAGCGATGCCTGCGTTGGCGGCCGGATGCTCCATCGTGCTCAAACCCAGTGAACTCACCCCGCTGACCACGTTGCGGCTGGCGCGCCTGGCCACCGAAGCAGGCGTTCCCGACGGGGTGTTCAACGTGGTCACCGGAACCGGTCTCGACGCAGGCGTCGCGCTGTCCTCCCACGCGGGTCTGGACCTGATGACGTTCACCGGCTCCACTCCCGTCGGCAGGCGCGTGATGGCGCAGGCCGCCGCGCA
The DNA here is from genome assembly GCF_002259365.1 of Rhodococcus sp. 14-2496-1d. Classification (NCBI taxonomy): domain Bacteria; kingdom Bacillati; phylum Actinomycetota; class Actinomycetes; order Mycobacteriales; family Nocardiaceae; genus Rhodococcus; species Rhodococcus sp. 14-2496-1d. The sequence goes on along the minus strand of NZ_NPFV01000002.1, from coordinate 95,626 downwards.
CGGCACCCGCGTGCAGCTCGAGCTCGGCGGCAAGGCACCGCTGGTGGTGTTCGAGGACGCAGATCTCGACGCAGCCATCCACGGAGCCGTCGCGGGATCGTTGATCAACGGCGGCCAGGACTGCACGGCAGCCACCCGCGCCATCGTCGCCGAATCCCTTTACGACGACTTCGTCGCCGGAGTCGCCGAGTTGATGGGACGCGTCGTGATGGGAGACCCGACCGATCCGGCGACCGACATGGGATCGTTGATCTCCCTCGCGCACCGCGATCGTGTTGCCGCCATGGTGGATCGGGCTCGCGCCACCGGAGCCAGGATCGTCACCGGAGGCCGTGTGCCGGAGGGCCCGGGTGCGTTCTACCCGCCGACCCTGATCGCCGATGTCGGCGAGCAGGACGAGATCTATCGCGACGAGGTGTTCGGCCCGGTGCTCACGGTGACGAAGCATCACGGAGACGACGATGCGATCCGACGCGCCAACGACACCGAGTTCGGACTGGCCGCCTCCGCCTGGACCAGGGACGTGTACCGCGCGGGCCGAGCGACGCGGGAGATCGCCGTCGGCTGTGTGTGGATCAACGACCACATCCCGATCATCAGCGAGATGCCACACGGCGGGTTCGGGGCCTCGGGGTTCGGGAAGGACATGTCGAGCTACTCTCTCGACGAGTATCTGACCGTCAAGCACGTCATGACCGATATCACCGGTGTGGCTCGAAAGGCCTGGCACCGAACGGTGTTCGCTTCGGCCCATCCCGAGGCGCAGGGGGATGCCCGATGAGCGCGTCATGGGCAACCGCCCCCACCGACCGCGGCGTGGCGATGGTGGCGGGCGCGGCACCGGAGTCCTACTGGCTCGACCGTCCCGAACGCCCGGCACCACGGCCACGGCATACGGGTTCGGCAGCCGCGGATCTGGTGATCGTCGGCGGCGGGTTCACCGGATTGTGGGCGGCTCTGCAGGCGGCGGAGGAGAATCCGAACCGGTCGATCGTCCTGCTCGAAGGCGATCGAATCGCCGAGGGCGCAACGGGACGCAACGGCGGCTTCTGCGCGGCCAGCCTGACGCACGGACTGAGCAACGGACTCGACCGCTACGCCGACGAACTACCCGAGCTGCTGCGCATGGGCACCGAGACGCTCGATGCGATCTGCGCGACTGCCGAGAAGTACGGAATCGACGCCGACATCGAACGCACCGGCGAGCTCGACATCGCCAATTTCGACTGGCAGGTGGACGACCTGCGGGAGCTCGGCGACGAGGGGAGACGACTGTCGCAGCCGATGGAATACCTCGATGCCGCGGCAGTGCGGTCCAGAATCGCCTCACCCATGGCGCGCGGCGCACTGTTCGACCCCGACGTCGCGATGATAGATCCCGCCAAACTCGCGTGGGGCCTGGCCGACGCGGCCGAGTCGCTCGGCGTTCGGATTCACGAGAACACCAGGGCTCTGTCGATCGGCAAGTCCGGCAACGGTATTCGAGTGAAGACGGGATACGGCACCATCGAGGCCGCCAAGGTTCTGCTCGCCACCTCGGCATCGAAGTCGTTGCGTCGCAAGCTCCGTCACTGGATCGTCCCGGTGTGGGATTACGTGATCATGACCGAACCGCTGACGTCTGCGCAGCTCGCCGACATCGGCTGGTCCGGTCGCGAAGGCTTGGCCGACTGCGGCAACAGATTCCATTACTTCCGGTTGACGGCGGACGATCGCATCCTGTTCGGCGGGTGGGACGCGCACTACTTCTACGGTAGCGACACCGACCCACGCCGAACCCAACATCCCGAAGAGTTCGCATTGCTCGCCGAACACCTGCTGCAGATGTTCCCCGGCCTCGAAGGAATCCGTGCCACCCATGCCTGGGGCGGGTCGATCGACACGTGCTCGCGGTTCAGCGCCTTCTGGGACCTCGGACTGAACGGACGGGTGGCCTCGGTGGCCGGATTCACCGGCCTCGGCGTCGGCGCGTCGCACTTCGGGGCCCGCACCGCCCTCGATCTGCTGGATGGCAAGGACACCGAACGAACACGACTGAAGATGGTGCGCAGCAAGCCTCTGCCGTTCCCACCCGAGCCCATCAGATCCATCGGCATCAACGTCACCCGCGCCGAGTTCGCCCGAGCCGACCGCAACGGCGGCAAGCGCGGCCTGTGGCTCAAGGGAATGGACGCGCTGGGTCTGGGCTTCGACAGCTGACAGAGCGGCTTCGCCGCACGTGCACGGAAACTCGACCTCTGCTACGAATTTCCGCTCACATGCGGCGCAGCCGCTCTACTCGTGCGGGACGACGACCACCGGCACCGGGGCGGCCCGCAGAATCTTCGCTGCGCTCGAACCGAGGAACACCCGCTTGGGAGTCGCCAGTCGACTCGAGCCGAGGAACAGCACATCGCCCGGCTTCCAGTCGAGGTTGCCCATCGCCTCGTCCAGCGTCGACCCGTCGGCGACGACGGACTGCAGGCCGTCGATATCGGGGAGAGCGCGAACCGCCCGGTCGAGATTGTCCTGCGCGGCGGCAACCTGTCGTCGACGGGTGTCCAGTGACGTCTCGTCGCTCGGAGCCCCGGTCGGTTCGAGCGAGACCAGCGACACCAAGCGCACCGGCACGTGCGCCGCGCTGGCAAGGGTGATGGCGAAGGGCAGCGGATTCGGGGCAGAGGCCCGAGTGGGGACGGCGACGGTCAGGTCGGTGATCGGAGCGCTGGAGAGCCGGTAACCCCGAGGGGCAAGGGCCAGCGGTACCTCCGACGCATGCAGCAGTTGACTGGCGACCGACCCGATCGAGTGCCGGTTCAACAGACCGTCACCGGCACCGCCCACGACGATCATGTCGGCATCGGTGTTCACCGCGAAGTCGATCAGGGCACGGGCGAACGACTCGTGGGTGAGCACGTGCGTGGTCACCTCGATGCCCGACGGCACCTGGGCGGCCGCGTCGTCCACCCAGCCTCGCGCCTTGGCCTCGAGAACCTTTCGGTACGGTCCGCTGCCCTCCATGACGGGTTCGTCCACGGCCATGACCAGCACGATGTCGATGGAGGCATCGAGGGCACGGGCGAGGGCGGTGGCCAGGGCTACGCCGTCGTCTCCGCTGGGGGTGGCGAGGTAGCCGACGGTGATCTTCATGAGCTCGGTGTCCTTCTCTGCTAGTAAGTGTCCGGAACCTTGACTTCGGTGGACGCGGTGAGTGTCTTGCCCTGGAAGAAGTCCCTGTTGCCCACGAAGCACAAGAGCATGAGCGGAATTCCGAGTACCAGCATGCCGACGCCGAGAACGAACACTCCGCCGATCGGACCGTAGACGGTGTAACCGTAGTCGGGCTTGATCATGTCGACCGCGCTCTGGACGAACGCCCACGTCATCGACAATCCGCCGAGAAGTGGAAAGATGCCGCGCATGAACAGGTTTCGGACGGACGAGAACAGGGTCCGACGGAAATACCAGGTGCACGCGTACGCGGTGATGCCGTAGTAGAACGCGACGGCCAGTCCCAGCGAAGCCACCGAATCCTGCAGCGCGTTGGCGCTGACGAAGGTCAGCACCAGGTAGAACATCAGGGCCGCGGCCCCCATCACGAGCGTGCCGAAGCCGGGCGTCATGTACTTGGGGTGCACGCTGGCGAACCGCTTGGGAATCGCCTCGTACACGGCCATCGACAGTGTTCCGCGGGCCGTGGGCAGGATGGTCGTCTGCGTCGAGGACAGTGCCGAGATGGAGACCGTCAACAGCAGCAGCGACGCCACGATCGAGCCGGCGACCGGATCGCCGAGAATGGTGAGCACATCGTCGACGTTGTCCGGATTGTTCAGGCCGATTCCGGTGTCGCCGAACCCGGCGAACGACTGCACGGCGTATCCGACCAGCACGTACGTCGCGACGAGAATCAGTGTGGTGATCACTGCGGCCCGGCCCGGGGTCTTCTCCGAATCCTTGGTTTCCTCGCCGACGGCCAGGCACGCATCCCATCCCCAGTAGATGAAGATGCACAGAATGATGGCCTGGGCCGCGTCGGACATCGTCACTCCGGTGGGGACCAACCAACTCCACTCGGGGGTGATGGCCTGTGGTCCCGCGGTGCCCGTGCCCACCTTGACCAATGCCGTCACCGACACTCCGATGAGCACACCGAACTGCACGACGAGCAGCACGTTCTGCATCCGTTCGCTGATGAGGATGCCGCGAAAACTGACGTAGGTCATCGAGACGATGAAGAACGAACCGAGGGCGACCTTGGCCGCGGTCGACTCCGCCAGGTCCGACAGGCCGAGGAACTCGAACAGGTAGATGGCGGCGATCTCGGCAACGTTGGCGAGCACGATGATCGCCGAGACCGCCAGCCCCCATCCCGCCATCCAGCCCACCCACGGGCCGAACGCCTTGGTACCCCAGGTGAACGACGTTCCGCAGTCCGGGGTGTCGCGTCCGAGCTCTCGGTAGGCGAAGGCCGTGAGCAACATCGGGACGAATGCGATGAGGAACATGGACGGCGCTTTGTCGCCGACGGCCAGAACGACGTAGCCGAGGGTGGCGGCCAGACTGTATGCCGGAGCCACCGCCGACAGCCCGATGACGATGTTGCCGACCAACCCGAGAGCGCCGGTGTTGAGTCCTTTACCCGGAAGGGTGTTCGGCGGTTCCACAGTGGACATAGGTCTCTCCGAAGTTCGAGTCGACCGAGCACGTCGGAGGGGGGACCCGACAGAATCGGCCGCGTGTGTGGGATGAACACTACGATTTCCGTCGCCTATTCGCTGTGTATCGACGGAATTGTTTTCATCGGAGTAACAATGCAACGGAATAGGTCGCGCAAGCGGCGAGGTTCGCCGAAATCCGTGGACTCGCCGATGGGCTTCGGCGGACGCGCGTGCGCGAGGGCCGCACGCTACCGTCGTCACATGAGCACCGCGGAGAACACTCAGTCCTCGATCGGTGGTAGTGCGCCACTCGATCTCGCGTCGATCAGGACCGCTCCCAAGGCGTTGCTGCACGATCACCTCGACGGCGGACTCCGCCCGCAGACCGTGTTGGAGCTGGCCGAGGAATGTGGTTACGACGATCTTCCCGCCACCGACGGTGCAGCATTGGGCGAGTGGTTCCGCGACGCCGCGGACAGCGGCTCCCTCGTGCGGTATCTCGAGACGTTCGCGCACACCGTCGCCGTGATGCAGACCCCCGAAGGGCTGTTCCGAGTGGCGCGCGAATGTGCCGAGGATCTTGCCGACGACGGGGTCGTGTACGCCGAGGTGCGCTTCGCTCCGGAACAGCACCTCGAGCGTGGCCTGACTCTCGACGAGGTCGTCACCCACACTCTCGCCGGTTTCGAGGCGGGTATTTCCGCCGCCAAGGTGCGCGGCAAGAACATCACGATCGGCACCTTGCTCACTGCCATGCGGCATGCGGCGCGTTCGCGGGAGATCGCCGAACTGACGGTTCGCTTCCGCGACCGCGGCGTCGTCGGCTTCGACATCGCCGGTGCCGAAGCGGGCTTTCCTCCCAGCCGCCACCTCGACGCCTTCGAGTACATGCGAGCGAGCAACGCGCACTTCACCATTCACGCGGGGGAGGCGTTCGGTCTGCCGTCGATCCAGGAAGCAGTGGCGTTCTGCGGCACCGACAGGCTCGGTCACGGAGTACGAATCACCGACGACATCACCACCGGTGACGACGGCACACCGCAACTCGGTCTGCTGGCCGCCTACGTCCGCGACACCAGAATGCCCCTGGAGCTGTGCCCCAGCTCCAACGTCCAGACCGGTGCCGTCGAATCGTTGGCGACGCACCCGTTCGATCTGCTGGCCCGAGCGCGATTCCGGGTCACCGTCAACACCGACAACAGGTTGATGAGCGATACCTCGATGAGTCGCGAGATGGCCAAGCTGGTCGAGACCTTCGGCTACGGCTGGAGCGATCTCGAGAGATTCACCATCAACGCGATGAAGTCGGCGTTCCTGCCGTTCGACGAGCGGCTGGCCCTCATCGACGACGTCATCAAGCCCGGTTACGCAGTGCTCATCGGCTGATGCCGCGGACCGAGCCGGCTGCTACTTCTTGCGCAGCCGGCTCTCGAACTCACGCTCGAGTACGCGCCACGCCTCGGCCTCGACGTCGAACGGTGCGCTCGGGGCGAGCCGATCGGGGCTGGGTTCGAGGGTGTACGAGACGTACCAGCCCAGCGGCGTGGACGTGGCGAGAGCCTCGTCCACGGAGTCGTCGCCGGCGAAATCGGCTGCGTCGGTGAACAACTCGACAGCGAGGTCGAGTTGGTCGACGTCGACTGCAGTGGGGCCTTCGGCGAGGTCGTCGGCCAGACCTGGCAGCACGTACACGTTGTCGTCGGTGACGGTGATGTCGAGGGATCCGTCGATGGCCGCGGTCTGAACGTCGGAGTAGGTACTGACCTGCGCCAGGTCGTGATCGTGGTCGTCGGCGAGATACCGGGCCAGCGACCGCTCGGAACCGAAGACGCTGATGGCTCCGCCGCGACCGAGGAACACCGGCTTGTCACCGAGGTAGCACCGCAGGGTGTACAGGGTGTCGTCCGAGGTGATGATGCGAATCGGGTCGATGCCCACGGTGGTCCAGAAGGTCTCCTCGGCGGCCGCCGCGGCGATCGGATCACGGTCCACCTCGGCAGAGTCGTCGTCGTCGTCGTCGTCGTCCGAATCGGAGTCGATGTCGTCCGTGACGTCGTCGGCGTCGACGGCATTCTCGGCCGCGGCGGTGATCTCGGCTTCCGCTACGGCGACGGCAGCGGAGTCGACAGCGGGGGAGGTGACGATGGAGTCGACGGCGTCGAGCACGTCGTCCCAGTGCTTGGCGACAGCCGCTCCGATGCGGTCCCAGAGTTCTCCGCCCTCGCGACCGAGGAAGTTCTCGACGCCTCCGCCGACGGCCCCGACGAATGGGTTGGAGCCGAAAAAGCTTGTGACGGGGCGCAATTCGCAGACATCGCCGATGGAGGAGACGATATCGAAGGTGGCCTGCAGTTCGGCGAGAACGTCGGCCTCGGGGTCGGAGGCCACCAGCTCCGGTACCGCCACCAGATCGAAGCGGTGCAGATCGTCGGGCTCGAGTTCGTGTGCGGCGAGTGCGGAGACCACCTTCCACGACGGATGGTCGACCAGATCGTTGTCGTCGTCGGATCTGACGAATGCCGCGAGCTCTGCGACGCTCGAGAAGCCGTACAGGTCTTCCTCGTGTCCGAGAAATGCCTCCCACTCGTCGTCGCCTTCTCGCCACTCCGGTGCCCACAGCGTCGAGAAGTCACCTGCGGTGAGACCGAGTTCGATCGGGATGATGTCTCCAGCCATGGCGCGAAGCCTATCTCAGGAGTCTGTGAACGAACCCCGCAGACTTTGCAGGATCGTCTCGCGCTGCTCGAGCGCAGCAGCGGCGGCCTCTGCGGCCGCTGCGGTGATCGTCGACGCGAGTGCGTGGGCGGCAACCGATCCGAGGTTCTCGGCGAGCTCGAGCTCGACCAGGGCTCCGGATCCGTCGGCGACGACAGTGACCAGGTTGTCCGGCGAGGTGAGTCGAATCCTGATGCGGTCCAGGCGCTCGTGCGTTTCGCGGAGCGCATCGAGCCGGTCCTGGGCGCTGCCGACCAGAGTGTCGAGGTCGGTGGTGCGGGCGTGGGTCATACCTGCTTCAACCAACTCGTGGGTGCGGAGTCCTCTGCGAGATTCTCGTTCGCCTCGGCAGCGACTCGGGCACGGGTGGGCAGACCGAGGCGATCGAGAACCTCGGTGGGAACGCCGTCCTCGGCGAGAAGCGTGCGGCGCCGAGCGCGGGCAGCCGCGCTCGCCCGTTCGCAGTGCTGGAGAATCGTCGACGCCAATGCGCCTCCGCCGTAGCGCAGTTCGCGCTCGTCGATGACGATTCCGATCGGCAGTCCGTGCTCGGTGGCACGCACCGTCACCGATCCCGATCGAGTACCCGACACCGCGCTGACGACGGTGGTATCCGAGTCCGTCATCGTCTGACCCCTCATTCGGTCGGACGGTAGAAGCCCTTGAAGCCCATACCGCTGTTGGTCGTTCTGATCGGTCCCACCTGCACGGGGTCGCCGGCCTCGGCCACCTGTGTCAGACGGTCCAGATACTCTGCTTGCATGCGTGCAATCATCTACTGCCGGGTGAGTTCTGACCAGACCGGAAAAGCGAAGTCGGTTGCCGATCAGGAGCGTGAGTGCCGGGCGGTATGTGAGCGCGAGGGATGGTCCGCCGCCGAGGTGCTCACCGACAACGACCGCGGCGCATCCCGTTGGTCGACGAAGGACCGTCCCGCGTACCGCAGGCTCGCCGAGGTGCTGCGGCCGGGCGACGTGCTCGTGCTCTGGGAGGCTTCCCGGGCGTCGCGCGACCTTGCGGCGTACGTGCTGCTGCGCGACCTGTGCGCGAGCCGCGGCGTGAAGTGGTGCGTCTCCGGAAAGCTGCTCGACCCGAACTCCGGTGACGACCGATTCGGATCCGGCCTCGACGCCCTGTTGGCCGAACGTGAGGCTGAGCAGATTCGCGAGCGAGTTCTGCGCGGCAAGCGATCCGCAGCACTGGAAGGCCGGCCGAACGGTCGCCTGCCGTACGGATTCCGACGCCGGTTCGATCCCAATACCGGCCGGACCGAGCGATGGGTGCATGACCCCGCGACCGCACCCATCGTCATGGAGATCATCGAGCGGTTCCTGGCGGGGGAGTCGCTGCACGCGGTTGCCCGAGACCTCACGGCGCGCGAGGTGCCACCACCCAACGAGGGCGTGCCATGGAAGGCGCAGCGGATTCGGACCATGATCTCGTCGCCTACCTATGCAGGCCTGCGTGCCCAGCACGGCCAGATCACCGGTAAGGGCACCTGGGATGCTCTCGTATCCGAGGAGACTCATCACCGCATCCTCGGCATCCTCGCGGACCCGGCCCGTCGCACGTCGGCCGGGCCTGGAGTGAAGCACCTACTCACAGGAATCGCGACCTGTGGCGTATGCGGCAGCGGCATGCGGTTCTTCGGTCCGAAGTCGCTCAAGTCGCCGACCTACTTGTGCGCTGAGAACAGCTGTGTCCGGCGTCGCGCTCAATTGGTAGACGACTATGTCGAGCTCAGGATGATCGCACTGCTCGAGGATCACGACATTGCCCCGGTTGACGACGCACAGAACGGCATTCTCGTCGCCGAGATCGAGCGCCAGCGCCAGCGCCTTGACCACTTCATCCAGCAGCTCGCCGACGAGCAGATCACCGATGAGTCGTTTCAAAAACTCGAAAAGGCAATCAACGCAAAGATTTCCGCGGCCGCGGCCAAGATTCGCCGCGCGGCCTCGTCGCCGCTCACGAGCAGAATTTCTGGACCCAACGCGGCCGCGCACTGGGCCCAGCTGGACATCGTCGACCGCCGTCAGGCAATCCGTGAGCACCTCTCGGTCAGGATCTTGCCGTCATCGGTCGGCACGCGGCAGTTCTCGATCGATGACATCAGACTGCTACCCGCGGAGCGGACCGTCGACTGAGGGCGCGCTCGTCCCGAATCCGTCGCAGCCGCTTCACGAGTACGGGCTCTGCCGCCAGCGCGGCCGGATCGTCGAGCAGTTGATTCAGAAGCTGGTAGTACCGGATCGGAGATAGCGAAAACCGCTCGGCAATGTCCGCCTCTTTCGATCCTTGCGCTGTGTACCAACGCTTCTCGAACGCGAGTATCTCCATCTGCTGCGGCGTCATGGCTGCCTCCGTTCCAGCTCGCGATCGATGTACGCGCGCTCGTCGTCGTCGAGGTTCTTCACTCGCGTCAGCAAGGTGGCCAGATCGACCCACAGATCCTCGGCGGTCTCGTCATCGACGCGGTACCTGTTCCAGGCGAGCACGTCGACGAGTGAGTCGATCTCGATCAATCGCTCGGCCGAGATCCGCTCGACGGTCTCTTCCTCGCGCATCGCGAGATGTAGGTCTCCCGGCACCGGACCGCGTTCGATGTGAACGAGCTCGTGCGTCAGGGTGCATCGCCGTTCGCGCTGGTTGGCGCTGCCATTGATCTCGATGCCGTCGTCGGTCCATCGGCCGAGGCACCCAGTACCTCCGTCGGGGTAGGTCACGTGCAGGTGCGGATGGTGGTCTCGCAGGTGCCGCCACGGGTGCCATGTCATGGTTCCACAGCTTGCAGCCGGGGTCCGACAAATTACGCGGCTGTAATTAGCTGAGCTGGGGAAACGCGGCTATTCGTAGTCGTTTCCAGTGCGCTCGCGCCATTCGGCTTCGGTCTCTCCCTTGCGCTGCGCCAGTTCGTAGTCAGGCTGCGAGCCTTGATTCGGGCGAGTCAAGGCGGCAGGTTGGTCAAACTGCACTGGGCCGGTTTTCAAGATCTGGAGGTGGACACGGCCTCCGACTCCAACCTCGGCCACGGCCTGGGCAAGTTCGACCAGCCTTTTCGCGGATTCGACAAGCTCCTCGGTCGACGAAAGTACGTCCTCGATGTCCGATTCGCTGTCGTAGTTCTCGGCTTCATCTGCCTTCGCATGAACGGTGTCGGCCGTGCTTGATAGCTCGGCCAAAATTCCCGTGTCCAGTGACCATGCCCCGTAGCGCTTCGGACGCTGTTGAGGTGCGGCCGACGCCGCGGGAATAGCGGGGAGGGGCTCGATCGGATACCCCTTCCGAATTCGATCGAGGCTGCTACTGGTCCATCCCAAGGCGCTCGCGATGGCAGCGCGCTTTGCGAGCTGTGGCCAACGTTCCCCGTTTTCGAGACTTCTCACGGTCTTCGGGTCGACGTCCGCTGCCGACGCAAGGGCCGCTTGGCTCAGCCTGAGTTCTGCCCGTCGTGCAGTTACGGCGGCGGCAACACGATCGAGAGCCGACTGCTCATCACTTTCCATAGGGAAATCTTGCAGGGAATTTCCAGGAACATCAACCAAGGGTGCTGGACGGAACAGCTGCCAAAAAGCGGGAAAACAACGGCGTAACTACACGAATGTTGTTCCTGTTCTACCTGCAGATATGTTCCCTTTTCGCCCCTGTTCCCGCGTGTTCCGTTGACAAGTTCCGTGTAGTTCCCCTACCTTCAAACTCATGACAACGGAACTCAAGCCAAGACGCGGGAAGGTCGAGGCGACCACCCCGTTCGAGGAGTGTGACTGGGAACGGGTGGGGCTGACGCTCCGCTACCTGCGCGAGACGCGCGGATACAAGCCCGACGAGTTCGCATCAGCCATCGGCATCTCCCGGCCTTACCTCGCGAACATCGAAGCCGGCCGCAAGAAGCTCACGAATGTCTTGTTGGCCAAGGCTGCCAAAGCGCTCGAAATCGAGCAGCTCGCGATCATGCGACCTCGCCGCGAGTCGGCCGGCACGACCTCAATTCCCGCATAGAAAAAGCCCTCGCCTGCGGACACAGAGCGAGGGCCTATCAGTGATCCATCAACCAAGAAGGAAAGTCACGTGGCTCAGACTACCGAAGAAATCCGCGCGCAGATGCGCGACGCGATCGAGCGCGATCGGCATCTGTTCAAAGACGTCGTTATCAGCGACCACCTCCAGAACGCGATGCGCCGTGCCGCGCAGGCTCGCGCAGAGCAGGCCGATGCGGCATGAGCGTCGAACTCTTCACCTTCGACTCCGTCGAGATCCGCACCGTCGACATTGACGATCACCGTTGGGCTGTCGCTGCAGACATCTGCGGGGCGCTCGGAATTAAGGACGCACGCCAGGCGGTCGAACGACTCGACGAAGCTGATCGGTGTTCAACACCGATCAGGTGCGGTTCACAGAACCGGGTCATGTGGGTTGTGTCCGAGAACGGCGCGACCGATCTCGTGCTCGACTCCCGCAAGCCCGAGGCGCGACGGTTCCGCCGATTTCTCACGCACGAGGTGTGGCCGTCGATCCGCGACACCGGTTTCTATGGCACGCCGCTCGGGCTGACCGAAGAGCAGATCGTTCATCAAGCGCTGCAGATCACGTCTCGCAAGGTGAAGGAGCTCGAGGCGACTGTCGCTGACATGGCACCGAAAGTCGATGCCTACGACCGATTCATGGACGCCGACGGGACGTACTCGATCGGGGCCGTCGCAAAGATGCTCGGACGTTCGCAGAACAAACTCTTCTCGGATCTTCGCAACGCCGGGATTCTCATCAGTAAGGGCTCGATGCGGAACACGCCCTATCAGCGGTTCATGCACCACTTCGCCGTCAAGGCCACTGAATTCGTGCGATCCGACGGCTCGCACGGAACGTCGTACACCCCGCGCGTCCAGCCATCGGGAGTCGCGTTCGTGGCGCGCAAACTCGGGCTGGAAGCCGTCGTGCAATTGGAGGTTTCACTGTGAGCTACCTCCGTCCTCGCCTGCTGTTCGCGGGCGCACTGCCGTGGCTCGGTGCCTGATGAGACTGTCCGAGCTGCAGATGCAGCAAGAGCAGTTGAAGAAGACCCTCGCTGACGCATACCGACTGGTCGAAGAGGCCGATCGCCGCCTCGCCTCAGCCACGCCGGGCAGCCCGGGCCACGCCGCACTCATGACCGGACGGAACTTCGCCGTGAAGGCCCGCGACTTGGCCGAGCGCGAACTCGAGTCGATTTCCTCGGGCATAGATGCGATGAAGGCCGGTGGCGACATCGAGGCGATCGAGAAGTCGACGTTCGACGTCATTCAGTGGGCATCGATCGTCGTCGGCATCGGCTACGACCCGGACGACCCCGACGCCCTGTTCATTCAATCGTCCGCGCGACACCACAAGCGCCGCGTCTGCCCCTCCGAGGCTGCAGATCTGTTGCGCCAACTCGCTTCCCAGCTCGAAGCCAACCATCCGCCGCACAACTGAAGGACCGCTGATGTCTGTCTCAACCAAGTACCGCGGGCAAGACCTGCGGATCGGCGGCGAGTACGTCGTCGAGGTACGTCGTCACCGCTCGCACCCGAACCTCGTCGCCTGCCGGATCGTCGGCGGCGGCGAACTGATCATGGACGGCGAAGCGCTCGCCGACCTGCTGCGCTCCGACTGGGCTACCGAGGCCGACACCGACCCGTACGAGGGCGGCGACGACGAGGACGACCTGCCCATCGCCGCATCCATCTCCTCGATGGTGCGCGAGAACTTCTGGCCGGTCGCGATGCTGCTCGTGTTCGCGGTCGCGTTCTGGCTCGCCGTGCTGATCAAGGCGGGTGTCTGATGACGAAGTACGTACCTCCGATCAGTCGTCGAAACTACGGTCGCTCACACGGATACGTCGATGGCAACGGTCAGAAGATGCCCGGCGTGACAACGATTCTCGGCGATGGCCTGCCGAAGAAGGCTCTGATCAACTGGGCCGCGAACGCCACCGCCGAGTACGCCGTCGACAACTGGGAAGAGCTCTCGGGTCTGTCGATGACCGAACGGCTCAAGAAGCTGCAGGGTGGCCGCTACGGCGTCACCGACAAGGCGAAGAAGCGCGGCACCGAGGTTCACGGCTACGGCGAGCGACTGGTGAAGGGCGAGGCGGTCAAGAATGTGCCGGCCGAACTCCGCGGCCACGTCGAGGCCTACACCCGATTCCTCGACGCATTCCAGGTCGACCCGATCGCAGTCGAGTTCACCGTCGCCTCGTACCGCTTCGGCTACGCCGGTACCGGTGACCTGATCGCCGACCTCGTCGACCCGGCCGATCCCGAGGGTGATCCGGTGCGTTGGCTGCTCGATCTCAAGACCAACGAGAAGGGCATCTACGGCGAGACAGCACTGCAGCTCGCCGCGTACCGCTACGCGGACGTGATCGTGGTCGACGGCGAGGAGAAGCCGATGATCCCGGTCGAGCGGACTGGCGCAATTCACATCACCGCGTCGTCGGCCGACCTGATCCCGACGGTGTCGGAAGAGCAGCAGCTCAAGGATTTCCGATATGCGCAGCAGATCAAGCGGTGGGACTCGGAGTCTCGCGAGCTGATCCTCGCGGCCGTCGAGCCACCGGAGACGACGCGCATGGTCGCGAAGGTCGATTGGGCGGAGGTGCAGGCGTGACGATCTCCGAAATCCTCGCCAGGGCAGCCGATCTGATCGAAGAGCACGGCTGGATGCAGGGCGAGTACGTCAACGATAAGGGCTGCCTCTGCGCCGTCGGGGCCATTCGTATTGCGGCCGACGGGAAGGTCGAGGGCCACTTCCCGTCGAACGCCGCAACCCAGGCGATCGATCTGATGGCGGGCCACCTGGATGCCGGTTCTGTCATCGAGTGGAACGACGACGTCGACCGTACGCAGACCGAGGTCGTCGGCGCTCTACGCGCAGCCGCAACCAGAGCAGCCAACCTGAACATCACATCCGAGGAGCAGTCATGACCGCAGAGATCGAGCACTACCAGCCCGCACCAGTCGTCACCCGGCAGCCGAACGCGATCGACATCTCTCGACAGAAGACCGACGACTGGTTCGAGTCCTTCGGCAACATCGTCAAGCTCAGCGAGTACATCGCCGAGACCGACTTCGTGCCGGATGCGATGCGCCGCAAGCCTGCTGCGGTCGCCTCGGCGATTCTGACCGGCCGCGAGATGGGCGTCCCGCCGATGGCGTCACTGCGTCACATCCACGTCGTGAAGGGCAAGCCCGGCCAGTCGGCCGAGCTGATGCGTGCGCAGGCGATGAACGCCGGTCACGAGATCCGCTACGTCGAAATGTCCGACACGCGTTGCGTTGTCGAGGGCCGTCGCCGCGACGAGTCCGATTGGACGCGCATCTCCTTCACGGTGGCGCAGGCGCAGAAGGCGAAGATCGACCTCGGCGGTTACCCCGAGGACAAGCTCGTTGCCCGCGCGACGTCGCGATTGTGCCGGCGCAAGTTCCCCGACGCGATCTCGGGCCTGCCGACTGTCGACGAGCTCGAAGACGGCGTGGTCGAGCTGAGCGCACCGACCGCGGCGACACCTGCGATCACGAGCGGCGGCGAGGAGTCCGCGCCGGCCTTCGAGTCGGCACCGGTTCAGCGGGCCCAGACGAACCGCAAGCCACGCAAGGCTGCAGCGCCGAAGGCGAAGGCAACGCCGCCGTCCGACGACCTGCTCGACGACGGCAACGAGCAGGGTGTCGCCGCCTCGGATCAGGGCGCAAAACAGGACACGCCGCAGGTCAAGGACGAGTCGCACGAGCTGACGTACGACTCGAACGGGCAGGAGATGTCCACGCAGCCGCAGTGGACGAAGTTGAACATCCTGCTCGAAAAAGAGGGTCTGACCGAACGCGACAAGAAGCTCGAGTACCTCGCCGAGACGTTCCACCGGCCGTTCGACTCGTCGAAGGAGCTGACGCTGAAAGAAGCGTCGGAGCTGATCGACTTCCTCGAGAAGGCCGAGGCGCAGTCGTGACCGCCGAGACGTCGATCGAGAAGGCGAAGCGCGCTATCGACCAGGGCGATCTCTACGGCATGACCGCGGCTGCCGGGCATGCGTCCATCGCGGTGGCCGAGGCGATCGAGTACCTCGGCTCCCGCCTGCAGGCGCAGATGCCCCGCGTGCCCGACGAGGACCGCCCGGCGCTCGCCCTGCAGATGAGCGAGTGGTGGGCGCACCACGGCGGCGCTACCGGCGACCGCATGGAGTACGTGCTCGATTCCCTGCTCGACACCCTCGGCATTTCCCGATAATCCGAATCCTGAAAGGCACTGCAATGGCACTGATTACCGAAACCCCCGACAATCTTCCCTCGACTCAGACGAAGCCCCTGATCGCTGCCGCGAAGGTGAAGATCGTCGGCGGCATGAGCGAGTACGCCCTCGAAGATCCGCCCGCCGTCGGTGAGTCCCGCACGTACATCGTCAAGGGCGTCTGCAAGAAGCACCACATGGACAAGGTGGACGGCGAGGATCGTCTCGTCGTCGACATCGAGCAGACCTCGATCTACGAGCGCGGCAAGGTGCCGATCGTCGACGAGCAGCAGCCCGCGTTGTTCGGTGAGTCCGAGGCCGAGAAGGAAGCGGCAACCGCCGAGGCCGAGGTCGCCGCCGAGAACGCGGCCGAGGGTGATGGCACCGACGACGAGGGCACCGAGCCCATCGATCCACCCGAGGCCGAGGAGCAGGGCACCCCCGCGATCTTCTCGGACACGCAGGTCTGATCATCATGGCCGATTGCACCAACAAGGACGGCAGGCCCGCGCGCACGCGCGGGCTCTGCGCCGCCTGCTACATGCGATACCTCGAACGCCAGAAGGCGTACGGCCGCTTCGAGTCGCTGTATGTCGATGCCCAGCCCGCGCGCGATCACGTCATCGAGCTACTGGACGCGGGACTCTCGCGTCACCGCGTCGCTCAATTGGCCGGCCTCAACCGTAAAGCCATCACCTACCTGCTCGACGGCAGGAAAGAACGCGGGCATGGGCCGAACAAGGAGATCACGCGCGTCAACGCCGACAAGTTCCTCGCTGTGCCCGTACCTGCACGCCCCGTCGACACCGCGGCCGGCGCGGCGCTCGTCGACTCCATCGGCACGATTCGACGACTTCGCGCTCTCGTTGCATTCGGTTGGCCCGCAGAACATCTCGCGGACCAACTCAGTGGTGAGGTCTCAGCGTGCACCGTGCACGAGCTGGTTCGCGGCGCTCGCACTGAATGCCTTGCGCGGACAGCTCGTTCGGTCGCGCGCCTGTTCGATCGTTTGCAGCTCACCCCCGGCCCATCGCAGCGCTCACGCAACACCGGCTTGAAGCGGAAGTGGGCCGTACCGCTGCAATGGGACGAGGACACGATCGACGATCTCGAAGCTCTTCCCGTACCGGCCAAGTATCGAGCACTCAAGCCGAAGAGTGCGCACCGCGTGAATCACGAGGTGCGGGAGAGTCGAGTGCAAGCGGTAGCCGAGCTGACCCGAGTGAACAAGTCTGCGGCCGAGATCGCCGTGCAGCTTCGCATCAGCCAGCGCCAGGTTGTTCGGTATCGAGGGATGGCCTCATGAGCACCGGAACGCGCCCCCTGATCGATGCCCTCGCGATCGCGCACCTCGACTTCCAGCCGGGATGCCAGATCGCCCTACGCGGCCAGTGTGAGAACGCGGCCGACTTCATGATCGTCACGCACGGTTGCTACGTCGTCGAGGCGCGTGCGGACGAGTGGACCGACGTTCTCGTGTGCAGTGCGCACCTCGAGCAGTGCCGCTCGACGTGGGAGTCGTGGGTTCTGTTCGGCCGCGGCACGCAATGCTTCTGGTGCAGCAAAGTGTTCTCGACGTTCTCGGACATCGTCAGCAAGATCGTGCCGCTATGACCACTGTCGTCGGCGTCGATCTGTCCCTCACTCGAGCAGGTATCGCAACGATCAGCTCGGCCGCGCCGATCCGACTGTGCAGCGTCGGCGCGGCCGGACTCGCCACCGACAACTACGACGACCGGCGCGAGCGAATCGAGCTGCAGGCGTATGAGATCGGCAAGCGCGTCGGCCATCCCGATCTGATCGTCATAGAAGGCCCGTACTACCACGGGCAGATCATGCCGTCGTACTTCGATCGCGCCGGCCTTTTCTGGGGACTGATGTCAACGCTGTCCCGGCGTGCACCTATCGCGGTGATCTCGCCGACGACCCGGGCGAAGTACGCCACCGGTAAGGGCACCTCGAAGAAGGAGCTCGTGCTCCCAGCCGTCCGCGAGATGTTCCCCGCGGTCAACATCGTGAACCACGACCAGGGCGATGGCCTGATCTGCGCGGCCCTCGGATGGCAGAAGCTCGGTTTCGACTTGCCGTTCACCATCCTCGACCGCCACCTGCTCGCGCTCGACGCGGTGGCCTGGCCGGTCAATCTACCTCTAGGAGTTTCGTCATGAGCGCCACGAAAACCTTCGCCCGCGATTTATGTGCGAGCGACCTTGGCTCGACCGCCTGGTTCGACTGGACTTTTCCGCAGTCCAACGTGAAGGCCAGAGTCTCGGGTGAGATCCGAAAGATCGTCCACGAGGGCGGCATCACCATCCTGTCATTGAAAGGCGAAAGTGCCGGAGCAAGTTCGGACTTCACCCTCGTCAGCGACACGACGGTCGATCTGGCGGTGTCCTGATGCACGCACTCAAGAGCAGCAAGGTCGACATCTCGAACTCCCGACCGCACGAGTTGGAGCAGAACGTCGCGACAGTTCAGGTCGGCATCTGGTGCAGGTGCGGTCGCCGCGTTCAGGGCACCCAGAAGATCAGCAACAAGGACTGCGACGACGACGCGGCGCTGCGGCAGGCCGTTCTCTCGGCAGAGTCGAAAGCCAAGTCGCAGTTGAGCAACCACATCGAAAGTGAGCCCACATCATGACCGAGATCCGCTTACGCCACCGCGATTACGCCGATGCCATCCCTATCGGTGAAGTCGCGTTCGACCAGGTCGACACTGTGATTCCAATGCTCACCAAGTGGGGCCTGAACGTGTCGGGTGAGGGATTTGTCGACACGGGGGATTTGTCGGGCACATTCACCATCGAGCACGACACGGGCATCGGGTACTTCGAGGTTGTCATCGACGGTGAAGTGCTTTGAACGACAACGAGTACGCCTCGACGTACAACGGCGACCGCACCGAGGACGTCGGCCAAGTCGTCGGCCCGAACAACTTCGGATTCTTCTTCATGGCCACCAGTGCCGAGTACGACCAGCTCAACAACAAGACGCGACTCATCTTCTCGCCACTGTCGAAGGAAGAGTCGGCCGGACTACTGAAAAGTGAGGGGTGGGTCGCATGATCGACGTCCTCTGGCTCGCAGGCACCTTCAACCCCAACGGCGAAGGCATCTCCGACGACTTCCTCAAACACCTCGACCCCAAACGATTCCGGTATCGGTACATTCCATACCCAGCCGACTACGGGCGCGACATGTCGTACGGCGCGAGTCTCGCCGAAGGACGCCTCGCACTCGACCGGGCCGTGCGGGAATGCCCCGGTGCAGTGATGATCGGCGGCTACAGCCAGGGTGCAGCGATCGCAGGGAACTACGCAGCGAACTGGTCCAACCCACGCAAAGTCATCGGGTGCGCACTCATCGCAGACCCCTTGCGTGACGGCCTGCAAACCACCATCGGCCCCAATCCTGGTGGCTACGGCATCGGTGGCGCGCGACGCATCAACACCATCCCAACGTTCCGGGTCGCTGCGTGGGGTGACCCGATCACGAGCCTTCCCGCCGGCAACTACCTACGCACGGTCGCGGACTTCTCGGAGTTCATGGGCCGCGATGTGAACGCGTGGGCGGTGAATGTCCTGTCGAAGGTGGTGAAGGGTCAGGTGCAGCCGTGGTGGCGATGGTCGAATCGCAGGGATTGGGCTGAGGCAGGACGCTGGCTCCGCGGCTACACCAACGATGGCCGTCACACGAGCGCGTACGTGCTCGAGGGACTGACTAAGCAGCTCGCCGAAGCAGTGAATCGAGATATGCGATGACCGCCGAACAGATGCCCGCCGTCGACTATTCGGCGATCACGTGGCAGAACCGCGCCGAAATCGCCGAATCCCGCGAACGCGACGCCCTCAAAGCGGCCGACACGTTCGCTCAGGACTTCCACGCCGCAGCAGCGGACCGAGACCGAGCTAGGGCCACCCTCAAGGACATTCGCGAGTATGTAGCCGATCTGAGGGGCGATCCGGCGCTCACCACCCGGCGCAACATCGCCGATGAGCTGACGAAGATATTGGAGTACATCAGATGAGCGCGATTGGACTCCGGGCATCGACCCGACGGGACGCCCCCGGTCTACATCTCGACGTTGTCGAGATGCGGCGCGACGGATCGCACGACGTGTTCGCAACCATCGACTACACGCCCGAGCAGGCCGTAAAGATCGTGCGCGGAATGTTGCTCTGCATGGGCAAGACGATGGTGGTGTCCGAATGATTCTTCTCCTATTCTCCTCGACCGCAATCGCTCTCGGCATCCTCGGGCTCAGGAAGGCGCTACGCGGCTTCCTGAGCGAGAGTGACGCCAACCGTGCACTCGGATACGCGCAGGGGTCGTACGAGCGTCGGACGTTGGAAGGGGTGCGGCGGTGAGCGGCGAACAGCTCGTCCTCGACCCCGCATCCGGTAGTCGGATGTTCTACTTCGACAAGCTCGACAACCGCGTGGTGTTCGGCGACAGGCGATCCGAGGAACATCAGCTATGTGACGGGCGATTGCTGACGGTCGCGCCCGATGTGCAGCTGGACTTCCGGGCCCTCCCGTTTGCTGACGAGACTTTTCGTGTCGTGGTGTTCGACCCACCGCACCTCGCGCGTGCCGGCATCGATTCGTACATGGCGCTCAAGTACGGCGTTCTTGATCGGCTCACATGGCGAGATGACCTCACTCGCGGATTCGCCGAGTGTTTCCGAGTCCTGGCCAAGCATGGCGTGCTGATCTTCAAATGGAACGAGACGCACATCCCAGTGTCCGAGATCCTCGCGCTGACACCGCATTCGCCGCTGATCGGCAATCGCAGCGGTAAGCGATCCAGCACGCACTGGGTGACGTTCCTGAAAGAGCCCAATCCGAACCCTCAGGAGGCACTCAATGGCGCGTGAACACGGCCGGATTTTCACCTCGATCTGGTCAGACCCCGACTGGCGCAAGCTCACCGCGCGCGCTCAGCACCTCTACCTGACGCTGCTGTCAGCGCCGAGCCTGTCGTACTGCGGCGTCGCAGATTGGCGTCCCAAGCGCATCCTGCAGCTCGCCGACGGATGGATTCTCGCAGGCCTCAACGCGGCCGCAGACGAGCTCGTGGATCGCCTCTACATCGTCGTCGACGAAGACAGCGAAGAGGTTCTCGTGCGCTCGTTCGTCCGCAACGACGGCCTCATGAAACAGCGTCACATGGGTGTCTCGATGGCCAAAGCGCACAGCACCGTCGCCTCGAATGCCCTCCGCGAGGTCATCGTGCACGAGCTGATCAGGCTCCGAAACGACGCTCCAGATCTGAAAGGTTGGGCCTCCGAAACGGTTCAGCGACTCCTCACTCAACCCTCGGTTGACCCCGCGACTTACCCCCTCGGTCATACCCCGATTCACCCCGTGATTGACCCCCCGATTCAGTATGAATCGCACCCCCCGATTCAACCCCCTCGGCAACCCCCCTCTACTCCTTCTCCCTCTCCTTCACCTTCTCCATACTCCAATAGTGGTTACGTAAGTACGGAAGGTCACCAGGGCGAAACCGCCGACTCCGAGCCCCCCTCCCCGAATTGCTCGATGCACCCCAACGGCACCGAGCGGCCGTGCCGCGCCTGCGGCGACGCCCGGCACGCACGCCAGCAGTGGGACACCCGCACCGCCGAGACCGCACGCACCGCCCGGCAGGCTCGCATCGACGCCTGCGAGTGGTGCGACGACCTCGGCTGGCGCATCGAACCCTCCGAGGTCCGAGATCACGACATCCCGGCGATCCGATGCGAGCACACGCCGATGGCACTCGACGAGTGGCAATCACTGATCCCGACCGAGGAGCCGAGCCATGCGTAACCCGAGCCTCGACCAGATGCAGGAACGAACCCAGTCCCTCGCCGTCCCCTGCCCCGACTGCAGCCAGCCCGTCAACGTCGCATGCGGATACCGCGACCGAGCCGGAACCTGGCGGCAACTCGAAGCATTCCCCGCGCACATCAACCGCATCAAGGCCGCACGGGCGAAGCGCGAAAACGCATGAGCGCCACCACGTGCCACAACTGCGACCGCCCCACCGCGGACGGATCGGCAGTGTGCACCACCTGCATCGGCACCCTCGTCGCAGACCTGCGAGCAGTACCCGGGCTCGTCGACGACATGACCGTCACCAGGGCCCGACTCGACCGCATGAGCCGATCCCGCAACGGTGGCAAGAGCGCCGAAACAGCCCTGCCGATACGCCTCGATCGGTACGACCAGAGACCCACCGACAGGCCCCTCGACGTGCTCAACAACACCATCCTGACCTGGGCACAGGACTTCGCCGGCTACCTCGGCGTCGACCTCTTCGACATCCTTGCGGCACCCGGACTGCGAGTACTCACCGGATACGCACGCGGTGGACGATTCGGCGACAACGCGACCGTCAGCACCGAAGCGTTCCTCGCCATCGAACTCGCCGCGATCTGGATGGCCCACCACCCCAACGACCTGCGACATCACCCCGCAGCGGACGAGCTGTTCGACGACATCACCGACGCCGTGGCCGACTCACGGCGAGCCGTCGATCGACTCCCCGACCTGAGCTACAAGGGACCGTGCGAGTACACCACCACCGACAATCGGGGCGAGATCCGAACGTGCGGAAGGGATCTCTACGTCGAACGAGGCGAGGACTTCGCCCGATGCCCGGCATGCGGTGCACACTACGACGTACGCCAACTCGACCGACAGATCCTTGCTCGCATGCACGAGATGGTCTACACCACAACGGAACTGATCGCACTGCTCAACGAACTCGGACACCGCGTACCGAAGGGAACCATCCACACCTGGGCAGCACGACGACGCATGCAACCACGCGGCTGGAAGCACAACGGCCGGATCACCGATCACTGGATTCACGCCAACGATCCAGCGGTCTACCGACTCGGCGATGCACTGGCCCTGATCGAGGAGCGTGACCGTGTCAGCGCGTCAGCTTGACAATGCCGTGACCTGCGTGAATGCTCTGACTGCAGTGGGCACAACTGTCTCGACTGCCCGGTTTCGCTGATGCCCAGTCGCAACGCAGACCTCAACCGCATCGCCGACGAACTCAAGTCCCGTCGCCCGCCGTGCTTCATCTGCGGCCAGCCGATCGACTACTCGCTGCCACCGGATCACCCCGACGCGTTCAGCCTCGAGCATCGCTACCCGCGCTCGACGCATCCGCACCTCGTCACCGATCCAGCCAACTGCTTCGCAGCCCATCTGGACTGCAACAAACGCCGAGGTAACCGCGCGTACAAGCCGGGCCTCGGAGTCCGATCGAGGGAGTGGTGATGATCGAACACACTCGACCCGACTTCGTGATGGTCGGCGTCTCGACGGACGACGGAGTCATGCTGCTCGCGTCGAACGAGCTGACCGAAGCCGAGCTCGACGTCGAGCGAGACATCGTCCGCGACTTCCTCGGCTCACGTCAGACCGTCGTCAACGAGCGATACACCCTCTCGGCCGAGATGCGGCGCTACGTGACCATCGTCGCCCCGACCTACGCCGATGCCTTCGCGACGCTGTTCAAGACCTGGACACCCGAGCGAGGCGGTCAGCGTGGCATTTCCGCTGGTCAGAGCCTTGCAGCGGCCGACGGTCAGCCCTACGCCCTTCCATCCGGCGCATAACCCCTGGTCAGAGGGGTAGGGGCGTCTGGATCGCTGGGTCGCCCGACCCCGGAGACCTTCCCCGGCAGGTTTTCCTTTCTCTCCGAGGGCTCAGCCCCACATGTGGTGGGAGGTGCACACATGGCCGATGTGCATAACCGAACCCGCTACGTCGCCGGTTGCCGGTGCGAGGTCTGCAAGACGGCTCAGCGTGAGTACGACCGCGAGCGACGTCGGGCCAAGGCTGCGAAGGCCAGCGAGTCCGCACCCGCCAAGCCTGCTGCCATCAAGGGCGGCTCGAAGCCACGCACGACGCCGGCCGAGACCACGAAGATTCCGTACAAGGAATCCGTCACCGCCGCGGTGAAGGCCGAGCTCGAAACGTACGTCGGCGCTGAGACGCGGCCGGCGCTCGCGGCGATGGCTCTTGCGCTCGCTCGGGTGCTCGACACTCCGTCGGCACTGCCGCAGCACGCAGCCGCGGTGGGCAAGCTCGAATCGTTGCTGACGACGATCGCGAAGTACGGCGTCAAGCAGCAGTCGAACCTCGACAAGATGCGCGCCGAGCTGCGTTCGGCATGAAGGACGGCTCGCTCGTCCGGCACCGCACGCTGCGGCTGGGCAAGGAAACGCCGCGGATCTACACACAACCACTTCGACCGCTGACCCGCGAAACCTCGCACGGATTCGCGTGCATCGATTTCGCCGAGCAGGTGCTCGGTTTCCGCCTGATGCCGTGGCAGAAGTGGTTGCTGATCCACGCGCTTGAGTTACTCGAGAACGGCCTCTACCGCTTCCGCACGGTGATCGTGCTCGTCGCCCGCCAGAACGGCAAGACGCTGGTGATGAAGATCCTCGCGCTCTGGCATCTGTACGTGCGCGGCTCGAAGATGGTCGTCGCCAGTGCGCAGTCCCTCGGCAAGGCCGAGGAGGCATGGCGCGAGGCGACCGAGCTCGCTCAGGACATCCCCGACCTCGCCGTCGAGATCGAGGACGTCGTTCAGAAGACGAACAATAAAGCGCTGGTGCTCAAGTCACGCGAACGCTACGAGCCGGTGGCCACGAACCGCCGAGGGGCCCGCGGTAAGTCCGGTGATCTGGTCCTGCTCGACGAGCTCCGAGAGCATCGGCATTGGGAGTCCTGGGCGGCTGCCACGAAATCGACTCTCGCGCGCCCCAAGGCTCAGGTGTGGTGCTTCTCCAACGCGGGCGACGCGATGGCCGTGGTGCTGCGCTACATGCGTGCATTGGCTCACCAGGCGCTCGGATGGCCCGACGGGGACGCGGACAAGACCGCGCTCGAGATCGACGACGACGAGGACCAGGAGGACGTGTTCTCGGAGGACGAGATCGACTCGCTCGGCATCTTCGAGTGGTCGGCGACTCCCGGCATCCCTCGCAACGATCGCGACGGTTGGGCGCAGGCGAACCCGTCGATGAACCACACCGACATCGTCGAGGACGTCATCACCGAGCGTGCGATCGCGGCGGCGATGAAAGAACCGCGCCACGTGTTCGAGGTCGAGGTGCTGTGCCGGTGGATGTCCACCGTCGACGGCGGGCCGTATCCGCCGAACGCGTGGGCCGCGGGCACCGAAAATTCGTCCGAGATCGTCGAAGGTGCTCCGATCGCAGCGTGCGTTGATGTGTCCTGGGATCGCTCGATGGCCTACGTCGCGTTCTGCGGTCTCCGCGAGGACGGCAAGCGGCACGTCGAGATCGTCGCTCAGCGCGCCGGTACCGAGTGGGTGATCCCGTGGCTACGTGAACGCCACGATGTGTTCGACGTCCTCGCTCTGCAGTCGATAGGCGCGCCCGTGTCGTCGATGCTCGAGGAGTTTCGATCCGAGGTCGACGACGACGGCAACCCGCTGTTCGTGATCGCCGAGTGGTCCGGCACCGAGCTCGGCCGAGCGTCGGGTGCGTTCTACGACAAGGTCACCAACAAGACCGCGACGGAGGACGGCGAGAAGGTCGCCGATCCGCTGATCTTCCACACTGCTCAGCCGGTGCTCGACGTGGCCGCGACGTCGGCCGCGATCAAGCAGGCCGGTGATGCGTGGATGATCGACCGCCGCAAGTCGCCAATGGACGCCGCGCCGCTCGTCGCGGCCAACGGTGCCGACTGGGCGCTTGACCAGATCCCCGAGCCCGAACCGGACTCGGTCTACGAGTCACGACCGCTGATGGTGGTCTGACCGGAACAAAGGTCCGCTGCAATGGATGCCTACAAAAAGCTCGTAGTTCTTCGTCGAGTAATGATCAATCTCAAGTCAGGGACGGCTATTTCGGGTGTCGTGACCGCCTCGCGCGGCCCGTTGCTCGAGGTGAAGGACGCGACGGTGCACACACCGGGTTCCGAGCCTGCCGCTGTCGACGGGTCGATCGTCATCGAGAAGGAACACATCGATTTCACTCAGTTGTTCTGATCGAGAGGCGGTGAGCCGCAGTGGCATTTGTCGTCTCCGAGGGCACGTTGCGAGGCCTGTCCCGTCCGACGTACGGCCCATCGGTTCAGCGGCTCACCCTCGCGAACGACTACACCGCGACGTACGCCGAGCTGTGGAAGAAGCAACCGGCCGTGCGTACGTCGGTGTCGTTCCTGGCCCGCAACATCGCACAGCTCGGACTCCACGCGTACCGGCGAGTGTCGGACACCGATCGCGTCCGCCTGACCGATCATCCGATCTCGAAGATGATCGGTCGGC
Source organism: Rhodococcus sp. 14-2496-1d (assembly GCF_002259365.1). Lineage (NCBI taxonomy): Bacteria > Bacillati > Actinomycetota > Actinomycetes > Mycobacteriales > Nocardiaceae > Rhodococcus > Rhodococcus sp. 14-2496-1d. The sequence goes on along the minus strand of NZ_NPFV01000002.1, from coordinate 69,730 downwards.
CGAACGCCAGGACGACGCGCTACCGCATGTTCGACGCCCTGGTGCACGACCTCGGCATCTACGACAACGCGTTCTGGTTGAAGATGGCCGGCAACGGGCTGATTCGCATCCCGCCGTGGATGATCGAGCCGAAGGGTGACTCGTGGCTGTGGCCCGAGAAGTTCATCGTCAGCGGCTCACGCGGCAAGAAGGAATACGACGCCGAGCAGGTCATCCACTTTCACGGCTACTCGCCCGACGGCACGATGGGCACCTCGCCGCTGGAATCGTTGCGCCGCACCCTCGCCGAGGAGTGGGAAGCGGGCCGGATGCGCGAGCAGACGCTCCGCAACGGCGCTCGTATGTCGGGCTACCTCAAGCGACCGGCCTCAACGAAGCAATGGTCGGACCCGGCGCGCGAGCAGTTCCGCACGTCGTGGAAGTCGCAGTACTCGGGCGGCGGTCCCGAGGCCGGTGGCACACCGATCCTCGAAGACGGCATGGATTTCACACCCGTTTCGCAGACGGCCGAGCAGCTGCAGTACATCGATGCGCGCAAACTCACTCGCGAGGAAGTGGCGTCGGCGTACTACATCCCGCCGCCGATGATCGGCATTCTCGACCACGCGACGTTCTCGAACATCACCGAGCAGCACAAGATGCTCTATCAGGACACCCTCGGCCCGTGGTTGACGATGATCACCGAAGAGTTTGCGCTGCAGCTACTTCCCGATCTCGGCGACACCTCGGACGTCTACCTCGAGTTCAATCTAAAAGAGAAGCTCAAGGGCACCTTCGTCGAAGAGGCGCAGGCGAACTCGTCGGCGTCGGGACGTCCGTGGATGACGACGAACGAGATCCGCGCTCGCCAGAACCTGCCCGAGATCGAGGGCGGCGACGACATCGTGACACCGCTGAACGTTCTGGTCGGTGGCCAGGCCTCGCCGCGCGATTCGGCACCGGTCGATTCCGAGCCGAAGCGTCGGCGGGTCCGCACGGTGAAGTCGAAGGATCGCGCCAGCTCGACGTACGAGGACAAAGCAACCGAGGTGCTGACGAAGTTCTTCCGTCGTCAGGCTCGAATCGTTCTCACCGCGCTGGGCGCGAAGGCCGACGCCGAGTGGTGGGACGAGGATCGATGGAACTCCGAACTCTCGGATGACCTGCTCAAGATCGGCGTCCTCACTGCCGGTCAGATCGGCCCGGCCGCGGCCGAGTCGATGGGCTTCGATCCGAAGGACTACGACGCCGACCGGACGCTCGCGTTCCTGCGTTCGGTCGCCGACTCTCGTGCGGGCGCGATCAATTCGACGACGAAGGCGCAGATCGAGGATGCGCTCGCATCCGAGGATGAGGACCACTCACCGAAGGCTGTGTTCGAGAAGGCAGAGACATCGCGAGTACTGCAGGCGGCGACCGCGCTGATCACCACGTTCTCCGCATTTGCCACTGCGGAGGCCGGGGCTCAGCTCGCGCCGTCGCAGTCTCAGAAGCGGTGGATTACCAACTCCCCCAACTCTCGTAGCTCGCACGCGGCAATGAACGGCGAGACCGTCGGAATCGACGACGTGTTCAGCAACGGCATGGCCTGGCCTGGCGACCCGGTCGGCGGAGTCGACGAGACGGCCGGCTGCCAGTGCTCGATCGAAATCACCCTCGCGGACTGATCGGAAGGAATGAACATGATCACCAAGGCATGCACCCTCGCCTCGCTCAAGGTCGGACCCGACGACGGTCTCGGCGAGGGTGAATTCATCGCGTACGCAAGCGTGTTCGGCAACAAGGATTCGTACGGCGACATCGTCGAACCGGGCGCATTCACGGACACGCTCGCCGCCTGGAACTCGAAGGATGCGCCGATCCCGGCTCTCTGGGGCCACAACATGAGCGACCCGGACTACAACATCGGGCACGTTCTGTCGGCGGAGGAAGACGAAAAGGGCCTCAAGGTCCACATCAAGATCGACCTCGAGAACCCCCTGCCGGGCTCGAAGGCTCCGCAGGTCTATCGCCTGCTCAAGGGCAAGCGCGTCGAGCAGATGAGTTTCGCCTACGACGTGCTCGATGGCGGATACGCCGAGCGCGCCGACGCGGCGGGCGGCGAGAAGGAGTCGTACTACGCGCTCCGCAAGCTGCACCTGTACGAGGTCTCGGTCGTGCCGATCGGCGCGAATCAGGAGACCGAAATTCTCGGCGTGAAGTCGGCCGGCCAAGTCGCCGACCGTATCGCCGAGGACATCAAGGCCGGCCGAGTGATCTCGGCCAAGAACGAGACCGAGCTGCGCACAGCCTACGACTCTCTGGGTCGTGTGCTCGCTGTTCTCGATACCGACGAGGAGAAGGCCAGCGGTCAAGCTGCGGCCAACGACGAGGAGCCCTCAGGGGTCAAGTCGGAGGAGCCCGGCGTCAACCCGTCCGTCGACACCTCGGCGCTGCTGGACGCGCTTGAGATCGAAATCGAACTCAGCGCATGACATTCCACTACTGCCGAGGAGGCAACCAATGAGCGCAAGGCTCAAGAATCTGCAGGGTGCGGCCGTCGCCGCCGTCAAGAAGGCTCGCGAGATCGCCGAGAAGGCCGACTCCGAGTCGCGGGAGATGACCGCCGACGAGCGCGGCACCTTCGATCAGGAGATGCAGAAGGGCCGCGACCTGCTCGAACAGGTCAAGGCGGCGAAGGCCGATCAGGCCGTGCTCGACGAGGCCGCGAAGATCGTCGACGAGATCGGCGAGCCGCTCGAAACCGGCGACGAGACGAAGGGCGGCGGCGGGACCGTTCGCGAGCGCGTCAAGTCGCTCGGCCTGCAGCTGGTCGAGTCGCACGAGTTCAAGGCGGCGATGGCCCCCTACAAGGACGGTCGCATTCCGTCCGGCACCCCGTTCCGCACCGATCCGATCGCCGTCAAGTCGCTGTTCGTCGGCGGCTCCGACACCTCGGCCGGAACGTTCGTGGTCAACGAGCAGACCGGCATCGTCGAGATGCTCGGCCGCAAGGAGCTCAAGATCCGCAATCTGGTCTCGGTGCGCACCACCGGATCGGACACGGTCGAGTACGTGCAGCAGACCTCGCACACCAACGCGGCGGCGACCGTCGCCGAGGCGACGACGAGCGCGGCCCCGACCGCTCCCGGCACCGCAGGCGCGCTGGTTCAGGCAGCCGGTGGTGGCTACAAGCCTGAGGGCGCATGGGCTTTCGAGCGCAAGACCGCCACCGTGCGGACCATCGCTGAGTGGGTGCCCGCCACGAAGCGCGCACTCGCCGACGTGGGCCAGCTCGAAGGACTCATCAATGACGAGCTCCGCGCGGACATCGCGGAGGCCGAAGAGGCCCAGATCCTCAACGGCAACGGCTCCGGTGAGAACCTGACCGGCATCCGCAACTGGTCGGGATTGCAGACGCAGGCCTTCTCGACCGACATGTTCGAGTCCGTGCGCAAGGCGATCACCAAGGCGCGCACCATCGGCCGCGTCGCTCCGAACGGCATCGTTCTCTCGCCCGCCGACGTCGAGAAGGTCGATCTCGCGAAGGATCTGGAAGGCCGCTACCGCGGTGCCGGACCGTTCGCGATGGGCCCCCGCACCCTGTGGGGCCTGCCGATCGTCGAGTCGGAGTCTCAGCCCGACGGCGAAGGCCTGCTCGGCGACTTCACCAAGGCCGTCCTGTGGGACCGCGAGCAGACCACGGTCACGATGACCGATTCGCACGCCGACTTCTTCATCCGCAACATGGTCGCGATCCTCGCCGAGGAGCGCATCGCGTTCGCCGTCGTCCGACCGACCGCGTTCGTCAAGGTCGCCACCGCATAAGCGATGGCTCTCATTAGCACCCAGTCGGGCGCGGCGGCTCTGGTCCCGCGCCCGACTGGAGCACCAGATCAGGAGGGAATCGGAACGATGGCAGATACCGACCTCGACGAGTACACCGTCGAAATCAACGGCTACCCGGCCACCCTGCAGCTCAACGCAGAGGACGCCAAGAAGCGCGGACTCAAGGCTGCGGACAAGACCTCGGCACGCATCGAGGCTGCAGCCCAGAAGGCAGCCGAAGAGGCTGCCGCGAAGGAGGAGAAGCGAGTGGCCGAGGAACAGAAGAAGGCCGACGCCGACGCTGCCAAGAAGGCAGCCGACGACGCTGCCGCGAAGGCCGCGCCGAAAGCGCCGGCCAACAAGGCTGTCACGTCGCCCGCCAACAAGGCTGCGACAGCAGAATGACCGAGCCCGTCGTCGCCGACGAGGCCGAGATCCTCGGCGATCTCGCAGAGCTCGAGCAGTTCGTCGAGGGAGTCGAACTCTCTCAGACCGACGATCTTTCGCGCTCGTTTCTCGCGGCGGCGACGTTGGCCGTTCGCAACTACTGCGGCTGGCACGTCTTCCCCGTGAAGGAACGAACCATCGTCGAAGACGGTTCTGGTGCCACCGAATTGATCCTGCCCACTCTCCGCGTCGTCGAGATCACCGCGATCACCGAGAACGGCGTCGCGCTGATACCCGAAATCGACTTCGAGTGGTCACAGATGGGCATGGTTCGACGTAGCTACGGCGCGTGGACGAACCGGTATCGATCGATCTCAGTATCGTTGCGCGACGGCTACTCCCACGCCGACGATCTCGTGTTGACGATCTACGCACTCGCGGCGCGCGCGGCATCCTCTCCATCGGGCGCAGTCGCGGACAATGCGGGACCGTTCACGTTCTCAGCCGCACAGTTGTCGGCCGGGTCGGGTGGCGGTCTCGGACTGTTCGCGCACGAGCAAGCAATCCTCGACGTCTACCGACTGCCGAGCATATGAGCGTTGAGGTCAAGGTCTTCAAGCCGACACTTCAACCGGCGAACAACCGCGGCACCCGGGTTCGTACGTACTCCGATACCCCGACGCGCACGGTCCGCGCACGGCAGTTCGCGCCGGCAGGCGCGCCCGAGCCGCACGAACCGGGGCGCAACGCGATCGTCTCCGCACCGACCCTCTACTTCCGTGCCGGTGTGGACCTCACTGAATACGACCGCGTCGAGGTGTTCGGCGATCGATACGAGGTCGACGGCAAGCCCGACCGCTGGACCAACTCGCGACCCGGTGGACGTCGCCACGGCGTCGTTATTCGACTGAAAGGGGTTGCAGGGTAATGCCGAAGAAGCACGAGCTCGCGCAGAACATCTCGGTCGACACCTCCGACGGCGTCGAGATCACCATCGACGGTTCGACGATCCCGTTCTTCTTCACCGAGGTAGAACCCGTCCTGCACAACCTCGGCGACGAGGGCGGGATCGTGCCCGCGGTGCGTCTGACCATCCCCGCCGCATCGATCGTCACCACGAGCAAGCACACGACGAGGCTCGACTGATGGCTGTGCGCTTCGTGTGGAACATCGCGGGGTTCTCCGCGATGAGAAAATCGGCGCCGGTCGAGAAGCTCATCAGACGGCACGTCGAGGCCATTGCTGCAGCGTGCGGCGAAGGTTTCGAGGCGAAGGTCACGCAAGGCAAGACGCGCGTGCGCGGCACAGTGGTCACGGCGACGCCCGTCGCAATGGTGCGCAACGCGCGCGACAACACGCTCGTCAACAACCTGGGAGCGGGCTCGTGATCCCAACCTTCGAGGTGATCACCTTCCCTCCGATCGAGCCCGTCGGCATTCTGCGACTGAGTGGCGCTCTCACGAACCTCGGTGACGATGCGCTCGTATCCGACACGATTCCGTCGCCCGACCGCCCTGGCCGCATCGTGAAGGTCACCGCGGGTGGCCCCTCGTCTCGTCCGAATCTCGTTACAACAGTGCGCTCGACGATCCTCGAATGCTGGGACGTCGACCGTGACGATGCTGCGAATCTCTGCGAGCGTGTGTACGCGATCGCGATGGCAACCCGGGGTTCGGTCGGTGACGCCTGGGTGCGCTACATGATGTCCGTCGGCGAACCGACCTACTTTCCTGACCCACGTACCGACCTCCCTCGGTACCAGTGCACGGTCTCGTTCGCACTCGCGCCGACGACCAACTGACTGTCCCGGCCGCTCTGTCGGCCGGGCTGCTTCACCCCTCCCCATCAGGGCCGCTGCAACGTGCCTGAAAGGGGCCGATCATGGCGCAGACTGCCGCCAACGTATTCAACGCACTGCCGCCCGTCACCGGCCCCATCTTCTGGGGTCCGCTCGCGACGACGGGGCCCACCAACGAGTCCACCGCGCTCAACGCAGCACTGAAGTCGCTCGGCTACATCGGCGAGGACGGCGTGACTCTCACCGAGGGTCGCGACACCACCAAGATCAAGGCGTTCGGCGGCGACACCGTTCTCGTCGTGCAGACCGATCACACAGTGACCCTGCAGTTCTCGGTGCTCGAATTCCTCAACGAGGAAGTGGCCAAGGCTGTTTCGGGTGACTCGAACGTCGTTGTCACCCCCGCCACCTCGACGGTCGGTAAGCGCATCGCGTCGGTGAAGAACGCGAAGAAGTTGCCGCACAAGACGTGGTGCGTCGACGTCATCGACGACAACAAGCGCCTGCGGCTGTGGGTGCCTGACGGTCAGGTGACCACGCTCGGTGACTCGCAGCTGGTGCACACCAACGTGATCAGCCGCCAACTCACCATCGAGTGCTTCGCCGATTCGCTCGGCAACAAGCTCTACGAGTACGCGAACGACGGCGTCTTCTCCGGCGCATAGTCCGCACCCAATCCCGCCCGGTGAAGGTAACCATGCAGCGGCCCTGCCTTGACCGGGCGGGACCTAGGGCCGCTGCCAAATCTGGAAAGGGCCGCTGCAATGGTCACCAAGCGCGACGTCATGCCACTCCCCGCTCACCTAATACCCGAGAATCGTTGGGAGTTCGACGTTCCCATCGACGAGGCCGGAACACTCGCCACGTTCAGCCTTCCGAAGCTCGAGTACATCAACCCCGACTCGGACGCCGGCAAGCGCGCCATCGAGGCATCGAAGCTGAAGTTGACCGTCGCGCAGCAATACGACCTGGTACGCGAACTGGCCGTGATGCTCAATTCCGACCTGACCGAGGTCATTCCGAAACTCGACCCGTCGCAGATCGGGTGGCTGTCCGATAAGTGGACCGAGTCGTCTGCGGTGGCAATCCCGGAATCCTCGGCCTCTGCGTCGTCCTCGCCGACCACGGAGGGGCCGTCGAAGCCGACCTCATCGACAAAGGCCTCCGCCTCCGCTGGATCGGCAAAGAGGACTTCTCGCTCCGCGACCTCCTCACGATCATCGAGCACCTCCCGCGCGAAAGCGCGCTCGTCAGGAAGCTGAACCCCGACGCGTGGATGTGGTCGCACACTGACTATCTCCTCGCGTTGCTGTACGACAAACAGGCTGAACACAATTGGATGATCAGTCGGGACGGCGCGAAAGGCATTCGCCGCCCGAAGCCACTGCCGCGGCCCGGTGTCGAGGACGAGAACTCGAACACCAAGCACTACGGCGGCAAGGCCATCCCAATGGATCAGATGGCCGAGAAGGTCGCACGCGAGTACCACCTGCACGCGGTCGCCGACGAGCCTGTTCGCCGCGGCAAGCTCACGGCCGATCAGGCGATCGCCATTCGGTCACTGTCCAAAGCCGGCCAGTTCACCCGCGAGGAAATCGCACTGTCCTACGAGGTCTCGGAATCCACTATCGGGCGCATTGTGCGTCGTGAGACGTGGGCCGACCTCGGAGATCCGACCGATACGGAGGTGGCTCGTGGCAACTGAACTCGCTGTCGCGTATGTATCCATGCTGCCTGAGGCAAGAAACTTCGTTCCCGAATTCAATCGTCAGGTTGGACCGGGACTCGCGCGATCCGGCACCGAGCAGGGACAGAAGTTCGGTACCGGATTCACGGGCTCCCTCGGCCGTGTTGGTTCGCTCGTCACCCGCACCGGTCGTAGTCAGGGCGACAACTTCGGCAACGCGTTCACGTCGACGTCGCAGCGCGGGGTCAATACGGGCCTGACTCGCGGTCTCGCGGGCGTCGGCTCCATCGGGCGAGACCAGGGCAGCCGCTTCGGTACCGCCTTCGCTGGCGGCATCGACACCAACGCGGCGACGAAGAAGATCAGCAACGACCTGGGCCGTCAGAGCACCGCCCTGGCGCGAGTCGGCAAGGGCCAAGGCGAGGACTACGGCAGGTCGTTCTCGACCGAGGCTGCAGCGCTCATCGCCGCGGTGCCCGGCCTCGCGGGCGAGCTCAATCGCAACGTCGGACCGGAGATGGAGAACGCCGGGCGGGAGCAGGGATCAAGGTTCGCGAGCTCGTTCTCGTCGGAAGCATCGAGCGGAATCAGCACCGTCGGCGGTGCGATCTCGGCAGCCGCAGTCAACGCCAACGAGGCCGCGAACGCTCGTGATGCTGCAGAGCAGGGCGAGAGCGCACCCGGGGCGAACGACAGCTTCACGGGCGAGATCGCAGGATTCGCGGCCGGCGCGGCGGCAATCAGCTTCCTGACGCAGTCCCTGCAGGATGTGCAGGGAGTCGAAACCCTTGCGGCACAGACGGCATCGGTCATCAAGTCGACCGGTGGTGCAGCGCAGGTTACCGCCGAGCACGTCGGCGATCTCGCCGAGAACATCGAGGCGATGACGTCGGTCGAGATGGAAGGCACCGTTGCCGGTGCCAACTTCCTGCTGACCTTCAAGAACATTCAGAACCAGGCCGGGGACGGTAACGACGTCTTCGACCAGACCGTGCAGGCCATGACGGATATGTCCGTCGCGATGGGCACCGACGCCAAGGGCTCTGCACTGCAGCTCGGCAAGGCGCTGAACGATCCGATCAAGGGCGTCTCTGCTCTGGCGAAGGTCGGCATCACGTTCTCGGCCGAGCAGAAGACGCAGATCGAGCAGATGGTCGCTCAGAACGACCTCCTCGGTGCGCAGAAGATCATTCTCGCTGAGGTCAATTCGCAGTTTGCCGGTAGCGCGGTGGCATTCGGCGAGACGACTGCAGGCGGAATCGCGAAGGCGCAGAACGCACTCGGTAACTTCGGTGAAGAGATCGCCGGTCGAGTCATCCCGGCAGTCAACGCGCTGTCGTCGTTCCTCCTGCCGGTGTTCGACGGCCTGGCGGGCAACACGGATACCGTGCTCGCCGTTGTCGCAGCCTTCGTTGCGTGGAAAGTCATACCGCCAATCCTGTCCAACGTCAGTGCGGCGACGGCACGTGCGATCGCGACGACGCGCATGCTCGCCACCACGCAGGGCGGAATCATCAACACGAGCCGGGTCGGCGCTGTCCAGATGGGCAGATTCGGAACCGCCATTCAGCAGATCGGTGCCTCACGTCCCGCGATCGCTGGCATCCAGGGCGCGTTCGTCAACGCGGCCACGGGTGCCGCACGCTTCTCGACAGCGGCTGGTCTGGCTGCAGCATCTGGAACTGCACTCAAGCTTGCAGGCGGCGGCATCGTGTCGGCACTCGGCGGTCCCTTCGGAGTCGCTGTGCTCGCGGCCGGTGCCGCGCTGTTCTTCTGGATGAAGAAGAACCAGGAGGCGAAGGCCGCGGCCGAGGCCAACAAGGCTGCCGTCGAAGCACTCAGCGGAACTCTCGACGCGCAGACCGGCGCTGTCACCGCGAACACCATCGCATCTCAGGCGAAGATCCTCGCCGAGAGCGGACTGATCGAGTCGGCGCGCAACTACGGCATCGCCGAGGGCGATCTCGTTGCTGCGCACCTGAACCAGGAAGGCGCACTCGGTCGCGTCAACAAGGTTGTCCAGGAGAACATTCGGAAATCGACCGAGGCTTCGAACGTCTACAAGAGCAACGTCGAAGGCTACGAGCGCGCAGGCGTCTCTCTCAACGATCTCACCGCAGCGCTCGGTGGCAACAGCGAGAAGTACGACGACGTCAAGTCGAAGCTCGACGCGTACAACACCACCCTGTCGGCTGCTGGTGCCAGCGAGACCGACAAGGTGGCATCGCTCGATCGACTCAAGAACAGCCTCGACGCAGCGGGTGTCGGCGCAGTCGATATGGCTACGAGCATCGGCACCACGAACGATCAGTTGTCCGATGCGCAGCGGATTCAAGAGGACACCGCCCTCGCGATGGACCAGGGCACCGAGACCGCCTCGGCGTTCTCCGAAGCGATCGACAAGATCTCCGATTCGGCATCGACTGCCGAGGATCGCACCTCAGCGCTCAAGGCTGCCATCGATGCGCTGAATGGAAACCCGCTCGACCTCGAGCAGGCGAACTCCACTCTGCAGGACGCGTTCGCGAACACGCAGGAGGCGGTGAAGCCGAAGGAAGGTGAGGCCGCGCCGACGGTCAACCTCGACACGAACACGATCGACGTAGCCACAGAGGCCGGACGAAAGCTGCTCGACGTCACCGTGGCGCAGCAGGAAGCAACGCTCGATGCGGCGCGCGCAGCACGGGATGCTGGTCTCGCGAACGGCGACCTCGCAGGTGCTCAGGGCGCGGCTGCGACCGTCGTCGAGCAATCGCGCCAGAAGTTCCTCGAGCAGATCGGCACCCTCGGCATCGTCGGGGATCAGGCGCAGCGCCTGGCCGACAAGTACATCGGCATCCCGTCAGTCGTGGCCACACTCATCGATCAGCCGAACATGGCCGCGTCGCAGCTCGCACTCGACATCCTCAAGGGCAAGGTCGATCTCGTCCCCGACGACAAGAAGATCACCGTCGACACCCTCGACGCGGACGCGATCAAGCGGCTCGAAGGGCTGAACTACAAGGTCACCACACTGCCCGACGGTCAGGTCGAGATCGAAGCACTGACCGCGGAAGCCGAAACGGCCATCCAGGGGTTGCTCAAGCCTCGCCAGGTGTCGGTGAACTTCGCGATCGAGAACCCCGGCGCGGTGTCGGCTGCGATCACCGAGGCCGAGGCTGCGACTGGTCGGCGGATCAACCGCGGTCAGTTCGCCAACGGCGGGCCGTTGGTCGGAGGGCTACCGGGACGCGACTCGATTCCGATCCTCGGCATGCCTGGCGAGCACATGCTCGACGTCAACGACGTTCGCCGTCTCGGTGGCCAGGAGGGCGTCTACCGCTTCCGTGCGGCGCTCGCGGCCGGGCAGGTCGGCGCGTACGCCACCGGTGGCGCTGTGGAGCGCGCACGGACGAATGCGCAGGCCGACAACGGCAAGTCCTACATCTGGGGTGACCGCGATTGCTCGATGTTTATGTCGTGGATTCACTCGGATCTGATGGGTCTCGAGCGGAAGCGTCTCTACACGACGTCGACCCTCATGGCCGGCCAGACTGCTGGTCTCGAGCGCGGCACCGGGGATGGCAACACGCACTTCCTGGTCGGGGTGAACTCCGAGCACATGGCCGGCACTCTCGACGGCGTCAACGTCGAGGCCGGTGGCGCAGGCGGCAACGTGCAGTACGGCGGCACTGCGGCGGGCGCATTCGATCCACAGTTCACGCAGGTGTTCTTCCTGCCTGATTCCCTACTCAACCCGCCACCCGACATCGCTGCAACCATCGGCGAAGTCGATCCGATCACGGGCGAACGCATTGTCACAGGCGGCAGCGCTTCCTCGGCCGGAACGGCATCTGCGGCGACTCCCGCAGAGCCTCAGCGATTCTCGGTCGCTGACCGCATGAAGAAGCTCGGCGCTGATTTGTCGAGTGTCGCCGTCGACGCGTTCTTCGAGCAGCTTCCGTTCGGAATCGGCGAGAGTCGCTTCCTGACCACGCCGATCCTGACCGAGGCACCGAACGCAGCGCAGTCCTTCACCGATACCGATCTCGCGAACCAGCAGCCCGTCACGACCGGTGCACCGAACTGGGTCGAGGACATGCTCAAGGCGCTGCGACGCCCGGCTGCGGACGTCCCGATCTTCGATCAGGGCGGCGTTGTCGGCCCCGGTCTCAATCTCATCAACAACGCGACGGGGGCCAACGAGGTGCTTGCCAATGTGACTGGCCTGCTGGGTTCGGAGCCCGCGGCTGCGGTACCTGCCGACTACTCGATTCGGATCGACAAGGTCGAGGGCAGCAACGCGGACGAGATCATTCGCAAGATCACGGCGCTGCAGAGCAAGCAGGCCGTGCGCTACGCGGGTCGGCCGTTCTGATGTATTCGGCGCCGATTTTCGAGTCCGCGAAGGTTGAGATTCAGGCCTGCGACAACGGCCGCACGTGGAATGTCCACGGTGTCGGCCAGGGCGCTCAGGGTGTCTACCTGGGGCAAGATCAGGTGAAGGGGCTCTACGACGCGCCGACGTCGACGACGTGGGTCTCGTCGCCGCATCAGTCCGGTGGCTCGATGAAGCGCCGGAAGCGGCTCGTGCGCGACCTGATGCTCGGCTTCCATCTGTCCGACGACCGGACGCCGGCCAAGTGGGGTGCGATCGATTCGGCGTTCCGGCAGGCGTTCGACTATCGCGAGGACGACTGGGATCCCGACTCGAAGCTCGCTCGAATCGACTACACCAGTGAGCAATCCGGTCTGCGGATGCTCGACGTGCAACTGTACGAGCAGCCCGATTTCGATCCCGGCGTCGACCCGAACGTGCAGGGCTACTCGAACCCGGTGATCCCGCTCCGCGCGGGCCAGCCGTTCTGGTACGAGGACCCGGTTACGACGATGTGGTCGACGACGGGCAGCTCAGGCTCAGGCTTCATCGAGGTCTCGAATCCGACGGATATTCCGATGGCGCACAAGTGGATTTTGACGCGCGGTGACTGGATTCTCCCTGATCAATCGTGGACTGGGCCGAAGGGCAAGCGTGTGCCCGGCACCGACAAACTGCGCGGCCGCGACGACTCGACGCGCAAGATCATCATGCCGCCGATCACGTCGACGAACGGTGGCGCGATCGTCGATCTGGACCCGAAAGAGCTGATGGTCCGCGACGCGCACGACACGAATCTGCTCGGCCAGATGCCTGTGCCCGGTCGCTACTTCCAATACGTCATTCCGCCTTACACCACTGAACCAGTTCAACTGCCCGTCTCCGTGACGAATGCGCCTGCCGGTGGGGCGATGTGCCAACTCGTGCAGCCGCGCCTCTGGTCGCGTTGCCAGGGTATGGAACTAGCTCTATGACGATCGATACGTCGGCATCACTCCTTGATCAGTGCGAGGCGATCTGGGCGGCGACCGAGGCGATCAAGGAGCGCGAAGACAACCTCCGCAAGGTGCCGCCGCTCGTGCGCCTGTGGGACGGTGACGCCAAGCTGCAGCACGTCGTGCAGATGGAGTACTCAGCGAGCTTCGAGCTCGTCGACGGCGATACCGGCGCGATTCGCGTCGAGCATCCGTACGACCACCCGACGGGCCGGTGGCTCGTCGACACGTGGGGCCGGATGCAGCGCGGCGAGAAGCGCAACGTCGTCATCTCCTGCGACTACACGGGCGCGCGGCCCGGTGGGCTGATGTCCGACGTGACGCTCGAGCTCCGCGACAACGGCGATCAGGTCGTCGTCGCGACGTTCACCTCCGATTTCGAGCAGCTCAAGTGGTACCACGTGTGGCCCAACAGTTTCTTGCCGGCCGCATTTCAGGCACCTCGCGTGTTCATCCTGCCCGGTCCCCTGCCGTGGGTGCTGTCCAATTCGCTGTTCTTCCAGGTGCTTCGAGAGCAGTCGAGCCTCTGGGCCATCCCCGACGATCCGACGAAACTGTCGAACTGGTTCAACCTGAATCAGTCGACGTGGGGCGTCGTCGTCAAACCGATCAGCTTCATCGAATCGATGGCCTCGGGCGCGATCTGGGGCGCGGCGATCTCGCGGATGAAGAACTGGTACGAGATGGCCAAGTCCATGCTCGAGGACGGCGAGATCACCCCCTACGTGCGCCGCTGGTTCAACGGCGACCCACCGCCGTGGCCGGGTGCAGTCGTCAAGCACGGCGCGCTGGTCGTTTCGTTCGAGGATCGATCGGGCACGTTCACCGGCACCGCGGCGGGCGGCACGATGTTCGACGGCCTGTTCCGCACCTTCGAGCAGTTCGCATCCGACTTCATCGACACGACAACGCAACTCGTCACCGATACCGCGATCCCGGCCGATTACTACATCGCGGGCAAGAAGGGCACGCACAAGTCGGTGCCGTACTGCGTGTGGCGCGATGCCGAAGAGACCGGCATCGAAACGTACGCGTTCAAGCAGGTGCCGTCGAAGGCCGTGCAGGTCGTCGTCGGTGGCCACTCCATGCCCGGCGTCAACGAGGCGATCAGCGCCGGCATTCAAGCTCTCGGCGACATTCTCGGCAACCTCGCGCAGATCGGAAGCATCGGCGGATCGGTCGACACCCTCCTGAGGCCGTTCTACGAAGACACCGTGCTCGCGTGGATCTCGGTGAAAAGTCTGGCGAGAGCGCAGAACTCGGGCTTCATCCGATTCTTCGAGTTCTTCCAGGACGGCGCGGGCAAGGCCTACACGCTCGCCTCGCTCATGGTGCTGCGGCAGGGCTTCTGGGCAACGCGATCCTACGAGTCCGTCGAGATCAACGTCGGCGACGGGTCACCGTTCCTTATCGGCGACCAGGGCGAAGGGCACATCTGGCTCGGCGACCGCGGTGGCAACACGATCCGCAACGACCCGACGGCGCGTATCTACATGAACCGCCTGTCGAAGCTGACGCTCGCATGGGATGACGAATCCCCGTGGGAGTGGAAGACCGCGTTCGGCGACGACCGAGCGCTGCAAGATCCGCTGCAACGCGCCTGGGAGCGCATCGAGGCCTACGCCTCGGGCCTCCAACAGGCTGGCGTGTTCTGACCGAAAGGGCTGCTGCACATGACCTTCACCGATCTGTTCGATCCGACCGATCTCGGCGTGCCCGACGATTGGGAGGAGTTCGACCAGTCGCTCGGGCTGCCGACGATCCACAACTGCGACCTCGGCAACCCGCGGCAGGTGTTCCTCTGGTGCTTCGTCGGACTGCCCGGCGTCGTCGGAGCGCCGCTGGTGTTCCCGATCGAGTACTGGGAGCTGGTGAGCTTCCACATGGTCGAGCTCGGTCTGCGTCTCGCGGCCGATCCGATCAAGAAGTATCGACCGACCACGGAGTCGATGCTGCAGAAGTCGACCGCGGCCGGGACGTGGGTCGGCATGGACGAGGTCGATCCCGAGCCGACGACGCTGGCCGACGTGACGCGGGCGCAGGTGCCGGCCGATCAGCGCGCCGAGCTGCGCGGCGTGATGCTCGACAAGCTCGGGTTTCCCGAGGGTGCCGAGGATGTCGATATGCCAGTGTCCGAGCTGGCGACGCGGCTCAAGGTCAACGTGGACCGCCTCGTGATGGTCCTCGCGGACTACGGCATCGAGAACATCACCGTCGACTCGACGATCGACCGCGTCGTGGCCGAGCGACTCGTCGCGCACATGGGCCTCTGATGTACACCGACCAGCAGCTCGCCTACGCCCGCATCATCGTCGCCGAGGGTGTGCGTCAGGGGATCACCAAGCGCGGTCAGATCATCGGCCTCGCAACCTCGCTCGTCGAGTGTCGATTGCGCATGCTCGCCAACCGTGCCGATCCCGAGACGCTTAACTACCCGCACGAGGGCCTCGGCAAGGACTCGAAGTCGTCGGGACTGTTTCAGCAGCAGCCACCGTGGTGGGGCACCGTCGCCGAGCGCATGAATCCGACAGCGTCGGCGCGAATGTTCTTCGAGGCCCTGGCCAGGCTCGACTACAACGGCCCCCGCTCGGCGGGCTGGTACGCCCAACAGGTCCAGCGGTCGGACTATCCCGAGCGCTACGACGAGCACATGGCCGAAGCGTCCGCTCTCTACGACCTGCTCGCAACTCCCACACAGGAAGGGGCCGTGCTCGTGCCCGAGAATCCGATCACCCGAACGCAGCTGAGTCCGAATCGGCACAGTGGCGGTCGCGACGTCGACTGGCTCGCGATTCACACGCAGCAAGCCCGATCGTCGGCGGCGAACCTCGCGAACTTCCTCGGCAACTCCGCGAATCAGGTGTCGTACAACGCGATCGCCGACGAGCGCGAGACGGTTCTCATCGTCCCGTACGACCAGAATCCCTGGGCGGCATCGAATGCGAACTCGCGCGCCGACCACTTCTGCTTCGCAGGTTCGTTCGCCGAGTGGACCCGCGAGCAGTGGCTCGACCCCGGCAAGGACGCGGACGGGGTCAACCAGGACCTGATGATGTGGCGCGGTGCGGCGTGGCTCGCCGAGCGATCCATCGCCCGCGACATCCCACTCGTGTACGTCGGAAAGGCCGGCGTCGATGCCGGTATTCGAGGCGTCGTCGGCCACGTCGATTTCGGCGCATGGGGCGGCGGACACACAGACCCGGGGCCCAACTTTCCCTGGGACGTACTGATCGACCGAGCTCGCGCAATCGTTGCGGGCCAACCACTCACGAAGGGATTCCTGATGGCACTCAGCGACGAAGAGCAGAAGCGAGTACTCGACGCGGCGGACCGGGTCAACGGGGTAGTTCGCTCCCGGGTGGCACCCGAGGGCGTCGAGGTGGACCCGGCAAACTTCCCGCACGGCGGAGCAGCTGTCCTCGATGCGCTCGACGGCGCGTTCATTGTCGAGAAGCTGGGCAATCTGCAGCGGACCCTCGACGGTCTGCCTGCTGCCATTGCTGCGGCGATCAAGGACGGCAAGTGATGACGAATCCGAACAACGCCGCGCTCGACGCATTGCGCGAGATCGTCGCGAATCAGCCGCTCGTCAAACGGTACTCGAACACCGTCACATCCCTGCTCGGCCTGGGCGTCAACCTGATCTGGGTTCTCATCGGCCTCGGTGTCGACATCCCGACGAACGTGCTCGTCGGCATCGCCGTCGCCATCCAGTCTCTCGCGACTGTCGGCATCCGATTCACTCCGAACGGTGTGACCGAGAAGCAGGTTGCCGAGATCGAGGAGTACGTCGGCAGGCATCGCGCCCCCGAGGTCGAATAGTGCTCGGCGCTCGCCTGACCGCTGCGACGGGCGGGATCATGCAGGCGACCGTGGGAGTGCTCTACCTGCCTGCATTTCCCGAGTCGTTGGTGCGTCGGCCCCTGCTGCCAGGGCAGGTGTCGGCGGTGGCGTACATCGAGACGATCGGCCCGCTGTGGACGGTGTTCTTCCTTGGAACCGCACTGGCGCTGCTGGCGGCGGCGGTGCGCGGCAAGGGCTTCGTGAATGCACACATCGCGGCAGCCGGGATCAGCGTGTTGTACGGCTCGTGCATCTTGATCTCCGCAATTCTCACCGAACCACCCGTGCCGGTCGTTCATGGGACCTACGCGACATTCGTTGGGTTGCTGCACATTTGCATCGCAATTGGATGCAGGGACAGGGGGCATCGCTGATGGATCCGAGCCTGCTTGCAGCCATCGGCGGCGTGATCACGAGTATCGGCGCGATCATCGTCGGCGTACTGACGACCCGGAAGAACAATCACCTCGACGATCTCGCTCTCGCGATTCGGCAGCGTGACGAGGCGCGAGAGAACGAGGAACGGGCCAACGAGCGCGTGGTCGAGGTCGTTGCTCAGTTGACCAAGCAGGACCGATTGGTACTCATCCTGCGGCAGTACATCGCCCGTCTGTCACGGCTCCTCATCGACCGCAACATCGAAGTGCCTGTTCGGCCACCGGAGATGGACGAATGACACTCCCCTCTGGCGGCTATCCCGCGGGCTCGATCAACACGGGCACGGGCATCTCTGCTCATGCCGCGAAGACGCAGTCGCAGTGGAAAGCCGAACAGACGGGGCAGTTCGCCACCAAGTACGAGACGAACTTCTTCGACAAGTGGATCAACAACCTGTTCGGCGGATTCTTCAACGGAATACTCGGCCTGATCTCGGCACTTGTGTTCGGGCTCAAGGGCATCACCGGTGGCCTGATCGACCTGACCGGCGCACTCAAGGCCACGGACACAAAGGCTGACACCGCGATCAACACCGCCACGGGTGCTGCACAGGCGGTTGTGAACGTGCAGAAAGTGGTCACTCAGAAGCTCGAAGTGTTCGACGTCCGATCCTCCACTCCGGGGTACGTCGCGATCAACGGCACGGAGTGGCCGTCGATTCCACGTTCGGATTTGAAGATGTTGCCCGCCGACGTGAACATCACTCGTCACCGGCACCCGACACCGGGGTCCAACGGCTACACCGATTACGACACGATCGGGTCCGTCGACGTCCGGATGACGCGGCTGCCGGAGAAGCTGCTACCGGCGAACACGCAGTGGTTCGCGTTCATCCGCATCCCGGATGATACGGCGCTGTCGGGCCTGAACTTCTTCGCGCGTGGTACACCGACCGCTCTGCATACCAGGGTCTTTTCCGTCTCGCCCACCGGAGATATGACCGCGCTGACGCCGGAGTCCCCGAACCTGGGGAGCCTGCTCGTCAACTCTCAGCACACCTCGACCCCAACCAACTTTGCAGACGCGATCGTGGAGGCCGGTACGTGGGTGGCGGTCCGGTTCCGGGCCGTCGGAACGGTGTATCTGGCGGGAACCGAGAACTTCACACCCGAACTGCCGCAGGGTTTCTACCCTCGTCAGATCAGTGCAACGACTGCAATCTCGTCCACGACGGCCGCGCCGGACTCTATTCCGGAATCGTCCGTCACATGGCCTGCGTATCCGTCTGGCTTTGTGGTCTACGTGGCCGTCGGAAACAACATTGTCGTGGCGCAGGCGAAGCGGTACTTCTCGGATAATTTCGACCGGGAGGATTCGGGTGGGCTGTTCGGGATCGGCGGCAAGTGGTCGATCTCGGGTGCTCTAGGTATCCGATCCAACGATGTTGCGTTCATCGACACAAACGATGGCGTCGCGACGGCGTTGTGGTCCTCGCCGCTCACGACCGACAAGCAGGTTCACACGATCCACGTCGGCTCCATTCCGACGGTCGAGACGCCGGCGGCATGGGCGCGAATGCTGTTCCGCTGCGCCCAGAACCGATCAACTGGTCTCGCGGTCGCATATCGGCAAGGCACGATCCGACTCGAGACGCTCTCCAACGGATCGTTTTCGGCTGCGATAACGGTCCCCGCCACCGTCGCGCAAGCCAATGAGATCACAGTGGTCGACGGCGAAACTGTTGACGGTGTGGACTACCTCGATCGAGTGATCGTCTACCACAAGGGTATCGAGATTATTCGCACATCAATCCCGTCCAGCACCGTCCCCTACGGGCCGCAGCGTCGGTTCGCTGGCGTCGGCGTCTCACGAACGCCGTTTCAGAACAGCCCGCGCATCGCGGACTGGTTGGCCTACGACACACCGGATACGGAGCTGGCAGCATGACCGAGTACGTCACCTTCGAACAGTTCACCGAGATCCTCGCGCACAACGCTGACAACGCTCACGACTCCGACATCTGGATTCTTCACCAGGATGGAACGACAGAGATCGTGCCCGACCAACCGCTGCACGAGCTGCAGCACCCGGCGACGTGGCCGAAATACATCTGCCGAGCCGCGGCGGTCAACGATCACGTCACCTACGACACCAAGCAGGCCGCGGACCTGAGCAACCCGATGGCCGCGGTCGACGGTCTCTACGCCTCGCTCGACCACCTCAACTGGGCCATCGGGCTCATCGTCGGAGGGTCGGTCCCCGCCCAACTCCGCGCCTACGTGCAAGTTCTCGCGACCGCCATCAAGCAGAAGAGACGAGGTCCCACGGCATGACCATCATCAGTGACACCCTCAAGAACGTGGCCAAGACACCGGCCACCACCACCGCGGTGTGGTTCTCGGCCTCTCTGCGGCAGGCAACGTCGGGCGGCATCATCGTCGACAAGTGGCACAAGGCGGTCCCGAACAGCTCGGGCGTCTTCACCACCCCCGACCTCGATCCCGGCCGGGCCATCGTCCGGTTCGCCGGCAGTCTCGACGGCGACCTCGAGATCATCATTCCTTCGTCGGGAACGCCTCTGCCGCTGTGGCCGCTGATCTCGGCCGCGGTGAACGTTCCACCGGACACCCCCGTCGAGCGGCTCATGACAGCCGTCGGCGACTACTTCGAGGCCAACCCGATCGAGACCGGGGGGATCACGAAAGAGGAAGCTGACCAGAGTTATGCGCCCGTTTCTCGGGCGGCGAAGAACCCCGACGAGATCGCAGTCGGAGCGATCACCCGCTCCGCGAACGGTGCGGCAACTGGCTTCGCGGTGGTGTGGGACGACGGCGCGACCGGCGTGTTCGTCGGCACCGAATCGACCACGACTCCCGGCGCGATCGACAGCTACACCGTCACCCACGTACTCGGCGGCGTGACCACCACGTACACCCAATCTGCCCTCACCCGCGACGCCAACGGCGCAGTGACGGCCCGACCCGCAATGACGGTGAGCTGACATGGGCGTACTCGACGCACCAGGAATATCCAAGCGCAACCTCCGCGACCAACGGCCCTTCGGCAATGTCGGGCAGCGCATCTTCGGCGGACGCATGGGCCTCTACAACGCCAGCGTCGCCAAGACCTTCCAGGTCACATGCGAGGTACAGCAGCACTTCGACGCCATACAGGTCATCTTCGCCAACCAGAAGCCCGGCTACTCCGACAACGTTGTGAACATGAAAGCGTCGGTCCTACCCTCGGCCGCTGACCTGAACGGTAGTGCCGGTCCGTGGACCACTGTCACCAAGAGTGGCCTGTTGCGGATGGCTCTGCCCATCTCGCCCGCCACCGGACGCCTGAGCTACGCCCTGTCCGACGTGATTCCATTGGCCAGCATCCCGCGCACAGACGGCGGTTCGAAGCCACTCGTCGTCGTACGGGTCTACATGACCGGCGGCGACATCACGGTTCTCGGCAACGGCACACCCGGCACGCCCACAACGGACGACTTCACCAACTGGGCATCCCGCACCAACGGCCGACGCTGGGTCATGCGGCAGATGGACGGCGACGGCGTCTCGACGCCCACCGCATTCACCAGCACGACGAACGTCTCCCAGTCACCAATCGTTGGCATCCGGTACTGGTCCCGCGGACGCGTGGTCAACCTCATGGTCGTCGGCGACTCCATCTCGGACGGCCGCGGAACGTACCTCGGCGAGGGCTTCGGCGGACTTGTCGCTGACCGCCTCACCTCCGATGCTCTCGCAGTGGAGTATTCCAACTGCGGATGGTCGGGCCAGGCGACGAGCATCTTCGGTGAGCGTGCCATCGACATCGTGCACTCCGACGTCAAGCCGGACATTCTCGTCTTCCCGAACAGTTCACCGAACAACGAGTCCGCCCTGACCGACGCGGGGTTCGCGGCCTCCGACGCGATGTACCAACGTGTCTTAGCAGCCTGCGCGCGAACAGGTGTGACTCCGGTGCTGTGGACCATGATTCCCACCGATCCGTCGATCCACGCGTGGGGAGCGGCCGATTCCAAGCGCCTCGCAGCCAATGCTCGCGCTCTCGCGCTTCGTGACCGAGGCGTCCTCGTGGCCGATACCTCGACACCCCTGTCGGGGGCGACATCGTCGGGTCAGGTGCTGCCGATCGCGGGGAAGCTCCCCGACGGTATCCACCCCGGCGACGGCGCAAACGTCGACATGGCGGACCCCATCACCCCACTGGTCAGCCGAGCAGCAGGAGGCCTCTGATGGCGTGGAACAAATCTGATTTTCCGGTCTATACATCGTCCGCAACCAACATCAACGTCACAGGTCCGGGCACGTGGTTCGTCTACGCGACGACGCAGGCGACCGTCGTTCTGCCTCCGCGCGCCGGCATCCCGAACTCGGACCTGGCGATCTACCGAATTGTGGCGTCCCCGACTGCGGCACCGGTGATCGTCAGCCGATCGTCGGCCGATCTAATCGCGGTCAACGGCAGCCTGACGGCCACCAGCTTTGTCCTCAATCCCGGCGAGTCGGTCGACATGGTGAACAGTGGCCTGACCTGGGTGCCACTGTTCGGCTCGGCGGCCCCGCTCCGTCCGCTGGTGTCAGGCAAGTACTACGGAGCGGTCGGCGTGCCATTGGCCACGGGAACGCCGACGCAGGACCGTCTCCGCCTGTTTCCGTGGGTGGTTCCCGAGACCGCGACCTACGACCGGATCGGCTCGCTCGTGACTACAGCGGTCGCAGCATCGACGCTGCGGTGGGTTATCTATCGCGACGGTGGAGGTTGGCCTTCGACCCTGCTTCTCGATTCGGCCCCAGCCGGGGTCGGGGTCGGGGACGCGTCGACGACGGGATGGAAGGAAGCGACGATCAGTCAGCAGCTCGTCGCAGGCCGCAGGGTGTGGCTCGGGCTCATCGCCAACGGCGGCGATCCGGGGCTGCGCACCTTTTCAGGAACGACGAGTATCCCCGACGTCGGGCTGACCTCTGCCGAAATCGCAGCACTGACCAACAGCGCGAGCGCGGGAGTGTTCCAGGGTGGCGTGACAGCAGACCCGCCCGCAACGTTCACAGGTACGCAGGCGTCGAACGTGGCACCGGCAATCTGGCTCAGGAAGGCATGACCATGACGACAGTGAACTGCAAGGACTGCGGTGAGGCTCTGTTCACGTACGAGAGCGGTGAGACGCTGCACGTGCTCTCGCAGCTACCTCGATGCTCGGAGCCGCAGGACGAACCAGAGCCGTTCGTGCCGGAGCCGGAACCAGCCTAGTCGCGAGTCCAGCAGCAGGCGGCGCAGGTGCACCCACGGGTGCGCTTGGGCCGACCTGTGAAGGTGGCGAAGAGACGTCGAATCACGGCGATCACGCCACGCATTCGTGACCGATCACAACGCGGATGGGTCCGAGTTTTCCTACGTGTCGTCGGCGAGTTGCGTCTCGTGCTTCTCTGCGCGGCGCAGCTCGGCGGCAGCTTCCTCGAGCTTGGCGTGGCTGATGGCCCGGCCGATCCACACGGCTGCGACCGCGCCGATCACGACCCACACGGCGACGATGCCGATTACCCACCAGAGCATCGAAACAGCATGACAGGTTCCGTGACAGTTCACGGGCGAATGTCACGATTGCCTGTAGCGAATCCAGTCGCGTAGACCGTTTGAACGACAGTCCCGATCGGGTGCATAACGTGAGTTGTGCTCCTACCGCGCCCGGCCGTCGAAGCTCGAATCGGTGCACTCGGGCGTAATTGGCGGCGTGCAAACAACCTCGCCGCAGACCATGCAGGTGTGAGTGCGGTGGTGGTGCACCTCGCACGAGCAGACCTGCGAGCCCACCAGCACCCGGCGCGGCCCGAGTAGATGCCCACGAGGGCAGAACTCGGGTGCCGGTTCTGCCCACTGATCACCGCGGCGGTAGAGCTCCATCCGCCACACGGTAGGCGTGCCCACCGACACGCCACCCCCCACTGAACCCCCGAAGCCCAACGGCTCGGGGGTTCTCTCGTTTCCCGACAGAGGGAGGTGTCGCCATGCTTCGGCGACTCATCGAGATCGTGCTACTCGGCACGATTCTTTTCACGATCGAACGAACAAGGAGATCCGTCATGGCAGTAGGAACCGAAACCAGAGCCGCACTCGCAGAGGTGTCGGCAGCAATCGCGGCCGAGACCGATCAGGCCGCAGACAAGATCATCGAGGCGCTCGGTGCTGACGCCGAGACGGCTGCCGAGGTGCGCAAGCTCCTGGCCCCGATCAAGGGCATCGTTCCCGATGCTGCGACGGACGACGCCGAGGCCGGCACCGACGGCGAGGCAGCCGAGATCGAGACCGGGACCGGCACCGAGCCGGGCGACGTCACCCCCGAAGGCGGCATCGTCCCGGGCGAGGCACTGCCCCGGTAGCCACCAAGGCCAAAGGAGAGCCCCCGTCTCAGTCGAGGCGGGGGCGCTTTTTCTGCGTTCGAAACTAAATGGTCAAGCCCGGTTACCTATAGACGATACACGGCCACCGTGCATTGTGCAACTCTAATTCCAGAAAAAGAAATTTGGAATAATTCTCCATTTGGGCTTGCACTGTGCACGAGTGGCGTGTATAGTTATAGACATAAGAGAGAACAACACAAAGGAGAACGAAATGATCACCGCAGAGACACTCGCCAACATCATCACCGCAGCCGGCCTCAGCCCCCGCCACTTCGACATCAAGGCCACCCTGGCAGCCATCACCGCCTACAACGAGGACGAGGGCACTGAGGCTCCCGTGGACATCGAGACCGCCACCGAGTGGCTGGACGAGACCGGAACCCAGGGCACCAGCTACCAGCTCTGCCCCTGGCTGACGGCAGCCTGAGGGGGTGGGGCTTCGGCCCCACCCGGTAGCTGTTTCCCGACTTGCACTATGCACTACCGTCGTGTATCATCTATAGGTAACCGGGCTTCGCGTATTTCTTACTCAGGAGAAAAAATGACTATTCGATACTTGTCTCGCGGAGAATTCGCCAAGCGTATCGGCGTCAGCGACAACGCCATGAGTCGGTACAAGCTCCCTGAGGCCGACGCGGAAATCGCCGGTCGTCGAGGCTGGCTTGAGTCCACGATCGACGAGTGGGTGCTCAATCGTCCGGGTCGGGGTGCACGCACTGACCTCGAAGTCGAACGGTGACCAACGTGACTGCACGGTGCCGGTCATCGGCTGTGTGGGGCATTAACCTCCGATGGTCATGAACACGCCGGACCGCGCTTGATCGGCCGGATACGTCACTTCTCCGCGGTGACTGACTTCCACTTTGTAGAAGTCGCTCCCTGCAGGGACATCGAAAGCGAAACTCAGAAGGCACGCGCCGTCGATGTATGTGCTGTCGTTGATATTGCCAGTGGCGACCGTGGTTCCCGAGGCGTCCGAAACCGTGACCGAAGCACCTTCCGCAAGGTCGTCGTAGCCCCCCTTTCCTTCGCATCCGCCGCTGACAGTGGACCTCGCCCCGTCGACGATTCCGACCGAGCCTCTTAGCTCGAACGCGTCAGGCTCAGTGTCGCGAAGTAACGCCCAGGCCCCGAAGGCAAGGATGGCTACGACGAAGACCACGGCCGCGACTACGATCAGTCGCTTCCTGGGCAGTCGCGGTGATGGGTTCTGCTCTACTGCATCCGTCTCGGTCACGTGATGTTTTTACCAGGGGGGCACGCATTGTGCGCGGCATCGGCCGGCGTCGCTGATCTGAAAAATCGCAGCACCTCGGCGTTCTGCTCAGCGCTGAGAGGCACCTTGTGTGTCAGCTCAACCTCGGCGAGCCACGTCTCCTCGGCAGGGGTGAACTCAGGTTGACCCGCGTTCATCTCGAGATTCCATCGTTAGGCGAACTGAACCCCTTGTCACTGTCAGCCTCGACGAGCTGACCGTTTCCGATGACCATGGCCACGTGCCCGTCCCAGACTGCGAGGTCACCGGGCATCACCTCACCGGGTGCCACGGCGGATCCGATGTCCTGTTCCTGTGCCAGACGCGGGATCTCGATGCCCTGCTGCGCGTACGCCCACTGGGTCAATCCGCTGCAGTCGAGCCCGCGGCCCGGCGTGGTACCTCCCCACGCGTAGGGCACACCCTGTTGGGTCAGTGCGCTGCGGACGGCACCTGCGGCTTCGGCGTTGGGCGCGGTGACGGTACTGCCGTCGGGTAGGCGTATCTGGACTCCCCGGCCGATGTGCTCGGGGGATCGGGAGGGATCGGTGCCCGGATTGCCCAGGTAGTTGTGGGCACCACCGCTGCCGAGCGACTCGGTCCCCGCGGCGGGGGACGAGACGGACTGGGCGAACGTCTTCGCCAGCTTCTCGCCTGCCTCGATCACCTGTGATGTCGCGGGTGAGGTCATGAGATTCGAGGGTGCGCCGGAGGCCGGTGTCGGTTCGCCGCCCACGGGGGCGGGAACCGTGGGCGGAACGGCCAGTTCACCGACTTTCGTGGTGTGGACGGCCAATTCGCCGCGAACCCTGGACACCACCACGAGAGCTCGCTCGAGGTGCTCGATGGCCGCCGTGATCAGCATGGTCTGCCCCGGCGGGGTGGCGATGATCGGCCCGGCCGACAGTGCGATTCCCACGAAGGACTGCACGATCGCCTGCAGCTCGAGGAAGCCTTGGTTGGTGTCGCGACAGGCCCGATCGACGACGGCAGCGATGTCGTCGGCGTGGTCGGCGAGAGCGACGGCGCTCTTATGGGCGTTCTCGGCGTAGCGAACTGCCGCATCGGCGGCCTCACCGTTCCAATTCGCAGCGAGCTCGGTGACCGCGACCCTGCCGATTCCCCGAGCCGCCTCGATCGCTGCCGAGGGCACCCGCAGCACGTCGGCCGGCCCCCCGGTGGGGAGCGCCCCGTTGCCGAAGGCCCCGAGCAGATCGACGATGGGACGGGCCAGCAGATCGATCATCGGCGCTTACCGCGCGTCCGTCGCGACACCGGCGGCCGAGGCCGAAACGGTTGCGCCGGTGCCGGCATCGGTGAGGGCGTACGAGACCGCGGATGCAGTGGCCGCGGAGCCGATGCTCGCCACCGCGCCGGCCAGGCGCACCACGGCATCGGTGTGCGCCAGATGGGTGCCGGTGACCGCGCCGAGAAACTCCTGTCCGATCAGGCCGAAGACCGGAGCCAGCACAGCGGGGCCGCACGCGGCGGCGGCAGCACCTGCCGCCGCGATCTGCTCGGCCATGGTCGACGCCACCGCACCGTATGCGAGGACCCCCTCGGTTTCGACGACGAGCTCGGCCATCACTGCCCCCTGAGTATGCAATCGATTCACGGTCGCCGAGTGCGACGCCCAACTGGTTCGACGCGGGTACGTGCCATTCGGTTCCCCCGAGTTGCCGTTCGCGCCCCGCCGCGCACGTCCTATCCTGGTCGGCATGGAAACACACGTGGTCGATCACCCACTGGCCGCAGCCCTGCTCACCACGATGCGGGACGAGCGCAGCGACAACGCCACGTTCCGGTCGGCTCTGCGCCAGCTCACCCACATGCTGGTCTACGAGGCCACCCGCGATGCCGCGATCGACACCTTCGAGGTTCGGACACCCGTCGCGGTCACCGAGGGAACCAGGCTGGCTCGACCGCCGTTGCTGGTTCCGGTTCTGCGTGCGGGCCTCGGCATGGTCGAGAAGGCCAGCAGCCTCATCCCGCAGTCCGGCGTCGGTTTCGTCGGGATGGCCCGAGACGAGGAAACGCACCAGCCCGTGCCGTACATGGAGTCCCTGCCCGACGATCTGTCGAGGACGCCCGTCTACGTATTGGACCCGATGCTCGCCACCGGTGGATCCATGGTCCACACGATCGAACTGCTCGTCGGCCGCGGCGCAGCCGACGTGACCGCCATCTGCGTCGTTGCTGCTCCCGAAGGGGTTGCCGCCCTCGAAGCCTCGGGTCTGCCGGTGCGACTGGTGGCCGCGAGCATCGACGACGGCCTCAACGACAACGCCTTCATCGTTCCCGGCCTCGGCGACGCGGGCGATCGTCAGTTCGGCCCGCGCTGACGAACGCTGCCGCGCCGAGTTTGGTCCTCGGCGTCTCGTGGCCGTCGGTGGCGTCACCTGCACCGCAGCCCGGCTTGCGGCTGCTCGACGTCGCCACCGAGCAGATCGAGTTCCGCGAACTGGTCGGTCGCACGCTCGGATTCCGTGCGCCGGGTGCGTCGACCGATCGATACTGCACCGGGCGCATGGCATTTCGGGCCGACGGCCCGCCGCGCTACGTGCCGTGCCCCGGCCGGGAGCGGGCCGTCGCGTCGGGGCAGTGCGCGTCGTGCGCGGACAAGGACAGCTTCCGATTCGTGCACACCGTGCATCGCAGCGGGTTCGTCTCGCGGGATCTGGAAAAGCATGTCATGCAACCGCATTGGTTGTATCTGGCAGCGTTCGCCAACGGCACCTTCAAGATCGGGACGGCAGCGGACACCCGTAAATGGGGCCGATTGGCCGAGCAAGGTGCCATCTGCGCTCGGTACGTCGCTCACGCGGACGACGGAAAGGTCGTCCGAGTAGCCGAGGATCTCGTGACCGAATCGATGGGACTACGGCAGGCGGTGCGGTCGGCCGCAAAGGCCGCCTCGCTGTGTCTGCCGATCGACGTCGACAGGCTCGATGCCGCCGCCGCTGCTCGGGCCGAGCAGGTCCGCGAGATGCTGACCGAGGCAGACATCGCCGGATGCACTCCGATCGACGAACGATGGGCCCCGCCCGCAGGCCGGGAAGCGTTGAGCGAGAACGTCAGTCGCGTCGCCTACCCCGCAGACATCGCAACCGGATCCCACGGTCTCGAGATCAGGACCTGCGTCGGGCAGGCGGTGATCGCGACCGTCGACGACGAGACCTACGTCGTGGATCTGGCGGCGCTGAAGGGTCGGCGAATCGAACTGGGGGCCTTCACGTCCGATCTGCCTGCGGTGCAGTCGGCGCTGTTCTGAGGGTTCGTCGGCGCGCCTAGAGGTG
Organism: Rhodococcus sp. 14-2496-1d; assembly: GCF_002259365.1. Taxonomy (NCBI): domain Bacteria; kingdom Bacillati; phylum Actinomycetota; class Actinomycetes; order Mycobacteriales; family Nocardiaceae; genus Rhodococcus; species Rhodococcus sp. 14-2496-1d. Next base: position 41,538 of record NZ_NPFV01000002.1, on the reverse strand, counting down.
TTGGGCGTAGTCGGTCAGTTCGGCCAGGATCTCGGCTGCTGCCGCCCGCGCTCTCGGCAGGTCCTCTCGGCCGACGACCTGCTCGATCACTTCGAGGTAGGCCTTGAGCTTCGGTTCGGTACCGGACGGTCGCACGATCACCCGCAGCCCCGATCCGCTGATGTCGACTGCGTCGGTGCGTAATTCGTCGTCGCGCTGGGCGTAGTCCACAACGGTGACGGCCCGACCGGCCAATTCGGTCGGCGGTTCGGTGCGGAGCCGGTCCATCATGTTCCCGATCTCGGCGAGGTCCTGCACCCTCCGCGAGACCTGTGCACCCAGGTGTACGCCGAACTCGACCGCGAGGTCGTCGAGCACATCGAGCAGGGTGCGGCGCTCCTGCTTCAGGCCGGCGGCCAGGTCGGCGAGTACCACGGCGGCCGAGATGCCGTCCTTGTCGCGCACCACCGTCGGATCGACACAGTGTCCGATGGCCTCCTCGTAGGCGTACACGAGGCCCTCACCCGCACGGACGAGCCACTTGAAGCCCGTCAGGGTGCGGGCATAGCGAGCGCCGCGCGCCGGGGCGAGCGCAGAGAGCAGTTGTGACGACACGATCGTGTTGGCCACCAACGGGTCTGCGGGGCAATGACTCAGCAGGTGGTTCGCGAGGAGGGCACCGGTCTCGTCGCCGGTCAGCATGCGCCAGCCGTCGGGCCCGGGAACTCCGACCGCACAGCGGTCGGCATCGGGGTCGAGTGCGATCGCGATATCGGCGTCGATGTCGGCCGCCAGTGCGAGCACCGCGTCGGCCGCGCCCGGTTCCTCGGGGTTGGGGAACGTCACGGTCGGGAACGCGGGGTCCGGTTCGAATTGGTCCTCGACCACCCGGATGTCACGGAACCCCGCACCACGCAGTGCGGCCGTCGCGAGCTCGCCACCGACACCGTGCAGGGGAGTCAACGCGATGCGGATGTCTCGACGCGTCGAACGTGGCAGTGCGACAACGGAGTCGAGGTATCGCGCTGCGATGTCGGAGCCGCCGGGCTGCACGATCGCGCGCGGGATCTCGACCGCGTCGGCCGTGGCGGCGATCAGCGCTTCGATCTGGGCGTCACTCGGCGGGATCAATTGCGAGCCGCCGCGTAGGTACACCTTGTACCCGTTGTCGGCCGCAGGGTTGTGCGACGCCGTGATCTGTACGCCGAGTTCGGCGTCGAGTGCCCGCACAGCGAAGGCGACGACGGGGGTCGGCAGTGGCCGCGGCAGCATCACCACGGAAAAGCCCTGCGCGGAGAAGACTTCGGCGGCCGCGACAGCGAACTGCTCGGATCCGTTTCTGGCGTCGCGACCGACCACAACGGTTGACCCGCCGAGACCGTTCTCGATCAACCACGCCGCGATGCCGGCCGAGGTTTTCGTCACCACCGCCACGTTCATCCCGTTCGGTCCCGCGCGCACCGGACCACGGAGCCCCGCGGTGCCGAACGTCAGGGGACCGCTGAACCTGTCGGCGAGTTCGGCGTCGGACAGGCCGTCGAGTTCCTCGCGGGCGACGGGGTCGGGATCGCCTGCGATCCATCGTTGCACCCGCTCGGTGAGCTCCTCGGTCACAGGCGTGAAACCAACTCGTGCAACAGCGCTCCCATGCGAGCGGCGGAATCCTTACCGGCAGCGAGCACTTCGGTGTGATCGAGGTGTTCGCCGGTCATTCCGGCGGCAAGATTCGTCACCAGAGAGATGCCGAGGACGCGTGCACCCTTCGCGCGGGCGGCGATCGTCTCGTGCACCGTAGACATCCCCACGAGGTCGGCACCGAGCGTGCGCAGCATCTTGATCTCGGCGGGCGTCTCGTAGTGGGGGCCGGGCAGTCCGGCGTAGACGCCGTCCTCGAGCGACGGGTCGATCCGTGCCGCGAGCGCGCGAAGTTCGGGCGAGTACGCGTCGACCAGATCGACGAATTCGGCACCGACGAGGGGCGAGCGAGCCGTGAGATTGAGGTGGTCGGAGATCAGCACGGGCTGCCCGACGCTCATACCGTCCCTGATACCGCCTGCAGCGTTGGTCAGCACGACGGTCGTGGCACCGGCGGCGATCGCGGTCCGCACGGGATGCACGACGCGTCGTAGATCGTGGCCCTCGTAGGCATGAGTGCGTCCCTGGAGCAGCAGTGTGTGGGTACCGCCGACGTCCACCGAGGTGATGGTGCCGGAATGCCCCGACGCCGACGGCGGCGCGAAACCGGGCAGGTCGGCCATGCGCACGGTCGCGGTGGGGGAGCCGAAGACGTCGGCTGCCGCCTGCCATCCGGAACCGAGAACGATGGCCACGGTGTGGGTATCGACCCCGGTTGCTGCGGCGAGTGCGTCGGCGGCGGTGCGCGCGGCACCGTCGGGATCGGTCACGGGGTCGGTCGTATGTGCGTCGGTGGTTGCCACGATGAACAACAGTAGGAGATCGACGACACGGATGTGCGACCGGCGGAAGTTACCGTTGGGTAGTATCCGCTGCATGCCTTATCTCGAACGCGACGGCGACGTCCACATCCTGTTCCTCGGTGCCCAGGACGGAGCGGACAATCCAGAGAACCGTTTCCACCCGGACTGGATCGACACCACCCACGCGTTGCTCGACGAGGTCGAGGCCTCGGAGGGCCCGGCGGCTCTGGTGACCACGTCGGCAGGCAAGTTCTACAGCAACGGTCTCGATACCGACTGGCTGTTCGCCAACCTGGACAAGATCACCTGGTATCTCGACCGCGTCCACACCCTCTACACCCGGTTGCTCGCTTTCCCGATGGCCACCGTCGCAGCTGTGCAGGGGCATGCATTCGGTGCGGGCGCGATGTTCGCCACCTCGCACGACTTCCGTGTCCAGCGCGCCGACCGAGGCTTCTACTGCCTGCCCGAGGTGAACCTGAACATGCCGTTCACCGTGGGAATGTCTGCTCTGATCAACTCCCGGCTGCCCAAGCAGACCGCCGTCGAAGCCATGACGACCGGTCGCCGCTACGGCGGTGCCGACGCAGTGGCCGCCGGAATCGTCGAGGCGACGGCATCGGAGGAGACGCTGCTGTCCGACGCGGTCGCGAAGGCGGCGGCGCTGACGAGCACCCGGGGTGCGAACCTTGCCGGGATCAAGAGTCGTATGCACGTGGATCTGCTCGCCGCGCTGAACACCACGACAGACGACAGCAACTTCAGCTTCGGGAAGTAGCAGGACCGTCGTCACCCGCGACTCGGCACAGCTCTGTTCCGACACTCGGTCGCGCTAGTGACACACTGTCTCTCGTGATCGACGAATCGAACAGTGCTGCCGTGGGCGAGGCGATGGACCGCGCCCTGGCCGACGCCACCGACGAAGTGGTCGCGCTCTCGCACTCGATCCACGCGGAACCGGAGCTGGCGTTCGCCGAACATCGCAGCGTCGCCAAGATCCTCGATACCCTCCGGGCGCACGATTTCGAGGTCGAGACGGCCGTTGCAGACATGGACACCGCCTTCACCGCGTCGTTCGGCAGCGGCGATCTGGTGATCGGTATCTGTGCCGAATACGACGCTCTACCCGAGATCGGTCATGCGTGCGGGCACAACATCATCGCGGCCTCGGCTGTGGGTGCTGCGCTTGCGCTCGCTCCGGTCGCCGACGCTCTCGGCATCACCGTGCGAGTGCTCGGTACCCCGGCCGAGGAGACCGGCGGCGGCAAGGTGTTGATGCTCGAGAGAGGAGTGTTCGACGGCGTCGGCGCGGCGTTGATGGTCCATCCCGGTCCCTTCGACATCGTCGGTGCGACGTCGCTGGCGCTGGCGGACATCGCCGTCGAGTTCACCGGCCGGGCCGCACACGCGTCCGCCGCTCCCGAGTGGGGGATCAACGCAGGCGATGCGGTGACCATCAGTCAGGTGGCACTCGGGCTACTGCGGCAGCACCTCGCGCCGGGTCAGCAGCTGCACGGCATCGTCAGTGACGGGGGTGCGGCCCCGAACATCGTGCCCGGCCACGCGGAGTTGCTGTACTACCTCCGCGCGAACACCACCGAATCGCTGCACGCTCTGACCGCGAAGACGTACGCGTGTTTCGAGGCAGGAGCGATCGCCACCGGGTGCACTCACGAGATCCGTACGGTGTCGCCGACCTACGCGGCGTTGACGCCGGATTCGTGGCTGGTCGCGGCATTTCGGCAGGAGATCGAAGCGCTGGGCCGATCGCCCCTCGCTCCGGATTTGGAAGGATTTCGCCCGTTGGGCAGCACAGACATGGGAAACGTGACGAATGTTCTACCCGGTATCCATCCCGTCGTCGGACTCGATGCAGGAGGGGCGGTGACGCATCAGCCGGAGTTCGCCGCCGCGTGCATCACGGAGTCGGCCGATCGGGCATTGTTCGACGGGGCCCTCGGTCTCGCCAGGACCGCTGCGCGTGCCGCCGCTGATCCCGGTACCCGTGCTCGTCTGCTCGACGGCGTGATCGCCCGCTCGGCGGCGCAGTCGTGAGCACCCGAGAAGACGCGATCGATCGGTGGATTCACGCGCACACGACCGACCTGTCTCTGTGGCGTCGGCACATTCACGCCAATCCGGAACTGGCTCGACGCGAATTCGGCACCACCGCATTCGTGATGGAGCATCTCGAAGCAGCGGGCCTGTCACCCAAGCCGCTCCCCGGCGGAACAGGGTTGATCTGCGACATCGGTCCCGACGGTCCCCGGGTGGCGTTGCGGGCGGACATGGACGCCCTGCCGCTGCAGGAGAACACCGGCGCGGTGTACTCGTCGACCGTGCCTGGGGTGTCCCACGCCTGTGGGCACGACGCACACACCACCGTGTTGCTCGCAACGGGGCTGGCGCTGGCGTCGCTGCCGGACCTGCAGTACGGGGTGCGTCTGATCTTCCAGCCCGCCGAGGAGGTCATGCCGGGCGGTGCGCTCGACGCGGTGGCGGCGGGAGCGCTCGACGGCGTCACCAAGATCTTTGCGCTGCACTGTGATCCGCGGCTCGAAGTGGGGCAGGTCGGCCTACGTCTCGGTGCGATCACCTCGGCGGCGGATACCGTCGAGCTGCGGCTGGATTCGCCCGGCGGGCACACCTCGCGGCCACATCTGACCACCGATCTCGTGTACGCGCTCGGCACCGTCATCACCGGCCTGCCCGGAATGTTGAGCAGGCGAATCGACCCGCGGACCAGCACGGTCATGGTCTGGGGAGCGGTGGTCGCCGGCCAGGCTCCCAACGCCATACCGCAGACCGGCATGCTGACCGGCACCGTCCGCACCGGTGACCACGAGACCTGGGCATTGCTCGAACCGTTGGTCCGCGAGATCGTCACCGGATTGCTCGCACCGACCGGGGTCCGATTCGAGCTGCACTACCGTCGCGGCGTGCCTCCCGTGGTCAACGATCCGGAGTCGACGCACACGTTCGAGAAGGCCATCGGCCGGGTCGGACCCGACGCGCTGGCCGATACCGCGCAATCCGGTGGCGGTGAGGATTTCTCGTGGTACCTCGAACGCGTGCCGGGCGCAATGGCTCGACTCGGTGTGTGGCCGGGTACCGGACCACAACTCGACATCCACCAACCCACCTTCGATCTCGACGAACGAGCACTGGCCGTCGGCGTGAAGGTGATGACCGCAATCGCGCTGGATCCGAACTAGACGTGGGGGACGAGACGGTGTTCGACGTGTCGCCGATCGGGATCGTCGGATCCGATCGCGCCGAAGTGGTCGACGACAACTGGGGGTCGGTCGAGTCCGTGATCGACCTGCACGAGAGTGTCCTCGACGCCGACGCGACCCTCGGTCTCGCCGAGTTCTCCCACCTCGAGGTGATCTACGGCTTCCACCTGTGCGATCCCGCCGCGACGACCACCGGCTCACGGCACCCCCGCGGTGATACGACGCTTCCTCGGGTGGGTGTCCTCGCTCAACGAGTCAAGGACCGACCCAATCATCTCGGGGTGTCGCGGTGCGAGCTCGTCGACGTGGACGGACTGCGCATCCGAGTCCGAGGTCTCGATGCGATCGACGGCTCACCGGTGTTCGATATCAAGCCGTTCCTGCAGTCCATGGTTCCGAAGCGTGAAGACGTGAGGGAACCGGCGTGGGTGGCGTCGGTCATGAAGAACTATTTCTGAGCTGGATCTCCCGCTACGAGGTGGTACCCGGGCCGACGTTGCGGCTGTTGCGGGTGCGTAGGTCTCGCACGTATTCGGCTGGGGCACCGGCGATTTCGGCTGCCTCCGCCATCACGCCGAGGTAGCGTGCCGACGGCAGACCGCCCTCGTAGGCGTCGAGTACGTACATCCACGCGAGCACCGGCTCCCGGCCGGTCTCGATGCGCAGCCGGATCTTCCGATGAATGCCGAGTTCGGAGCCCTCCCAGCGATCCAGACTCTCCTCGTCCTCCTCGGACACGTCGTAGAGCACCACGAAGACCTGCGAGTCGGGATCCTCGACGACCGTCGCCAGCGCGCCTTCCCAGCCGATGTCGCCGCCGCCGAAGGTCAACCGCCATCCGTGCAGCCATCCGGTTCCCGACAGGGGCGAGTGAGGGCATCGCTGCAACATCTGCTCCGGATGCATGTTCGATCCGTAGGCGGCATAAATTGGCACGTCGGCCAGCCTAAACCGTATCGGTGCACACTGACGCCCCGTGGTCGTGTTTCGGTGCGTCGCCCCAGGTCCGGCCTCCCATCGGGCCGACGAAGCCAGCCCTACCGACGCGCGAGGACGGCCTCTCGAATACCGTTGACGCGAGACAACGAGAGATTTCGAGCACGCGAGAAGAGGATCAATGACCCGGATTGTGATCATCGGTGGTGGTCCGGCAGGGTACGAAGCAGCATTGGTTGCCGCACAGCACGGCGGAGAGGTGACGCTCGTCGATTCCGACGGTATCGGCGGTGCCTGCGTCCTCTGGGACTGCGTGCCGTCGAAGACGTTCATCGCGTCGACCGGCATTCGCACCGAGATGCGTCGAGCCAGCGACCTCGGCATCTCCCTCGATCCGTCGCAGGCCGCCGTCGCATTGCCGAAGATTCACGACCGCGTGAAGAGCCTCGCGCAGGCGCAGTCGTCCGACATCGCCCACCGCGTCACCTCCGTCGGGGTGCAACTGCTGGCCGGACGCGCCGAGATGATCGACTCCCATGTCGGGATGGCCTCGCACCAGATCAAGGCCGTCCTCGCCGACGGCGAAGAACGCATCCTCGACGCCGATGTCGTGCTCATCGCGACCGGAGCCCGCCCCCGCGTGGTCAAGGGAGCCGAGCCCGACGGCGAACGCATCCTCAACTGGCGTCAGCTCTACGACCTCGAGGCTCTCCCCGAACACCTGGTGGTCGTCGGATCCGGTGTGACCGGTGCCGAGTTCGTCTCGGCCTACACCGAGATGGGCGTCAAGGTCACCGCGGTCTCGAGCCGTGACCGCGTCCTCCCGCACGAGGACGAGGACGCCGCGCTGGTGCTCGAGGACGCGTTCAACGAGCGCGGTGTCACCCTCGTCAAGCATGCCCGCGCCGATTCGGTGGTCCGCACCGACGACGGTGTCCGCGTCACGCTCTCGGACGGTCGCACCGTCGAGGGCAGCCATGCGCTGATGACGGTCGGATCGGTGCCCAACACCTCCGGTCTCGGTCTCGAGAGGGTCGGCATCGAACTCGACAAGGGCGGATATCTGCGCGTGGATCGCGTCTCGCGTACCGCGGTCGCGGGCATCTACGCAGCCGGCGACTGCACCGGTCTGCTGCCGCTGGCCTCGGTCGCGGCGATGCAGGGACGCATCGCGATGTACCACGCACTGGGGCAGGCGGTCAGCCCGATCAAGCTCAAGACCGTGGCCTCGGCGGTGTTCACTCGGCCCGAGATCGCGTCGGTCGGCGTCGCGCAGTCCACGATCGACGCAGGCGACGTGCCCGCGCGCGTGGTGATGCTGCCGCTCACCACCAATCCGCGAGCGAAGATGAGCGGCCTCAAGCGTGGTTTCGTAAAGATCTTCTGCCGTCCGGCCACCGGCGTCGTCATCGGCGGTGTCGTGGTCGCCCCGAGTGCGTCGGAGCTGATTCTGCCCATCGCGATGGCGGTGCAGAACAATCTGTCGGTCAACGACCTGGCCAACACGTTCTCGGTGTACCCGTCGCTGTCCGGTTCGGTCATCGAGGCCGCGCGCCAGCTGATGGCGCACGACGATCTGGACTGATCTCACGATGTGAGAATCGCGTTTCATATTTCGGTAGCGCGTGAGACAGTCGAAGGAGCGGACACACCCGTCCGCTCCTTCTTCGACTCAGCGGATCCGCGGGCCGTTCTTCCCCCATTCCTGCTGCCCCGGAGTCTCTCTCATGTCCTCTACGTACCTTCCCGCCGGCCTGGCCAGGCGCACCGACTCGCTCACCAGCTCGGCCATCCGCGATCTCCTGTCCCTCACCGCACGTGACGACGTGATCAGCCTGGCCGGAGGTCTACCGGCCACCGATCTGATACCGGTCGACCGCATCGCCGCAGCCGCAGAGGCTGCGCTTCGCCGCCCCGACGCGGTGCAGTACTGCGAGACATCCGGTCACCGCACTCTGCGCAGCGTCATTGCGGCCAGGGAATCGGCCGTGCGCGGGGGAGTGCCCGTTCCGGTCGAGTCCGTCATCGTCACGCACGGTTCGCAACAGGCCCTGACGTTGCTCGCGCAGGCCCTGATCGACCCGGGCGCTGTCGTCGTGGTCGACGAACCCGCGTACACCGGTGCGCTGCAGGTCTTCTCTATCGCCGAAGCGAGCATCGAGTCCATTCCCCTGACCTTTACCGGAATGGACACCGACGAACTCGAACGTCGACTGACAGCGGGACTGCGGCCCGCTGTGGTCCACACCGTCGCCAACTTCCACAATCCGCGTGGAGTCACGATGAGCGAGCAGCGACGTCGTCACCTCGCGGCGCTGGCGGATCACTACGGATTCTGGGTGATCGAGGACGACCCGTACGGTGAGATCTGGTTCGGAACAACGGAATCCGGCGTCGACGCCCCGCCGGCACCGATCGCGCGTCACAGCGATCGCGTCATCCGACTGTCGAGTGCGTCGAAGATCCTGGCTCCGACGCTCCGAGTCGGCTGGTTCGTCGCCCCACCCAGCGTCTGTGCGGCGGTGGAACTGCTCAAGCAGGGCGCGGATCTGTGCGGATCCTCGCTGACGCAGTCGATGACGGCGGAGATGCTCGCCGACTCCGCGTGGCTGGACGCACACCTGACTGTTCTGCGGCGCGAGTATGCCTGCCGTGCAACGGCATTGATCGCCGCTCTCGCCGCACAGTTCGCTGATCGGCTGGTCGTCTCACGCCCCGCGGGAGGGATGTTCGCCTGGGCCACCTTCCTGGACGGAACCGACACCGGCCAGTTGCTCGATGCGGCACTCGAGCACGGAGTTGCCTTCGTGCCGGGAACGGCGTTCGCGTCGGGTGCGCAGTACCGTCACTCGCTCCGGTTGAGCTACGCCGGATCCACCCCGCCCGTGCTGGCAGACGCAGTGCAACGATTGGCCGCCGCGCACTCGGCAGGTTCTGCGGCCTGACGACCAGGGGCGGTAGCCTGACGTGCAAGCAATGCGGGGATTTTCGAAGGAGAGGTAGCGTTCGAGATGAGCAACCGATCGAATACGAAGTTCCTCGGACCCGACCAGCGGGTGGAGGCGTGGGACCAGCTCGGAACCGAGCAGTTCGACGTAGTTGTCGTCGGCGGTGGCGTCGTCGGCTCAGGAGCGGCCCTCGACGCGGCGACGCGCGGACTGAAGGTCGCCCTGGTCGAGGCGCGTGATTACGCGTCGGGAACGTCCTCTCGCTCGTCCAAGATGTTCCACGGCGGGCTTCGATACCTCGAGCAGCTCGAGTTCGGGCTCGTGCGCGAGGCCCTGCACGAACGCGAACTCTCTCTGTCCACGCTCGCACCGCACCTGGTCAAGCCGCTGAAATTTCTCTTCCCGCTCACGCATCGGTTGTGGGAGCGGCCCTACATCGCCGCGGGGATCTTCCTCTACGACCGCATGGGTGGGGCCAAATCGGTGCCGCAGCAGAAGCACCTGACTCGATCCGGTGCACTGCGTATGTCGCCCGGGATCAAACGCAAGTCGCTGATCGGCGGGATTCGGTACTACGACACCGTCGTCGACGACGCCCGGCACACCATGATGGTCGCCAGAACGGCCGCCCACTACGGCGCAGTGGTGCGCACATCGACCCAGGTGGTCGGATTCCTGCGTGAGGCCGACCGGGTTTCCGGTGTCCGCGTGCGTGATTCGGAGACCGGTGCCACCACCGAGGTGCGGGCACACGTGGTGATCAATGCCACCGGCGTGTGGACCGACGAGATCCAGTCACTGTCCAACATGCGCGGCCGGTTCCGGGTACGCGCCTCGAAGGGCGTGCACATCGTGGTGCCGCGCGATCGAATCGTCAGCGAGGCCGCGATCATTCTGCGCACCGAGAAGTCGGTGCTGTTCATCATTCCGTGGGGCGCGCACTGGATCATCGGTACCACCGACACCGACTGGAACCTCGATCTCGCACACCCGGCCGCCACCAAGGCCGACATCGACTACATCCTGGGCGAGGTCAACTCGGTGCTCGTCACGCCGCTCACCCACGAGGACATCGACGGGGTCTACGCGGGCTTGCGGCCACTGCTCGCCGGCGAGAGCGACGAAACCTCCAAGCTGTCCCGGGAACACGCGGTCGCTCGGGTTGCACCCGGACTCGTCGCCATCGCGGGCGGCAAGTACACGACCTACCGCGTGATGGCCGAGGACGCAGTCGATCTGGCCGCCGAGGACATCCCGGTGCGGGTGGCGTCCTCGATCACCGAGAAGGTGCCCCTCGTCGGTGCCGACGGCTACTTCGCGCTGGTCAATCAGGCACCGCACCTGGGCGAGATGCACAAGCTGCATCCGCATCGGGTGACGCATCTGCTCGACCGATACGGTTCGTTGATCGACGAGGTGTTGGCCATGGCCGACGGCAAACCCGAACTGCTGCAACCACTCACCGATGCGCCGGCATACCTCCAGGTGGAGGTGGTGTACGCCGCGGCAGCGGAGGGCGCACTGCATCTCGAGGACGTGCTCTCGCGTCGGACCCGAATCTCGATCGAGTACTCGCATCGTGGGATGAACTGCGCGGGTCAGGTCGCTGCATTGATCGCACCGGTTCTGGGCTGGGACGAGGCGACGGTCGATCGTGAGGTCGAGACCTACCGCGCCCGAGTGGAGGCCGAGATCGAGTCGCAGCGTCAGCCCGACGACGAGTCGGCAGACGCGCTGCGCGTCGTCGCTCCCGAGGCCCGCCAGGAAATCCTCGAACCCGTTCGCACGATCTAACGGAGTCGAACCAGCGTCCGGGGCGCGCGAGCGGCCGTCGCGCCGGAGACGGCCATGACGAGCAGGGTGAGTATCGCAAGTGTCAGCATGCGATCCATGGTGGTCGGCGAAGCTGTGAAGGGGCTTGGTCGCACCTGACAGGGAGCTTTCAGGTTTCTTCTCGTTGTCGCTCGACAGGGTGGGAGGGCGGCACGAGCTGCGCCTCGAGATACGCCCTCTCGGCAGGCGACGGGCCGAGAGCGAGCGCGGTCGTTCGTGCGTTCCTGGCCTCCTCCGCGCGGTCCAGGCGATTGCCGGTTCTCTGGATGATCTAGGAGCTCTTCTTCACTCCACCTGAACCAGGAGGGGGCTTCTGGGTCGTTTGCTGCTGACGAGGGGGGCGTTGGCCGGTATTTACCGGTTTACGACCGCCGTGACGCTGTTCGTCGGGTGCATCTGACCTAGCTGAGATCGGGCGATACCCTCCGCCGACCAGGGATTCCGGTTCATCCGTGCAGTCTTTGTTGCCCGTCATCCCTTTGCGCCCGTCTTAGAGGGAACGCCAGCGCTACCCTTAGGTTTTTTGGGAGAGGACTTCTGTTGTGACGAGCTAGCAACGAACTCGCCGCCGGGCCGGTAGCCTCCCGATCGCGGCGCGATCCACACACGCCGGGATTTCCCACTTGGCTGTGAACTGGTCTGATCTGCCATTATCGATACCTCCGGTAGCCAGCATGCCCTTGCCGAACGCACGGGTCCCTGACGACAAGAATCTTCCGCCCGCTTTCTCGATTGTACCTGCGCCTTCTCACCCTAGGAATGTGGATGACTCCTCGTCTGATTCTGGTGTTTCGGGTGACGGAGCGACTATCTGAACAAGAGCAGCATCGGTACACGGGATCCATACTCCAGTTGGGCCAGGTAACTCGTCCAAGAACTCACCGTCAGCTGCCATGCTCCAAGCTCGGTCGACGTAAATATCCCTAGGCTCTGGATAGCCGGTGAAAAATGCTTCAGTGGTAACGCATCCACCAATCCATGAACCCTGGGCATTCAGTACCCGCACGAAGCTGTTGGGCGCGACCTTAGCAGTCGCATAGTCCCACGCAGTCGGCACTGGGGAATAGTTGCTGTCAGCACTGAAAAGTGCTTTCCGCCAGGGTACTTCATCGCGCTCCGAATCAGCTGAGTGGAAAATTGTCCCCCAGAAACCCGTGTTGTTGTAGCTCTGACGCATGACAAAGCTTGCAGCCACATGCCCTGCCAGGGCTGGAATGACGAAAACAAGAAGTGCGCCAACGAACCCGACCAATCGAGGATCATCGAACCGGTGTTCAGGCTGGGTCAGTCGCTTCGTTAGGGCTTCACCCAGACATAGGACGTAGACAAGCAGAAACCCGACCGACAGCGCGAGGGCGCGGATCAGACGCGCGCTCAGATCGCGATCCTCGGGAGATGGACCGACGCGAGCCTTCTTTACTCCCTGAAAAACAAACCCTGGCACCAACACAGCGACAAGAGTCAACGCTTGCTGCCAACCACTGACCAGCATGGGCCCCCCTTTTTTCTGCCCGAGAACAACAACCATCCAATGTATCGGCTGAGCGTGATAGACCACGGGTGTTCTGCGATACGGACGCGCTACCGAGGTGCCGCACGCGGCGGACTCGGCTCCCGTGCGCACGGACATGTCGAACGCCGTACTGATGCGATGTGCGCACCACGTTCAGCAACAGGCACCGCGCGACCGTGCTCTTGCGAGTCTGAACTGGGGATTCTTGCGAATCCGCAAAAGGGAGATCGAACGACTACTCCGACCCACTCGTGTCCGCGATCGCCACAAAGACTGCACGGGAGCTAGGACAGACACCGTCCCCGGATGCATTTCGGACGTATTGAACGCCGCATGGCCAAGAAAACGAAAACTCAACTGCGACAACACTATCGAGCGATCGTTCGTTTAAACGCCAAAACGCAAGGGTTTACAGTACGCAACTGTGCCGCCATAGTCTTCGCCCACCACACCTGATGACGATGACGACTCGCAACCGTCGACGCATACGCAGTCGTCGCGACAAACGGCAGCGTCAACGCCAGATGGATCAATTGCTCCACCCACTGATGATCACGTTTCGCGACTCTAGGAGTAAGAACCCGGCAAGCATCTCTTTCCCTCAGCGAACGGACCGTCCCTTGTCAGGACGTCACCTCCCTTTCCTCCCGACACGCGCACCGTGGTGGCGGTCGAGGTGGGGTGGAGGACCGCTCCGCCGGTGATCGCGGATCCGGCCGCGGCACTGAATGCACCGTATTCGGCCATCTCGTCGGCGACCTCGGGCGAGGTCCAGTCGGCATCATGGGTGTAGACGATGGCTGCGTACGTGGTCATGAAGACTCCTCGGGTTCGTCGCGATCGGCACCGTTTGCCGACCTACACACGAAGGACGAACGGGGTTCGTCGAAAAGGACACCACGGACCGAACTATCTCGCCACACCTCGTTTCTGGCAGTGTGGGCAGTGGTAGATCTGGCGTTCCTCCAGAGGATTGTCTCCGATCAGACCGAATTCGATGGTGGTTCCGCAGCGTCTGCACGGCTTGTTCTCGCGCCCGTACACCCAGAAGTGTCGGCCCGGACGTCGATCTCCGGTGGTGACGCGTTGGTTGCGATCCTTGTTGGCCATGATCAATCGGTAGGACAGGTCGATCGTCTTGCTCAGGTCACCGGCTTCGCCGACCGGGGTGCGCGGGTCGACGCCCCGGAGAAAGCAGATCTCGTTGCGGTAGACGTTGCCCAGGCCGGCAATGTTGCGCTGATCGAGAAGCGCGAGCCCGATCGGCCGGGCCGGATCCGCTGCGAGCCTGGACAGCGCCACGTCGGGATCCCAGTCGGGACCGAGCAGATCCGGTCCGAGATATCCGACGGCATCGTCCTCGTCCTCGAGGATCTCGAGCACTCCGAGCTCGAAACCGATGGCCTGCGCGTCGGCGGTGTTCAAGATGATCCGCGCCTGGAACGCAGGGCGGTGCCAGCGAGCACCGGGCGCGTAGACGTGCCAGGTGCCCTCCATCTTCAGATGCGAATGAATGGAGTATCCGCCGACTCGAATCAGCAGATGCTTACCGCGTGAGGCGACGGAATCGACGGTCTCGCCGGTGAAGTCGACTGTGGCGTAGCGCGGTACGCGAATGTCGCAGGTGGTGAGCTGCCGGCCCTCGAGTGCGGCGCGCAGGGTGTTGGCGGCGCGCCAGACGGTATCGCCCTCGGGCATCGGTGTTCGTGTCCTCTCCGGTGGTCTCGCAGGCAGTGGGCAATCAGCGACGCAGGCGAAGTCCGCGTGGGGTCGCCGAGAAACCTGCTTCGGTCAAGGTCTTGGCGAAGTCGGTGCCGTGGATGTCGTGACCGTTGATGCGCTCGACGAGTAGCTTGTCGACTCCGCCGCGGCGAACGGTGGCCGCCAATGCGGTTGCTGCAGCGTCGATGTCGTCGGCGTTCTCACCGAACGTGAGCACCGACTTCCCGCCGCGTTCGACGAACATCGTCAACTCGCCCCGAACGAGGACGACCAGTGCACCGGCCTTTCGGCCCGGCCGATGCTTCGTCGTCTCGTCCGGCGTATCTCCGACACCGGCCTCGCCGCTGCCGGCTTTCGGCCAGGGCAGTGCTCCGCCGTAGGGATTGGCCGGATCGCACGACGCGAGTACGACAGCGCTGGCGTTCTTCTTCGGTTCGTCGTAGCTGCGTAATCGGTCGACCACGTCGGAGGTGGAGAACTGCGCACCGCCGAGTGAGTCGACGAAGTAGCCCCGACGGCATCGACCGGAATCCTCGAATCCGGTGAGCACCTTGTACATCGTGGCGAAGCCGCCGGGCACACCTTCGTTCATCACCGAACCGCGGGTCACCACGCCATAGCGTTCGAGCAGGACGTCGGCGGTAGCGTGCGCACGGACGGTGAGGTCGGGTTCGAGCTCGGGCAATCGTGACCATCGCCCACCCGCCGTCGGCGGTCCGGTTCGGGTCGGGAGCGAGGGACGCTCGAACTGTCGGTACGAGCGCAACCGCGGTGTACGGCGAGGTGCACGATGACTCGGGGCCGAGCGGGTGGTCGTGGAGTTCAGCAGCGCACGAAGCGGAGCGAATGTGTCGTTGCTCAGACGACCAGCCCACACCAGCTCCCACAGTGCAGCCTGCAGTGCGGTGTCGTCGGTACTGCCGACGGTGTCGGACAGCTGCCGGAAGAAGTACGCACCGCCCCCCGCGACGGCGTCCTGAATGCGAATCTGCAGTTCCGACAGATCGGACTCGGCTGCAGGCACCAGGGTCAGTGGTGCGGTGTCGGCCATGTGCAGGCTCACCCAGCCGTCCTTCGACGAGATCGCGCCGTGTCCGGACCACAGCACCTCGCCGGTCGAGGTGAGCTCGTCGAGCATCGCCGGACTGTAGTCGGTCACCCGCGACGAGAGCACGAGAGATTCCCACGCCGATGCCGGAACAGGAACGCCCGCGAGCTGTTCGATGACGGTCGCGACGCCGTCGATCCCGCTCAGGCGTCGGCTGTCCACGTGCTGCCACGCGGGCAGGAAGCGGCCCAGGGTGGCGGTGGAGACGGGTTCGACCTCCTGCCGGGCCGCAGCCAGCGACCGCCGCCGCAGTCGCCGAAGTACCTCGGCGTCGCACCATTCGCTACCCGTGGCACCGGGCCGGAATTCGCCCTCGACGACGCGCTTGTCGACGGCGAGTCTGCGTAGGACGTCGCGTACCACGGCGGTGCCGACCCCGAAGCGCGCCGCTGCGTCGTCGAGGGTGAACGGTCCGTGGGTTCGGGCATACCGGCTGATCAGGTCCACCAGCGGATCGTCGACGGGTTCGATGAAGGCGGCCGGAGTACCGATGGGAAGCGGGACGCCCAACGCATCGCGCAATCGAGCGGCGTCCTCGATGGCCGTCCACCAGTTCCGGCCGGCGAACGAGACCTCCATCGCCCGTTTGGCGTCGGCGAGTTCGGCGAGCCACTGCGGATATTCGTCGCCGTCGGTGCGCAGGCCGACTTCGTCCACGGTCAACGGTCCGAGCAGGCGTAGCAGGTCGGCCACGCCTTCGATGTCCTTGGCGTGACGGTCCTCGGGAAGACGCTGCAGTTCGAGTTCGGTGGTGGTGATGACGCTGTCGTCGAGCAGCTCTCTCAGCTCGACGCGTCCGAGCAGTTCGGCGAGGAGCGCCGAGTCGAGTGACAGTGCGGCGGCCCGGCGTTCGGCCAACGGGCTGTCGCCCTCGTACATGAATGCGCCGACGTAGTTGAACAACAGCGAATTGGCGAACGGTGACGGTGACGGCGTTTCGACGTCGACGATTCTGATCTGGCGTCGGCCGATGCGGGCCAGGATGTCCTCGAGGGCAGGGAGGTCGTAGACGTCCTGCAGGCACTCGCGGACGGTTTCGAGCAGGATCGGGAACGTCGGGTACTTGCGTGCCACGTCGAGCAGCTGAGCCGAACGCTGGCGCTGCTGCCACAACGGCGCGCGTTTGCCCGGGTTTCGGCGGGGGAGAAGCAGTGCGCGCGCGGCACATTCGCGAAATCTCGATGCGAACAACGCCGACCCGCCGACCTGCTCTGTGACGATGTCGGCGATCTCGTCGCGCTCGAACACGAACAGTTCTGCGCCCGGCGGCTGGTCGTCGGTGTCGGGGAGCCGGACGATGATGCCGTCGTCGGATGCGGTGGGGGCGGCGTCGATGCCGTAGCGCTCGATGAGCCTCGCGCCGACTGCGAGGGCCCACGGCGCGTGTACCTGCTGACCGTAGGTCGAATGCAGCACCAGCCGCCAGTCGCCCAATTCGTCGCGGAACCGCTCGACGATCATCGTCTTGTCGGTGGGGAGCTGACCGGTGGCCTCGAGTTGCTCGTCGAGCAAGGCGATGAGGTTGTTGACGGCGTTGGCGTCGAGGCCGTCGGAGCTCAGTCGCTCGGCCAGGTTGCTGCGATCGGTGGTGCTTCGCAGGAATTCGCCCAGCGCCTGGCCCAGTTCGGCCGGTCGACCGAGACCGTCGCCGTGCCAGAAGGGGAGCCGGCCGGGTTGGCCGTACGCCGGGCTCACGAGCACCCGATCGTGGGTGATCTCCTCGATGCGCCAGCTGGTGGCACCGAGTGCGAACACATCACCCACTCGCGATTCGTAGACCATCTCCTCGTCGAGTTCACCTACCCTGGACTGCTTTTCACCCACCATGTAGACGGTGAAGAGTCCGCGGTCCGGGATGGTGCCACCGGAGGTGACGGCCAGTCGCTGCGACCCGGGACGGCCGGTGAGAGTGTTGGCGTCGCGGTCCCACACCAACCGCGGCCGCAGTTCTGCGAACTCGTCGGAGGGGTAGCGGCCCGATAGCAGGTCGAGAGTCGACTCGTAGGCAGATCGGGGCAGGGTGGCGAAACTGCCTGTGCGACGGACCGAATCGAACCAGTCCTCCGCGTCGATCGGTTCGAGAGCGCAGGCTGCCACGGTCTGCTGCGCCAGGACGTCGAGAGGGTTGGCGGGAACGAACAACGCCTCGATCTTGCCCGACGTCATGCGTTCGACCGTGACCGCGCAGTGGATCAGGTCGGTTCGATGCTTGGGGAACAACACGCCCTTGGAGATCTCGCCGACCTGGTGGCCTGCGCGTCCGACGCGCTGCAGACCGCTGGCCACCGATGGCGGTGCTTCGACCTGAACGACCAGATCGACTGCGCCCATGTCGATTCCGAGCTCAAGGCTGCTGGTGGCCACGACGCAGCGCAGCCTGCCGGTCTTGAGGTCGTCCTCGATCAGTGCGCGTTGGTCCTTGCTGACGCTGCCGTGGTGGGCCCGGGCCAGCAACGGATCGGCCCCGTGGTTCACGTCGTTCGGAGTGCCGACCTGCGAGGGCGGCTTGTGTTGTGTCTCCACGCCGTCGCCGATCCGTTCGGCGTACACCTCGTTGAGCCGCGCGGTGAGCCGTTCGGCGAGGCGACGGGAATTGGCGAAGACGATGCACGATTTGTGCTCGAGGATGAGATCGACCATCTTCTCCTCGACGTGCGGCCAGATCGAGCCCTGCGCCGGGGGAGCGGCGGAGGTGTCGGCGTTCGGATCGGTGACGCCCAGTTCGGTCATGTCCTCCACCGGCACCTGGACCGTCAGATCGAAGGTTTTCGGAGCGGGTGGTGCGACGATCTCGATGGGGGCCGCACCGGCCAGGAAACGGCCCACCTCCTCGTGCGGTCGCACCGTCGCGGACAGGCCGATGCGCTGGGCGGGCTTGTCCAGCATCGCGTCGAGCCGTTCCAGGGACACCGCCAGATGCGCGCCGCGTTTGGTGCCTGCCACGGCGTGAACCTCGTCGACGATCACGGTGTCGACCTCGGCGAGGATGTCGCGGGCGGCCGAGGTGAGCATGAGGAACAGCGATTCCGGGGTGGTGATCAGAATGTCCGGCGGAGTCTTGATCATGTTTCTGCGGTCGGCGGCGCTGGTGTCGCCGGACCGCACGCCGACCGAGATCTCGGGTGGGTTCAGGCCGAGCCGCTTGGCGGTCTGGGTGATGCCGACCAGTGGCGCACGCAGGTTGCGTTCGACGTCGACGGCAAGGGCCTTGAGTGGCGAGATGTAGAGAACCTTGGTCTTGCGAGTGCTGTCCGCACCCAGTTGCGCCAGCT
Organism: Rhodococcus sp. 14-2496-1d; assembly: GCF_002259365.1. Classification (NCBI taxonomy): domain Bacteria; kingdom Bacillati; phylum Actinomycetota; class Actinomycetes; order Mycobacteriales; family Nocardiaceae; genus Rhodococcus; species Rhodococcus sp. 14-2496-1d. The sequence goes on along the minus strand of NZ_NPFV01000002.1, from coordinate 22,553 downwards.
CGTCCAAGGCCCACAGGAAGGCCGAGAGCGTCTTGCCCGAACCCGTCGGCGCCACCACGAGCGTGTGCGAACCACTCGAGATCGACGACCACGCGCCCAACTGCGCGGACGTGGGAGCAGGAAAAGCGCCGGAGAACCACTCCCGGGTCGGCCGCGACAACTTCTCCATCACCGACAGCTCGCCCGCTACGTCGGTGCCCGTACTGTGCCTGGCCATCCCATCATCATGCCCCCGGGCACCGACAGATAATCCTCACGCGGTTCCCCGATCGCGCAGCGGTGTCGATTCGAGCGATTCGGGTACACCCCTCCCATGACCGACGACCAAGAGATCATGCAGAAGATTTCCGCGAAACTCGACGCTCTGCTCGGCAGCAAGACCAACGGACTGCAGAACGAGGTGCCTCCGGGCGCAAGCATCCAATCCGACGATGACGATGCCGAGCAGGGGCCGCTCGGTCGTGACTACCACCTGGCGAGCAAGTACGCGCAGGCGCTCGCGATCAACGAGCCACAGGTCATCGACCGTGACGAATTCGATCGATTGGTCGCCGAGTACGGCTGACCCCCGACACCGCCGCGACCCCGGCCCCGGCCCGCACACCGGTCCGGGGCTTCCTCGTGTTCCGATCTGGCGAACAGCGCAGCCACGGATCTACAGTCGGTGGGGTGACCGAGCGCAAGGAACCAGGAGTCACGTTCGAGTCCTGGGTGGACAAACAGATACGTCAGGCGCAGGAAAACGGCGCGTTCGAGAATCTGGAAGGGACCGGCAAGCCGATCCCGATGGGGGATCCCGGTGACGAGTTGTGGTGGGTGCGAGGCTTTCTCAAGAGGGAGAACCTGCCCGCCGACGCACTGCTGCCGACCGCATTGCAGCTCCGCAAGGAGATCGAGCGGCTGCCCTCGACGCTCATCGCCATCCGGCGCGAGGACTCGGCGCGAGATGTGCTGGACGAGTTGAATGCTCGCATCGTCGACTGGATTCGGTTCCCGACGCCGCCGGTCGTGCCGCTCGGCCCGGTGGACGTCGAGACCTGGATGGAGAGTTGGCGGATCAACCGCGCCGAGGTCGACCGACTCGCGCGCGAGCACGCCGCTCAGGCGGCCCGGACGTCCGGTGCCACGACGACGGGCGTCGGCCGACCGTCGTGGTGGACGCGTATCGGCAGCAGGTTCATCCGGCGGCGCTGAGGCCCGGTGTCGTCGCGCACAGGGCCAGTGCATCGGCGGCGGTCGACACGAACGGAATGCTCGAGGTCCCGTCGACGCGAGTCCGGTCCGGCAGCAGGCCGTCGGATCGGCTGGGCTCGTCCATCGTCGTCCAGCCGGTCGCCCGCCGGACGATACCGCCGATCAGCGTGTCCGCTGCGTGGCGAACACCGCTGCGCACCGTGATCGGCGCGGTGTCGAGTTCCACCCGAGCGAACCGTGACGCCGCATCCACGGCGGCGGTGGTCTGCGCCGCCGACGATCGACCGCGCCGACCCGTACTCAAGCCGTGCCCGGGGAGATCGAGCACGACGACATCGACGCCTCCGGCCGCGATGTCCGACGCCAACGTCGTCAGATACCGCCCGTGCGTACCGGTGTCCGCCAGAAGAACGACGGAACGATCGGATCCCGTGGACGACCGATGGATCTCGACGTGCACGCTTCCGTGACCGGTATCGAGCTGTCGATGGTCGATCTGCAGGGCCGCGAGGTCCGCGCGGCTCAGCTCCACCGCCTCGGAGGCCGGGCGTAGGGCGGCTTCGCAGGCGATGCCGCGTGCGAGGGCGTCACCGCGCCGAAGCAGCGGCTTGCCTTGTAACAGAATCATCACCGCCGCGCTCTCGTGTGCCGTGAGAGTCGGTGCCCAGCCGGTGGCGCGGCCGAGGGCAGAGGAGTCGACGATCGGTTCGCCCGGTGTCACCCACTGCCCGGAGAAGGGCGTCAGGCCCAGCCGAAACGCCACGTTCGCGACGTGGGTCGCGGCTTTCTGGGGAACGTCGAACATCACCTGCCCCTGCATCGCGGCGAGTTCGCGTACACCGACCCAGTCCACCGGACCGAGGTTGTACGGGCCGACGAGGTCGGTCTTCGCGGCTCGGTGGAACGCGTCGGCCATGTCGTCCTGATACAGGAATTGATACGACGCGCGATCCGCGTCGGGAAAGGCTCCCACCGGGCCGGTGAACTGATCGATCCCGTCGTTGGAGAAGTCGGGTCCGACGATGTAGGTGCACCGCAGCATGGAGATGGCCATCTCCTCGGGGTGTCTGCGTAGCCACCACTCCGCGTAGTGCTCTACCTCGGCCTTGTCGTAGAAGTAGTAGCGGCCCGGGTCACCTGTGGGATAGGTGTTCTCGGTGAGCGGTTCCGGTGCGATGTCGGCACCGTACGCGTTGATGCTCGACGCGATCACCACCCGCGCGACGCCCGCTCGGTACGCCGAGTCGATCACGTTGCGTGAGCCGCGCAGGTTGATGTCGTGAGTTTCGGTCTTGTCCCTGAGCTCCTCGACGACGAACGCCAGATGCAGGACGGCATCGCAGCCGTCGAACAGCGTCTCGAGATCCGGCGACCGGATGTCCGATCGGACGGAGGTGAACTTGGGGTGTTGTATTCGCGCAGGCCGACGGGCGATGCCGACGACCGTGTCCACCTCGGGGTCGTCGAACAATCTGGGCAGGATCGCGGCCGCGAAATCGCTGGTGGCGCCGGTGACCGCAATACGAAGACCGCGGGTGTGCTCACTCATCCGGGTAGTCCGGCCACGGCCTCGACGATGTGGTCCGTTGCGGTCGACAGCTGTTGTTCGGTGTGTGTTGCCATCACACACAGGCGCAGTATCGCACCGGATTTCGGCACCGCGGGGTGCAAGGCGGCGCTGGTGAAGATGCCGCGATCGTAGAGGTTCTTCCACAGACTCATGGCCACCAGATCGTCGCCGACGTGGAGTGAGACGATCGGTGAGGCCGTGTCTCCGTGCGGGGTCGCGGAGCGACCGGCTACGTCGAGCCCGGCCGCCTGCAATCCGCCGCGCAGCATCTCGGCGTTGTCGAGGACGCGCCGAGCCCGATCCTTACCTTCGTCGCTGCGGATCAGCTTGACGGAAGCCAGCGCGGCTCCCACCGCAGCAGGCACGCCGGAAGTCGTGAACAGGAAGGCGCGGGCCTTGACTCGCAGGGTGTCGATCAGATCACTCGATCCGGTGACGAACCCGCCGGTGGAGCTGGGGCTCTTCGACAGTGACGCCATCGTGACGTCGACGTCCTTGGTGATGCCGAACAGCTCGGCGGCTCCGGTGAGTTGGGGCCCGTAGATGCCGAGGCTGTGGGCTTCGTCGACCATCAGTGCCGCGTGATAACGGATACACAGCTCGGAGACGGCATCGAGCGGTGCGAGGTCGCCCTCCATGGAGTAGAGGCCGTCGACGATGACCAGCACGGCCCCGTCGTCGACGACGGGCTGCTGGAGTCGGGCCTCGAGATCGGCCATGTCGTTGTGCTTGAACTTGACCACCGACGCTCCGGAGAGCGCGCTGCCGTCGCGGATCGAGGCGTGGGCTGCAGAATCGACGATCACCGTGTCACCGGGGCCGACGATCGCGCTGATCGTTCCGAGATTCGTCTGGTAGCCGGTGGTGAAGACGAGTGCGTCGTCGGTTCCGTGCCACTGGGCGATCTCGTGTTCGAGTTCGAGGTGGAGGTCCAGGGTGCCGTTGAGCAGGCGACTTCCGGTGACGGCACTGCCGAACGTGTCGAGCGCGTGCTGAGCACCCTCGACCACCTTCGGGTGGTCGGCGATGCCGAGGTAGTTGTTGGAACCGAGCATGATCTTGTCTTCGCCCTCGACGCGAACGACGGGAGCGACAGCCGATTCCATCTTGCGGAAGTAGGGGACCACATCGGCTTCTCGGACGGCCCGCAGCAAATCCACGCGTTCGTCGCCGCCGAGTCGTTTCACCAATCTGTTGACAACCATCGTGTACCAGAACTCCTCACAGAGTCGATTGTGGTTCGTCGCGAATTCATGATTTGATTCGGAGCCGGCGGCGACATCGATCGGTATTCGACGAAAGAATATTCGATGTTTCGATAGACGCTTTCGCAACGGAAATCAGTCGGTAAAACGGCCCGAAAAAATGATCTCGGTATTTTTTGATCGCCAAGATTTTACGATATCTTTAGTTTATCTGTGCAGGTCACAGGGTATCGTCGATGGTCAGCGCGAATTCACCTGCTCCACCGCTGTGATTATGGATTACGACCGATATGTCGCGATCAAGTGATGGCACAAAACGGCGTAGATACAATCAATCAGTGGCACACAATCGATTAGTGACACAAGGAGAAGAACTGTGACTGGATTAATGGTGCGCGAAAGGGAAACCCTCGAGAAGTACATGCCGGGTTTGATGCACTATCTGGACACAACCCCGCTGGATCGACTCGAGTCGCGTGAGTCGGACGCGATCGACAAGTTTCGAGAATTCGGTGGCACCGGTTTGGTGGTTCCGACCGAACTCGGGGGTCTCGGTGCTCCGGCCATCGACGCGGTCCGGGCGCAGCGGGCCATCGGGTCGCGGTCGCCCTCTCTGGGTGCGGGAACCACGATGCACCATCTCTCGGTCGCCTCGCTGACGGAATTCGCTCGCGGTGCCACCGAGGACGACCGTGCCTTGATCAAGGGACTGGTCGAACAGAAGGCGATCGTCGCCTCCGGATTCTCGGAGGGCGTGACCGGCGGGAGTGTGTTCATCCCGACGATGACCGCGGTGAAGAAGGGCGAGAACTACATCGTCAATGGCAGCAAGAAGCCGTGCAGCCTGGCACGATCGATGGATCTGCTGACCTGCAGCGTGGAGATCGACTCCGGCGACCGTGCCGTCGCCCTGATCCCGGCAAGTCTCCCGGGAATGAGCGTGAAGCCGTTCTGGACCACCGACATCCTGGCCGGCGCGCAGAGCGAAGAGGTCCTGCTCGAGGACGTCGAAGTGCCTGCCAGTCTGGTTCTGCCGAACAAGGACGACGACCCCGACGGTGTGCACGAGATGACCGGATACCTCTGGTTCGGCATGCTGATCTCGGCCAACTACATCGGTGCAGCGACGTCTCTGCTCGAGCGCATGATCGAGCAGGACAAAGGCGACTACGAGGGATACGCTCGCGCGGCGGCCGAACTGGAGACGTCGATGGCGGCGATCGAGAACGTGGCCCGCGCCTTCGACGAAGGTGAACGCGGGCAGGACATCTCGGTGAGGTTGTTGTTCAACCGCATCGCCGTTCGCGACGCTCTGGTGCGGGGCAGTTCCGCTGCGGTCGAATCGTTGGGCGGGATCGGCTTCATCAAGTCACCCGAAATCGCTTATGTCGCAGCGGCATTGCACGCCTTTGCTTTTCATCCGCCGTCACGGCGATCGATCTCGGAGACCCTCGCCCGGTTCCACGCAGGCGAAGAGTTCGCCTTCGTCAAGTAGGGGTCAGTCCTCGAATCGCTCTTCGTCGGCCAGCTTGTCCTCGCCGCGGTTTCGGAAGAACTTGAATCCGGGGATTCCGATGACCGCGCGCCGGACGTCCTTGGTGACTCCGAGCAGCTCGTGAATCTCGGGGGACACCGTGTCGAGGGTGGCGAGGATGGGAAGCAGCGCTTCCATGTGAGCGAGGAGTCCAGGCAGCTGATCGACCATGGCGATCGCTGCGTCGACTTCCTCCTCCGAGAGGTTGTCGACGAACTTGCGGGCCATGGGTTCGGATTTCTTGGCGATGGGATCGAACAACTCGATCAGTTCGAGCGCGGTGTGCGAGGCGACCGATGCCGAGGCGACCACGTCGTCCGCGGCACCGGTCGTCCGCTGCACGCTGGCGACCACGGCGTCGGCGGAGTCGATCACGTGATCGATGCGTGTCATCAACATCTCAATACGCGTCAGCAGTGCTTCGATTCGGCCGGGGAGGGTAAGCGCGAAAGCGGTCGTGGTGAGCATCCAGCCCGCTCCGGCCCGCGCTACCGCGACTCCGCGCCGGAGCACCGTTTCGGTACCGAGGGGATCGGGGAGAACCACACCTGCCAAGACCAGAGCCATAGGAGCGACAATGCCACACCGACACCACGCCCCGAGTGCCGTTAGCCTCGACGCATGAGAGCTCTCGTCACCGGTGCCAGCGGATACATCGGGTCGCGGTTGGTGGCAGCGCTGCTGGCCGACGATGCCGACGTCGTCGTCGGCTCCCGAACGCCGGACAACCTGCGGACCTTCGACTTCTTCGACTCCGTCACCGCAGTCTCGCTCGACGTCACCGACGAACGGTCCTGCGCGGCCGCGTTCGCGGAATCCGGTGACATCGATGTCGCCTACTATCTCGTTCACGCCATCGGCGAGTCGGATTACCGCGCGCAGGACCGACGATCCGCCGAGCAGTTCGCAGCCGCGGCCGCCCGTGCGGGAGTACGCCGAATCGTCTACCTCGGCGGTTTCGTACCCGACGACGACCATCTGTCGGAGCACCTCGCGAGCCGGGCGGACGTCGGCGAGGAACTGACGGTGGACGGCGTCGAGCTGGTCTGGCTCAGAGCGGCCATCGTCCTCGGTGCCGGTTCGACGTCGTACGAGATGTTGCGTTACCTCGCGGACCGCTTGCCGGTGCTGCCGCTGCCGAGTTGGCTGGCCGAGCCCGTGCAGCCCATCGCCGTCGACGACGTGCTGCACTACCTGGTGGCGTCCGCCGACGCCGAGACGGTTCCGGCGGGCTCCTACGACATCGGTGGGCCGGATGTGGTGCCGTATCGAGATCTGGTGTTCGCGTACGTCGAGGCTGCCGGTCTCCAGCGCATCGGCGTTCCGGTGCCGCTGGTGCCGACCTCGCTCGCAGGAAAGGTGATCGGAAAGATCATTCCGGTTCCCGCCGGACTCGCCGAGGATCTCGTCGGATCATTGCACAACACGATGACGACGTCCGAGAGTCGGATTCGCGAGCTCGTTCCCGACCCTCCCCGAGGTCTCACCACGATTGCCGACGCCATGGCCCGTAGTGTGCGGGGAATGGTCGGTGACCCTCCCGGTGTGTGCTCCCTGAAGGATCCGCTTCGGCTGGCGAACACCGACGCGGCGTGGAGCGGCGGTGACGCCCTGGGGATCAGGCGTCGCGGTGTCGCGGCGTCGTCGGACCGCACGTGGGGGTTGATCGAAGCCCTCGGTGGGCGTCGACTGCTGTACTCGAAGCCCGTTGCGGCGGCGGTGCGGACCAATCTCGACGTGATGGCCGACGTGAATCGACGCGCGAGGTCGGTCGTGCGCCGACTGACCGATACCGAGGAGGCGTGATGGGAACGTGGTCCACGACCGCGCTCAACGTGATGAAGTCAGCTCTGGTCGACCCGGTCGAGCGCGATCACAAGGAGTCCGACGCAGCGTTCCGCAAGCGGCGGATCATCGTGCTGATCACACTGGTGATCGGTGCGACGGTGCTCTATTTCTCGCTCAAGGTCGAGCCGGGCGATCCGGCGTTCTACGCACTGACCCTGGTGTTGGCTGCGGTGTGGACGGTAGGTGGATTCCTTTCGGGCCCATTGCATCTCGGACGCATTCAGGTCGGGGGATCGATCAGGCGACCGATCGTCACACCCATCCTGATCGGCCTCGCCGTCGGTGGGGTGTTCATGCTCGGCGGACTCGTCGTTCGGCAGATACCGCCGCTCGCCGACTTCACCGAGAACGTACTGGCGCACGCTCGGGTGGGTTCGCTGGTGCTCATCGTGTTCATCGCGCTGCTCAACGGCGTCGCCGAGGAGATCTTCTTCCGAGGAGCGTTGTACGCGGCCATCGGCGTCAGGCATCCGGTCATCATCTCGACGGTCGTCTACGCGATCGCCACCCTCGCCTCGGGCAACCCGATGCTCGGCTTCGCCGCGGTACTTCTGGGGTACGTGATGGGACTGCAGCGGCGTGCGTCCGGCGGAATTCTGGCGCCGATCCTGACGCACGTCAGTTGGTCGGCGGTCATGGTTCTCGCCCTACCGCCGCTCTTCGTGTGACCTCTGCCGGACGATCGAAAAGAGGCACAAGCACCGATTCGACCAGCGATAACGGATCTGGCCGCTGATTCGTTCGGGATCTGGGCTACATTGCGCAGGTGAGTGAAAATCTCGATCGCGTCGATCGTTTGATCATCGACGAGCTTGTCTCCGACGGACGCGCCACTCTGGCGACGTTGGCGGAGAAGGCTTCGCTGTCCGTCTCGGCCGTTCAATCCAGAGTCAGGCGGCTGGAGTCCCGACGCGTGATCCGTGGGTACACGGCGCAGGTCGACCCGGAGGCCCTCGGTCGGCCGCTGTCGGCGTTCGTGGCCATCACTCCGATCGATCCCGCGCAACCGGACGATGCCCCCGCCAGGTTGAAGCATCTGTCGGCCATCGAGTCGTGCCACTCGGTTGCCGGTGAGGAAAGCTACGTCCTGCTGGTACGCGTCGAGTCGCCGAGGGCGCTCGAGCGTCTGCTGCAGGAGATCCGAGCAACCGCCAACGTGCGGACACGCAGCACGATCATTCTGCAGACCTTCTACGACCGCTGACCGCACGCCACACCCGGTCCGACGACATGGGCAGGTCGTACAGTCGGGCACCGACGGCGTCACGGATCGCGTTGGCCAGAGCCGGTGCCACGGGGTTGTACGGAGACTCGCTCATCGACTTGGCACCGAAGGGACCCAGACGGTCGTAGGTGTCGGCGAACAGAACCTCGGTGCGGGGAATGTCCGCGAACTGCGGAACGTGATAGCTGCGAATCGAATCGGTGGTGACCAGACCGGCCCCGTCGGTACGAATCTCCTCGTACAGTGCGCTCCCGATCGCCTGGGCGACGCCACCCTCGACCTGTCCACGGCACTGCTGCGGGTTCATCACGGTTCCTGCGTCCGCGCTCTGCACCGACTGCAGTATTTTCACGGTACCGGTGTCCTCGTGCACCGCCACCCGGAACGCGTGCACGTTGAACGCGAGCGAACGCGGCAGCCCACCACTGTTGCCCGCGGTCACGAGGGTGCCTCCTGCCATCGTCAGAACGTCGTCGAGGGTGACGAAGCGATCTCCGCAGCGCACCCCCTCCGGTCCGAGTGTGCAGTCCGAATTCCGGTGTCCGGTCGCGGCGGCGGCCAACTCCAGGATCCGAGTCGACATCGCGCGAACCGCCGCGTACAGGGCCTTGCCCGCCACCACGGTGCCCGCCGAACCGAATGCGCCCGTGTCGTACGTGACCGAGTCGGTATCGGATTGATCGACTCCGATGCGGTCGACGGACGTGCCCAGCTCACTCGCCGCGATCTGAGTGTGGACGGTGGTGGTGCCGTTGCCGAATTCTGCAGTCCCGACCCGTATCTCGTACCGACCCTCGGGCAGCAACGCCACCGAGGTCTCGGCGCGGTGACCGCGCGGCGGAATGGTCGCGATCATGGCCACCGCCATCCCTTCGCCGACCTTCCATCCCGCCGGTGCGTGCTCGCCGTTGCCGCGTCGCAGAGCGGCTTCGGCCAGATCGATGCACTGGTCGAGGCCGTAGCTGCCGAACTGCAGATCGTCCGCCTCGTGGTGGGCGGCGACGATGTCGTCGCCGGGGACGATCACGTTGCGCCTGCGGAACTCGAACGGATCGATATCGATCTCTCGGGCGAGATCGTCCATCGCCGATTCGATCGCGAACATCACCTGCCCCAACCCGTAACCGCGGAAGGCTCCGGACGGAATGTTGTTGGTGTACACGGTTTTCGCGTCGACCCGCTTGTTGGCGCACCGGTAGATCGCCACCGACTCGCCGCAGCCGTGGAACATCACACCGGCACTGTGGTTCCCGTAGGCACCGGCGTCGGTGAGGACGTCGATCGCCAGGGCCGTCAGGATACCGTCGGCGCTCGCGGCGGCGGTGACGTCGACACGGAACGGGTGACGACACGGCGACACGGTGAACTCGTCCGTGCGCGTGAACTCGAACTGCACCGGTCTACCGGTACGCAGTACCGCCAGCGCCACCACGTCCTCGGTGAGCAACTCCTGCTTGCCGCCGAATCCGCCGCCGACGCGCGCGGTGAACACGCGGACGCGATCGCGTGCCAAGCCGAAGATCTCGCAGATCTCGTCTCGCACCAGAAACGGAACCTGAGTGCTGGTGCGCAGATTCAGCTTTCCGGTCTCGTCCAACCAGCCGATGGTGCCGTGGGTTTCCAAGTGCACGTGCTGAATCCGCTGAGTGGTCCAGCGACCGGTGACCACCGCAGCTGCGTCGCGAACGCCTGCGTCGACGTCCCCGGTACTGCCGTGCAGCTCGGCCACCAGATTGCGCGACGGATCCGCGATCCGAGCCGTCGCGTCCTTGTCGCCGTGGATCTTCGGCGCATCGTGGGCGAGCGCGGACTCCGGATCGAACACTGCGGGCAGCACGTCGTACTCGACGACGAGAGCGCGGCACCCTTCCTCGGCTGCCGCGACCGATTCTGCTACCACGATCGCCACTCGCTGGCCGATGAAGCGCACGACGGTATCGAGAACGTGGGTGTCGTCCGGATCGTCGACGCGGCGGTCGTGTCGGGCCGTCGAGAACGCGGTTCTCGGACTGTCTTTCGCAGTCAGGATCAACTCGACGCCCGGCACCTGCTCGGCCGCGCTGGTATCGATGGACACGATCCGGGCATGTGCATGTGGACTTCCGAGAACACTGGCGTGCAGCAATCCGGGAGGGGTGTGGTCGAGTGTGTACGGCTCGGTTCCGGTGACGATGCGGGTACTTGCCGGTGCCGCGAGGGACCGTCCACACGCCGGACCGTCGACGGACTTCTCGGTGTTGACCACTCCGCAGACCGCGTCGGACACGGCGCGATACCCGGTGCAGCGACACAGGTTTCCCTTCAGTCGTTCGGGAAGCTCGTCCAGATCGCCCTCGGTCAGCGTCGAGGCCGTGACGATCATTCCCGCAGTGCAGAACCCACATTGGAATCCGGCGGCTTCGACGAACCGGCTCTGCATCGGATGGAGATCGTCCGGTGTACCGAGCCCCGCAACGGTGGTGACGGACCGGTTCGCTGCACGGAACGCGGGGAAGATGCACGAATGCACCGGTTCACCGTCGACGAGAACCGAACATGCGCCGCAGTCGCCCGCGTCGCACCCCTTCTTCACCTCGAAGTGGTCGTGTTCACGGAGCATGGTGCGCAGACACTGACCTGGCCGTGGAGTGACATCGGTCGGCACACCGTTGATGTCTACGATCATGACAACTCCTCGCGAATCTGCTGCGCTGCAGTGCAACTGATGTGACGCCGCCAGTCCGGAGCCCCGTGGGGGTCGTCGTACCAGTGCTGGGGACCGATGGTGGCGGCGAGCGCGTCGTCGAGCTCGCCCGCCGTCGGCAGGGCCGGGAAGCGCAGAACGAACGGACGGACGGTCGACGCGCTGACGGTCAGAACGAACTCGCCGCCCTCGTCGACCCGCCCGATCACCACGGCCGCCGATCGGCCGAGCGGTGACAGCGCGAGCTTGCGCATCGCCGTTCGCGACTGGAGAGCGTGCAGTGGAACATCGATACTGCGCAGCACGTCTCCCGGTCGGAGGGCATTGGCGTGCGGGCCCGTGACCAGGTCTGCGATCGCGATGCGATAGTCGTGATCGGGGCCATCGCCCGACCACACCTGCCCGACGCCGTCGAGGGCTGCGGTCAACGAGATCATCGCTCCGGCAGGAAGAGCCAGCGCGATGTTGCCGCCGACGGTGGCGGTCTTCCAGATCTTGAACGAGGCCAACAATGCTGCTGCGCAGCGGGGAAACAGCGCGGTGGCCGGCCACGGAGAGGTGTAGCGTGCCAGCGTCTCGATGGTGCACGTCGCGGCGATCGAGAGCCCGGTCTCGGTGACTGTCAACGGCTCCCAGCCCAAGGCGGTGATGTCGACGAGGGTGGCCAGATGGTCCTGCTTCTCCGAGAACAGCCAGGTACCTCCCGCGAGGACCGCAGTGTCCACACGTCCTGGCGGAAGGTCCGCGCGGGAGCCGGGAAGCACGATGTCGTCGACAGTACCGAGATCCATGGTCGTCGTTCACCCCTCGTCCTCGCCGGCGGATCCTCCACGCCGGCAGATCCACCAGCCGATGTGTTCTCTCGAACTGTAGTGAGTATCTGTTACCGATCTTCGGTCGTTCGGCGATACGCCCGAAACCCGGTGGAAACAACCCACACATACTGTTTCTTCCTACGCGCTCGGCTGTTTCGGGCACGCTCAGCGAGGGCCGGGGGAGGAACCGCAGTGCAGGTCAAGGACTTGCTGGACGCCGCGCAGCTCGGCATTCGATTGCTCACCTCCGATACCGACGCACTGGGTCGGACGTTGCGATGGACGTACACGACGGATCTGCCCGACCCGTCGCGCTACATCGCGGGTGGTGAGCTGGTCATCACCGGTCTCGTATGGCATCGAACGCGCGCGGACAGTGAGATGTTCGTCCGGGCCGTCACCGAATCGGGAGCGTCGGCACTGGCCGCCGGTGAAGGGCTTCTCGGCCACGTCCCACCCGATCTGATCGAGGCCTGCGAGCGGCACGGTCTACCGCTGCTCGCAATACCCGAGGCCGTGTCGTTCGGGGAGGTGACCGAGTTCCTCGTCGGCCGTGTCACCGGAGACCGCATAGCCATGCTGAACACCTCGCTCGTCCGGCAACGTCAGCTGCTCGCGGCGATCGCGGACGGCAGGGCGCTCGACGAGTTGGCGTTGCACACCTCCAGGGAGACCGGGATGGCGTGTCTGATCTTCACCGCGACCGGACGTCGGCTGGTCGCCGAGGTCTCGGCGTTCACCGATGCCGACGTGGACACGCTGACGCACGCCGCGCTGTCCTCCGAAAGGCTCCCCACGACAACCACTCTCGGTGACGGCGATGTGTACAGCATCTTCGGTATCGGACCGTCGCTCGTGCAGCGGACCACGCGATGGTTCCTCGCAGTGGCCGGAGACATGGCGACGTTCCCACCCGCCATCTCCGACGCGTTCGGTCAGCTCGCGGCGATCGCCGCGCTCGATCGTGCTCGACGCGAGGAGGGGCGGCTGGTCCGTCGTGAAATCGCCGACCAGGCAGTGGCGTTGATCGAAACCGACAGCACCAGACCCGAAGCCATGACGCGGCTGCGCCAGGCAGGAGTCGACCCGGACCGCTCGCTGGTCGTCGTCAGGGTCGTCCACAGCGGACGGATCGACCTGCGCGAGATGCTGCGCACGGTTCTGAGCGACACCCTGACCTCCTTCGGCGGCGGGTGCGTCGGATGCAGCACGCACGGCGACATCGTCGCCGTCGTGAACACCGACGATCCGAGCTTCACGCACACACTGCGAACCCGATTGAGCCGCTTGGGCTCCGGCATCGGACACAGCCGTCTGCTCGTGGGCGTCAGTTCCGAAGCGACCGGGATCACCATCGACGGCGCGCTGCGATCGGCCCGCCACGCACTGGAAATGAGCAGGCAAGGGTCGAGCCCGGTGACCATCACCGCGGGTGCGCAGCCGACATCGGCGGTGACGATGCTCTCGGCTCTGCCCGACGACGTGCGTCGGTCGTTCGTCGAACACGTTCTGGCGCCGCTGCTCGACTACGACAGGCGAACCGATGCCGGTCTGACCGATACCCTCCGCGAGTTCCTGGCCACCGGCGGATCGTGGAACCGAACGGCCGAATCGTTGCACGTACACCTGAACACCGTGCGGTACCGAATCAAGCGAGTCGAGGAGTTGCTGGGCCGCGATATGAGTTCCACCTCGGATCGGCTCGATGTCTATCTCGCGCTTCAATCCATCCCTCGTTCGTCGGCTACCGGGGCCGCATAGGATCGAACGATGACTGGCTTCACCGGAATACCCTTCGCGGCTCTGGACTTCTACGAGGACCTCGAAGCCGACAACAGCAAGCTCTGGTGGAACGAGCACAAGGACGTCTACGACAACGCGGTCAGGGGTCCGATGACGGCGTTGCTCGCGACACTCGAATCGGAGTTCGGTACCGCAAAGGTCTTCCGCCCCTACCGCGACGTTCGCTTCTCCAAGGACAAGACCCCGTACAAGACCCACCAGGGCGGCTTCGTCGCTCGCGGTGACAGTCTCGGCTTCTACGTGCAGATAGATCCCGCCGGATTGTTCGTTGCAGGCGGCTTCTACAACTCCTCGTCCGAGGGCGTTGCCCGCTACCGCCGCACCGTCGACGACGACGTCCGCGGAGCCGAACTCGAGCGGATACTGGCGACGCTGACCAAGGCCGGCTACGAGATCGGCGGCGACAAGCTCAAGACCAAGCCGCGGGGATACGAGCTCGACCACCCGCGCATCGACCTCCTGCGCCACAAGTCACTCACCGCGGGCAGGCATTTCGGCTCACCCGCGTGGCTCGAGACACCCAAGGCCGCGACGAAGGTGCGCGATGCCTGGCGAGCTCTCGCACCGTTGGTGGAGTGGACTGCGGCACTGCACACGTGAACTCAGCGCACTACCCGACGACAGAGTATGTCCGCCAGGCACTTCCGGCGTCCGGGGCATCCTCGCGTTCGACGGTTGCCTGAATCAGACCGTACGGCCGATCGTCCGCGTTGAACACCTCGAGATTGTTCTCGATGCCGAACTTGCCCAGGTCGTAGACGAAGTGATGCTTGTTGGGTGCGGACATGGTGATCTCGGCGATGAACGGATACTTCTCCAGCACCGCCTCGCCCATGGCGTAGAGGGTCTGCTGGAGGGCCAGTGACTGCAAATTGGCGAACCGTTCGATCATCGCCGCCTTCACGCCCGCGTAGACGCCGTCCCACTCGACGTCGGTGGTGGTGTATCGCCACTGCGCTGTCAACGATGTCGCCATCACCCGGTCGGTCGTGGGCTCGAGAATCGTCAGGTCGTCCTCGAGGAATCCGTGGAACTCCGAACCTGTCGACTTGAGAATCACCATTTCCTTGAAGCCGCTGATCACCCACGTCCGCTGCGCGTCACCCTTGCCCTCGACGGTCACCGCCGACGTACGGATCTCCTCGCCCTTGCGGGTCCACGTGTGATCGTGCTCGACGCCGTCGATCACCGCGCGAGCCCACGCGTACTCCTCGAGTTCGATGCGCGCACCCTCCACCGGCTCCACATCGTCGACGAAGTGGCGGGCCAGATCGAGGCCGTAACTCTCCAGGTGGAGCAATCCCTTGGTCTTCGCGTACGCATAAGCGGTCTGCTTCTGAGTATCGGTGGGAAGCACATTGGATTGATCACCCACCAGATGCGCGGGAGAGAAATCGCCACGCAGAGCGCTCGAGACGTTGATGTCGTGGATCTCGTGCCGGGGCGAGTCCCGATAGATCCGCACCACGCGGTTCTCGGCCTTGCCGTACTGATTGGATCCGAGGACGATCTTGCCGGTCAGGTCGGTCATGTCAGCTCCCGCGATAGGTCGAATAAGCGAAGGGGGACAACAGCAATGGGACGTGGTAGTGGGCGTCGGGATCGGTGACGGTGAACGAGATGGACACCTCGGGATAGAAGCTCGGTGTTCTCGTCGCCTCGAAGTAGTCGCCGGTGTCGAACGACAGGCGGTACACGCCCGGATCGATCGGACCGGGCACGACCTCGCCGATGCGGCCGTCGCCATCGGTGGTGGCCGTGGAGATCTCGCCTTCCTCGGGATGGAACAACCGCACCCTCATCCCTACCGCAGGTGTCCCCGACGTCGCGTCGAGGACGTGCGTCGACAATCCCGTCACTGCTCGGGGCCCAGCATGCGGCCGAGGCGAATTCGATTGATCTTGGCCAGTTCCACGCGCAGCACCCGTCTTTCGGTTTCGGCATCGTTGTCGAGCCTCTCCTCGAGGATAGCGAGCAGTTCCTCCGCGGATCTGCCGGTGGCGCACACCAGGTAGACGTGACCGAACTTCTCCTCGTAGGAACGATTTCCCGCCGCCAGCTTGTCGAGCACCTCGGTGCCCGCGCTCGTCACCGCGGCCTGCTCACGTTTCGACGACGGGTTGTCGGCCTTGCCTCCGATCCGAGGATGACCGTCGAGCGCATGGTCGATCTCCGCCTCGGGTAGTTCGGCCAACACCCGATCTGCTCTGTCCAACAGCATGTCTCGGCTGTCGAAGGGGCGACCGTGGGCGACTCGACGGGCCCAGATCGACGACGCGCAGCACTCGTAGAGCGCATGCATCGCCTGCCTGTCACTGAGCCGATTGAACCCGTCGAGCCCTATCCATTCGTGTAGCAACTCGCGCTCTCTATCTGAAATCGTTGATGCGACCGAACCGCGCGGCCGCGATCGGGTTGGCATCGGCCACGAGATCGTCGAACCGGTAGTTGGCGATCTTGGCAATCTCGATCATCGCGAACGACCGCTCGGCCGACGGTGCGTTCTCGACGCGAGACCAGCCGTTGGCCAGGACTCGATCGTAGCGTTCGGTCTCCCGCGCGCAGATCACCAGCGGGAAGCCGAAGTGTTCCCTGTACTCGGCGGCGAGTTGGACGATGTTGTTGTGTTCGTCCTCCTCGAGGTTGGACAGGCCGACGTGATCGGCCGCGTTGAGGGTGCCGGTGGCGTCCTCGCTGCCGAGATCGGGGTAGCTGTTGATCAGCTCGATCTGTTCCTCGGTGGTGCCGGCCAACAGTGCCTCCTGGAAGGCCTCGCGCAGACCGTGCGCATCGGCGAAAGGGCGCTGCTGGTAGGCGCGTTCGACCACCCACGGAGTGCCCTGCACCAGGCCGCCGAACGTGGCGGCGAAGTCCTCGGCGGACATCTCGTTGACCTTGTCGAGGGTGATGCCTTTACCCGGACCGCCTGCAACCGCCTGGCCGCGGTTGCCGATGTGGAAGAACAACACGTTGAGCACGATCGCGGACACCGCGCCGAGAACGATGCCGCTGCCGAACAACATCTCGAGCCAATCCGGCACGCCCTCGGAGACCGACGGTTGAATGGTCACCAGCATCGCCAGTCCGAGACTGGTGGCCACGATGATCAGGTTGCGATGATCGGTGAAGTCCACCTTCGACAGCGTCTGGATTCCGACCACGGCGACGGTCGCGAACAGCGCCAGCGCGGCACCACCGAGTACCGGTGGCGGGATGGACGCGACGACCGCCGCGGTCTTGGGCAGCAGGCCGAGCAGGATCATGATGCCGCCGGCCACGGCGACGACCCACCGGCTGCGCACACCGGTCAGGCGCACCAGGCCCACATTCTCCGAGAACGCCGTATACGGGAACGAGTTGAACGTACCGCCGATGACGGTGGCCACTCCGTCCGCCCGCAGAGTCGCTGCGATGTCGTCCTTCTTGATGCGCTTGCCGACGATCTCACCCGTCGCATACACACTGCCGGTGGTTTCGACGGCGATGATGAGCATGACCACGATCATCGAAATGATCGCGATGACACTGAATTTGGGTACTCCGAACAGGAAGGGTTGGGTGAAGCCGACCCACGATGCATCCGAGGTGCCGTCGAAGTTCATGTCTCCCAGCACGAATGCCACGGCGCTTCCGATCACGAGGCCGAGCAGCACGGCGATGGTGGCCATGAAGCCCTTGAAGAAACGTTGGATCAGCACGATGATCAGCAGCGTGCCGATCGCGTACGCCATCCACCGGCCGTTCGTCGGATCCTGCTCGTGCGTAGCGGGATTGGTCACCGCATCGTTGACGGCCACCGGGAGCAGCGCGACACCGATGATCGTGATGACGGTACCGGTCACCACCGGCGGGAAGAACCGCAGCAGCTTGCTGAAGTACGGAGCCATGAAGAAGGTGACGAGTCCGGCGACGATGACGGCACCGTAGACGTACAGCAACCCCTCGGTGCCGCCGCCGTTCGCCATCGCGATCGCGATCACCGGAGAGACACCGGCGAACGTCACACCCTGCAGCAGCGGGAGTCGAACGCCGACCTTCCAGAATCCGACCGATTGAATGATCGATGCGATGCCGCAGGTGAACAGATCCGCATTGATCAGGTGGATCAACTGTTCGTTGGTCAGTCCGATCGCGCTGCCGATGATGATCGGTACCAGGACAGCGCCTGCGTAGAACGCGACGACATGTTGGAACCCGTAGGCGGCAAGTTTCGGAACGGGAAGCACTTCGTCGACAGGATGGACACGTTTGCGTGTGGTGGGCTTGACGGACATGGGTGGGCACCTCGCGGAAGCAACAGGGCAGGATTCCTGCGACGCTGCAGGAGAAGTGCACTAAGAATCAGCCATCACGCCTATCCTCGCTAGTCGAGCGCGCACAAACTTCGGGGCGTACTCGACGTGGACGTTGTGCGAACATCCAAGACTCCATCCAACGGAGAAGGGAGCGATCGTGTCGGACCTGGCCGTCGGAGTGCTACTGGCCGCCGGTGCCGGAACGCGATACGGATCGCCCAAGGTTCTCGCCCACGACGGGCTGTGGTTGCGGACGGCGGTGCAGGCGCTGCGCGACGGTGGCTGTGATCGCGTGGTCGTGGTTCTCGGCGCAGCAGATGCGCCCATGCCCGACGGCGTGATCGCGGTGCACACGCCCCACTGGAACCAGGGCATGAGCGCCTCCTTCACCGCCGGTTTGGCGGCGACGGCGGACGCGGAATACGCGGTGGTGCACGTGGTCGACACCCCGGACGTCGGACCCGAGGTGGTGCGGGCAGTACTCGCCGCCGCGCGGGAAACCGGTCTCGCCAGGGCCGTGTTCGACGGCCGTCCCGGCCATCCTGTCGTTCTGGCGCATCGACACGTGGACGCAGCCGTGGCATCGGCATCGGGAGACTCCGGTGCCCGAGACTTCCTGCGGGGAAGAGACGACGTCGTTGCCGTCGAATGTTCGCACTGGGCAACGGGAATCGATCACGACTATCGGTGAGCGCCCGGTCGGAGGATTCGAGCGGCAACGGCGTCGATCATGCCGTCGAACTGATGACCACCGGTCGGGAACTCGACCACCGTCGCCGACGGAAGAGCCTTCGAGTTCAGCGCCAGGTGAGAAATGGGAACCACGTCGTCGTCCCCGCAGTGAAGCAGCGTCAGGTCGGTCTCGGGCTCCTGGGTGGTGAACGCGTAGTCGGCGACGTCCCACCCACGCGGCGTCCAGTCCGGCATTGCCAACAGAGTGGCTCGCAGGGGTCGCTCCCGGCGATGTTCTGCCAAGACCCTGACGAGGATCGATGCGCCGAAAGAATGCGCAATCACCGCATCGTCGGGTCCGAGCCGGTCCAGGTGCTGCCGAACTGGTTCGGCCCAGTCCTCGAAACCCATCGCGGTGTCGGGCAGCTCCGGCATCCGAGGGTCGAGGCGCAGAGCCTGCGCAAGCCCGTTGGCCAGCGGTGCGTCGTCGACGAATCCGCCGGCACCGTGAACGAACAGAAGTCTGCCGACCATGCTGTGGTCCTTTCCTCGGCAATGCTGTCATCGGAGATGACCGAACTGCGGCCGTGAATTCACCGGTTGACTCGGATTCGGGGTCCGTGCGAGCATCGGCGGCAGCGTCGCGTGTCGATGACGGACTGCGTCAGGCATGGAGGCGTCGTACTGCCCAGGAGCAGCGCATGTCCATTTCGTTCGATCACACCATCATCGTGGCGAAGAACAGTTCCGACTCTGCGGCGTTCTTTCGCACGCTGTTCTCTCTGCCGGAGGCACCGTCGTGGGGGCCGTTCGTCAACGTGCAACTCACCGACGGCACGCTCGTTCAATTCGCCGAGCCTCCCTTCGACGATATTCAGTTCCAGCACTACGCCTTTCGAGTCAGCGACGATCTGTTCGATGCGGCCTACGCCAGGCTTGTCGACCAGGGCGTCGAGCACTGGGCCGATCCTCGGATGACCGAACCCGGCACCGTCAACACCGGGCACGGTGGCCGCGGAGTGTACTTCCGCGACCCGACCGGTCACTTCTTCGAGATGCTGACGCACTCGTACCTGCCGACGCCGGGTGAGCCGGTACCGTAGCCACCGTGGCCGAGCACCAGCATGTTTCGATGACGAGATCTGTCTACGACACCGTCGCCGAAAGCTACGCCGACCTCGTCCGCGACGAGCTCGACGGCCGACATCTCGAGCACGGATTGTTGGCGACATTCGCGGCCCGGGTACCGAGCGGGTCCGTTCTGGAGGTGGGCTGCGGATCCGGCCGCGTCACCGCGGAGCTGCACCGCCTCGGCCTCGACGTAGCGGGAATAGATTTGTCGCCCAACATGATCGAGGTCGCTCGGCGCGAACATCCGCACCTGCGATTCGGTGTCGGATCCATGGAGGCGTTGGACGCGGGGGACAGCTCCGTCGCCGGGATCGTTGCCTGGTACTCGATCATCCACACCCCTCCGGCGCACCTGCCTGCCGTGTTCGCCGAACTGCATCGAGTGCTCATGCCCAACGGTTCACTGCTCTTGGCATTTCAGTCCGGCGACCAGCGAGTGCGGCTCGAACACGTCTACGGGCACTCGGTCTCCTACGACGCCTATCGACTCGACCCCGACGCAGTCGCGGGCATGCTCGTCGACGCGGACTTCGAGGTGGACGTGCGCGTGCATCGAGCCCCGATGGGGCACGAACCCACGCCTCAGGCGTATCTGTTGGCCCGCACACGAGCAACGCGGTCGTGATTTTCGGACCGGATGCCGCGCTGCCACATCGCCCTGCGCGAATCGTCGTCGCGGGGACATCCGGTTCCGGCAAGACCACGCTGGCCGCGCGCCTCGGGTGCCTGCTCGGCATCGAACACATCGAGATCGACAGCCTGTTCCACGGCCCGAACTGGACACCGCGTCCGACCTTCGAGCACGACGTCGACGAGTTCGTTGCACGTTCTTCGTGGGTCACCGAATGGCAGTATGTCCGAGACCGTCTCGCCGATCGAGCCGAGCTGTTCCTGTGGCTCGACCTACCCCGTCGAACAGTCATGCGGCAGGTGACAATTCGGACGCTACGCCGCAGGTTCGGTAGGCGTGAGCTGTGGAACGGGAACATCGAGCCGCCACTGCACCGCATCTTCCTCGACCGTGAGCACATCATTCGATGGGCGTGGAACACCGATCGGTCGACCACCGAGCGGGTGCGGCAACTGAGTGTGCGCCGCCCAGAGCTGACGATTGTCCGCTTCCGGTCGCATCGGGACGTGGACGCGTGGATTGCGCGCCAACTGATTCCTCTCGCGCGTCACTGAGCGGCAGGTGCGGTCAGCAGCCCAATTGCGTTGCGAGAGATTCGATCGAGTCGACGCTGTGGGTCCAGTCCGACTCCGCGGCGAGGTCGGCGGTCTGGCTCGGCCCGTGTTCGAGTGGACGGGCGACGAAGGCCGTAGCGAACCCGCAGTCGGCTGCTGCCATGAGATCACTGTTGTGGGCAGCGACCATCATGCATTCGCTCGGCTCCAGGCCCAGAATGTCCGCGGTGCGGAGATACGCGTCGGGCATGGGCTTGTACGCCTGGACCGGTTCTGCACCGAGGATCGCGTCCCACGGCAGCCCAGCGTTCTTGGCCATGTCGAGAAGCAACGAGATATTGCCGTTGGAGAGTGGGGCGATGATGAAATCGGTCCGCAGTCTCGTGAGACCGGGCACCGAGTCCGGCCACGGATCCAATCGGTGCCACACGTTGTTCAAGGATGCGACGTCGGCGTCGTCGAGCTGAACGTCGAACTCCGACAGTACGACTCGAAGAGACTCGAGATGAAGTACGTCGAGCCGGGTGAACGGTCGACTACCCGACCTGACCTGTTCCATCGCCGGTTGATACAGGCTGCGCCAGCGGTCGGCGAATGCATGACTGTCCACGTCGGAACCACACAGAGATTCGACCTCACGGGCCACACTGGTGCGCCAATCGACCACCGTGCCGAACACATCGAACAGAAGCGCCTTCAACGATCCCTCTTCTTCTTCCTTTTCTCGTTCTTGGAATGGCCACCTGCCGACAGCACCGCACCCGCCAACGGAATGAGAAGGAAGAAGAGCCAGTTCTGATCGAAGTCGGTGAGGAAGAACAATGCCAGGGAACCGAATATCACCACCGGCATCACCACTGCACGCCAGTCGATACCGGTTCCGGCCGTTGCCGGAACGGGCGACGCCCCGGTCCGAGCAGGTGCCTGGGCCGTACCCGGCGTCGCGGGGAGATCGACGAATACTGTGTCGAGCTCCCCACGCGTCGTGGCCGAAGCGATAGTGGCACTGCGCTCGTCGAACTCGGGAACCGTGAGGCGACCCTCGCTGAAGTGCAGGCTCAGCGCGTCGAGCGCCTTTTCCCGATCAGCTGTACCGATACGAATTTCCGGAAGCTCGGACATTGCTACAGGGTAACGCTATCCAAGGCCCGGATTCGAGCCAAAATTCGCATCGCTACCGATATGTCGTTATTTGATTTCTGCGAGGACGGTGCCTTGGGTGATGGCGTCGCCTGCGGTGACGGTCAGGCCGGTGATGGTGCCTGCTTTGTGGGCGTTGACGGGGTTTTCCATCTTCATCGCTTCCAGGACGGCGATGAGGTCCCCGGCCTCGACGGTGTGGCCTTCGTCGACAGCGACTTTGACCACGGTGCCCTGCATCGGTGCGGTCACC
>NZ_NPFV01000033.1:0-133161 GCF_002259365.1 Rhodococcus sp. 14-2496-1d | reverse complement strand
AGACGAATGCGGTTGCGCATTGCGAATGTGTCGATGAAAGGTTTTCCGGCTGTGGCCAAACGAGTGACAACCCAATTGGTGGACGATATCGACGGGTCGGTCATCGACGACGATTCCGGCGAGACGATCGAGTTCGCAATCAACGGCGTCGAGTACTCGATCGACCTGAAAGCTAAGAACGCGAACGAGTTTCACAAGAAACTCGACTACTACGTCGGGCATGCGACACGGGTCGGTGGCCGCAAGCGTAAGCCCTCCCCCGCTGCCGCATCGACCGCGACAGCAGCCGGCGGATCGGTCAAACGTGATCCGGAGCAGACGCGCGCGATCCGGCAGTGGGCATTCGACCAGGGCTACGAGATCAGCGAACGTGGCCGGATTCCGGCCGATATCGAAGAGGCATACAACGCCGCACACTGACGGACGGTAAGCCGCCTGCGTCGACGCGAGCGGGCCGGGGTGGTGCGCCGAGCGGGGGAGCTCGAGGGGCCGCCGCAGGCCCCCTCGACCCGGGCCGGGGACGTCGAGCCGCCGGTGGCGGGCACCGTAGAGGCACCCGCTACCGGTTCCGATTCCTAGTCGGTGATGCTCTCCTGGGTGGGGGCGGTCAATGCGTCGTAGCCCTGCTCGGGGGTGAGCGTTCCGGCTGCGACCTGCTCGACCGGGGTCAGGTCGTAACCGTGCTCGACCAGTAGGTCCAGGTAGTTGTCCTGGTTCCCGTAGCCGCTGCGCTTCCACCAATCCTTGCCGGTCCCGCTCATCCGCGCCTCGTAGGCGGCGAGGATCTGCGCGAGCAAGATCACCTGCGCGCGAGTGTCGCTGGCCTTGTCGATCACCGGTGCCAGAGCATCGCGCGCGGCGCGTTCTTTCCAGTCACCCCACCGCTCGGTGGCGGGCTTGTCGACTGTGACACCGAGCAGCTCAGCGAGGTGCTCGGAGGCCTTGTTCTGGGTGAGCAGTCCCGGCTCTTCGACGAGGGTGTCGGTGATCCACTTCGCGGCACCCTTCGGCAGGGTCTTGCTGGTGAGGAACTTCGACAGGAACTCCTTGCGGACCACGGTCGCTGCGAGCGATGCGACGTTGAGCGCCTTGGTGCGCCGCCGCGCGGCCCTCTCGGCTTCCTTCGCTGCCGCCTCGGCGGCGAGCCGCTTCTGCTCCGCCGCCTGGGCGACTGCCTCGGCGTCGGCGGGGTCCACGTCACCGGCGGGTGCGGCCAACGCGGCCGCGAGGATCGGCCCTGGCTTCACACCAGCGGCGTCGGGGTCTGCGGTGAAGTATTCCGGCACCCAGACCTCTACGGTTCCGATGTCCTTGTGGTGGTGCAGTCCGGCCTCGGGCTCTGCTGACAGGTCGTCCTCGGTGTCCCAGTCGATGCTGTCCTCTTCGATAATTTCGCCTGTGGCGGTGAGGGTGTATCGCTCTTCCTTCGACAGCCACACCTCCCAGTGCCCCGCCGCGCCGTCGATCACGGCGTCGGTCACTGGGCCACCGTCGGCGGTCACCAGATCGTCTGCGCGCAGGTACGGGTCGCCGTAGGCCGGTTCTTCCTCGAGGAGGGTGAATCCTCGTTCGGCGTAGGGGATGCCTGCTTCGGCGCGGGCTTTGCGCTCGGCACGGTCGTTGAGCAAACGCTGCGCGATCCACCGGAAGTCGTACCGCGCTCCCAGGAGCTTCTCGACGGCGGCGGTGTCGCCTTCGGCGTCGAACTCCGCGACGATCGCGGCCTGGTCGAGGGTGAGCTGCCCGGCGTCGAGGGCCGCGCGGGCGGTCTGCGAGCGGCCCGCTGTACCTGCGGTTTTCGCGGTCTCCCGATTGTCGTAGTGCAACGCCTTGGCGATCTTGGTGACAGAGACACCGAGATCGAGCATGTCGGTCACGGCCTTGGCGCGTTGGCCGTCGGTGAGCTCGATGCGGCAGTCGTTGGTGTTCACCTGCTTGGTGAGACGTTCGATTTCTCGATCCTTGGCCTTGCTCGCGGCGGTCCGGATCAGTACCGGCACGCTCTCGACACCGGCTTCGATCGCGGCGAGGGTACGGACCTGTCCATCGATGACGACGACCAGGTCACCGTCGCGACGCGCGAGGATCGGCACCAGCACACCGAGCTCGAAGATGGAGGCGACGACCGCGCGGAACTTGGCCGACTCGGTGTCGACCTCGTCGCGGACGTTCGGTCCGACCTCGAGGGCAGTGGGGTGCAGGCGGGCGTACTCCTCGCCCGCCCCCACGACCGGCGTGGTGCCGGTCGTGGGGGCTTCGGTTGCGGCGGTGGCGGTTTCGATGCTTGCGGTCATGGTGGTGTCTCTCCCTGATAGATTCTTCGGTTGGAGACACCGGGCAGTTAGGAGCTGTCCGGTGTTTCTTGTTTTCCGGGGCCGGTGTGGGCCTCGGGGGTTACTGCCGGGCGGTGGCCACGTGGTGGTGGCCTGCGAGCCGTGCGGCGTGGATTTCGGCCTCACTGGCTCCGTGTTCGCGGGCGGTGCACGCCCAGAACGCGGCCCGCTCAAGGTGCGCGTCGACGGTGGTCGAGTTCGCGTCCGATGCGGCTCGGTTGACCTGCTCGGTGTAGGCGGTGACGTGTGCGAGTGCGTGGGTCTTGACCTCTGCCGGGACTCCGGCGATCGCGGTCATGATCGCGGTGCGCAGTCCCACCGTCCTCGGTCCTGTGATGGTGTCGTGCATGTCGTGACTTCCCTTCTCAACTGGTGGCCTGGCCCTTTGCCCTGCCACGTTTTTTCGCCGTTTCTGGCGTGAGGAGAGAAGTCAGCGCACGGGGCCGGAGTGTCAAGGGTCGGGCCGGAAAGTTTTCAGCCGGAGGCGTTTTGAAAAGTTTTCGGAGCCCTTGGGCCGGGAGCGCAGCGGACGCCGGCGGTTGATGCGTAGGTCACGGGTGATGAATGCTCGCCGGTAGCCAGAACCGAGTGAGAAAACGTTTTTCGCTCTTTTGAGTGCGGAGCGAAGCGGAGTTCAATTCGGTGGACACCGCAGGTGGCCGGCACCGCCGGCAGGCGGAATGCACGACTACCGGTCGATGCCGGCGGCGTGGCCACCTCCCGGCCGTGGAGCTTGCGAGGCGATTGTGCGGGAGCGACGGGAGATGGCCACGCTCAGTGTCGCGGCAGCACCTGCCCTGTCAGGGCTTCGGTACAGGCGGCCACTCGTAGGGAAGCACGGATACCGGATGTGACCGAAGAGGTCCGAATACGCTGTGCGGGTGACGTTCCCAATCCACCCACACCTTCACCCACGCTTGTGGATTCTCGAACATGGTGACCTTGCCGTCGAACGTCGCCCCGATGAACGAGGTGCCCTCGCTGCTACTGAATGCCACATCGCGGAACCAGGTGACCTTGCTGCCGAACGTCGCCCTTTTGAACGAGGCGACCTTGCTGCTGAACGTCGCCTCGACGAACATGGCGCTCTCGCCGCTGAACGTCGCCCCGATGAACGAGGTGCCCTCGCTGCTGTTGAACGCCGCCTCGTTGAACCAGGCTAGCTCGCTGCTGTTGAACGTCGCCTCGTCGAACGAGGTGCTCTCGCCGCTGAACGTCGCCTTGTAGAAGAAGGTCTTCTCGCCGCTGAACGTCGCCTCGTCGAACGAGGTGTTTTCGTCGTTGAACGTCACCCGGGCGAACGAGGTGACCTTGCTCCTGAACGTCGCCTTTTCGAACGAGGTGACTTCGCTGCCGCTGAACGCCGCACCGTCGAACGAGGTGCGCTCGCCGCTGAACGTCGCCCCGGCGAACGAGTGATCCCCGCCGCTGAACGTCGCATCGTCGAACCAAGTGTCCATGCTGCTGAACGTCGCCTTGTAGAAGAAGGTCTTCTCGCCGCTGAACGTCGCCCCGCCGAACCAAGTGCCCCCGCCACTGAACGTCGCCCCGGCGAACGAAGTGACCTGGCCGCTGAACGTCGCACCGGTGAAGTCCGTGTTGTGGAGGTAGGCACCCGTGAGGTCGTAGTCGAATGTGGACCATGAGTGGTCGTGGTCAGGTTGGAGGTGTGCGGCGATGGTGCGGGTGATGGCGTGGCGGGTGTCGAGGTCGTCGTGGGGGTATTCGTGGGTGGTGTCGGTGTAGTCAAACTTGGTTCGGTGAGTCCGGCGGGTTTCCCTGCGTAGGTGGGGGTTTCGGGCGGGTGGTTCGTAGGGTGTGCGGAGATAGTCGCAGAGGACGTTGATGCAGGCCTGGGTTTCGCGAGGTTTCTTGCGTTCGAGCCAGTCGTCGGCGAGGGCCTCAAGGGCGGAGACCGCGGCGGTACGAATCGCGGGCGCGGGGTCGGCGAGCTGTCCGGTGATGGTGGTGAAGCGGTCCCGGAGTGCTTGGGTGGCCGCAAGGGTGTGGGTTGCTTTGTGGTGCCGATCGAGCTGTCTGCGACTGAGATAGCCGATGAAAAAGGTGATGACTGCAGCGACGATGATTCCGGCGCTGGCGAGGACAGTAGCGGCGGGTTGTGTGAGGTTGTCGAGGAGCCACACGCCGATGCCTGCCGGGTCGGTTGATTCGACCGGCACGGTTGGCGTTGACGGAGTTGGGACCTGGGCGTGGAGGCTCACGGGGGTGACAGTAGCGGCTCCACCGCAGCTTTCCTGGTTGAGTTATTACCGGTCACGTACTGCTGACCGAGGCCGTGGCAGAGAGCGATTGCGCGGGCTGCCTGTTCGGCGATTTCGGCAGGTAGTGGTGGTCCGTCGAGAGTTCTGATTCGCATGACGCCGAGTGTGGCAGTGGGTACCGACAGAGTTGTTCTCTCGCAACGCTTTCAAGTCGGCTCACACTGTTCTGATTCTAGAGGTAGAGCAGGTGAGTGGCGGTGCCGTCGAAGTGTTCGAGGTTGTCGAGGACGCCGGCGTAGTTGGCGGGTCGGCACGCTCCGAGGCTGACGATGAGGGCGCAGGCTCCGTCGATGGTGACGAGGTACGTCGGCGGGGTGTTGGTGGGGCTGGCGTCGGCGTGGGCCTGGGCGTCGAGGAGGGCGTAGCGGACGGCGTCGGCAGCGGCTCGTTTCGCCGCGATAAGGCTGGGTTCTGCTCCTGCGGCGGTGATGGTTTCGGGGCGGCGGTCGGGTCGGGTGGTGACGGTCCAGGTGATCATCGGTGGTGTGTCCCTTCGGGTGGGTGAGCCGAGCGGCGCGAAAGTGCGTTCGGCTTCCAGCATCGCGTACCGAGCGCCAGCGAGGTCCGCGATGCACAGGCATTTTTCGGAATCTGGGGATAGAGACGTTCCCTGTGGATGGATACGACGCGGCCCCGGAATCCGTGTCGGGTTCCGGGGCCGGATCGGGTGCGGGCTACAGACGTCGTCGCCAGGGTGCGGCCATGTCTTCCTGGTGTTCTCGTTCGGCGTCGTCGAATGCGTCGGTGAGGGTGGTCGGGTCGCCCGAGTACTGGTCACCGTCGGTGAAGATCGCGACGGCCATCCGGTGGACGCTGCGGAGCTCGTCGAGCATGGTGACGTATCCGAGGCGGTCGATGATGCGCCAGATGACCGGTCCCATGTGGACCTCGACCCAGTGCATGGTGCGTCGCCGTGCGGGGACGTACTGCTCGCGCGGGATGACGGCGGTTTCCGGTGGCGCGATCCACACGACGGACATGGCGGCGCGGGCGTAGTCGTCGCCCGGTCCCCCGGGCTGGGGTGCCTGGTTGTCGATGCGGGCGATGAACGTTCGGGCATCGGCCAGTCCGGCAATGAACGCATGGACGGCGGCGGCAGAGCGGAAGGTCATCATCAGGCGGTTGAAGGTGACGATCATCTGAGCGTCATCGGTGGCGGCGGCGTGGACATTGACCACCGCTTTCTGGCGTCCGACGATGGTGGCGGTGGTGTGGGTAACCACTGCGCCGTAGTTGTCGGTGTCGGTGCTGCTGTGGGCTTTCTGGGCGGTGGTCTTCGACATCTCGCGCTCCCCTGCTCAACGTGGCGAACCGGGTGGCCCGCCAATTTTTTTTGCCGTTCTGGCAGGGGAGAGTTGGACCGGTATGAGGGGGCCGGAGTGCAATGGTCGGGCCGGAAAGTTTTCAGCCGGAGGCGTTTTGAAAAGTTTTCGGAGCCCTCGGGCCGGGAGCGCAGCGGACGCCGGCGGTTGCGCGGAGGTCACCGCCGGTCAAAATCGGAAGGCCAGAAGGGAAAAAGAATTCTTTTCACAGGACGAAGCGCAGCGGAGTTCGATTCGGTGGACGCCCGCAGGGTGGCCGGCACCGCCGACAGGCGGAATACCTCACGGACGCTGACGCCCCTGGGGGTGACCACCTTGTAGCCGTACGGCTTTGAGATTCAGTGCGGGCATGTGCGGAGCGACGGAAGTTGGCGGAGGTCGACACAGACGCGGAAACCCAGCGGTCCAAGGCCGGAATTGTCCGGTCGATCAGGGAAACCGTTCGCATGTGGCAGGGTCGCTCGGTGGCGGCTCGAATTCGCCCCATTCCGTAGTTTCGGACCAGCATGCACCGCCACTGAGGGAGCCGCCATTCGGATACACCTGACTTGGGTTTGCGAGACCCAAGTCGACGCCCTCCAGGTTTGCGCCGCTCAAGTCCGCACCGCGCAAGTCCGCGCCAGGCAATTTCGCGTCCTGTAGGTTCGCGCCAGCCAGTTTCGCGTCGTTTAGGTCCACAAAGTCGAGTACCGCGCCGCTGAAGTCCGCGCCCTCTAAGTCGGCCCCAGCCAGATATCCGCCTCTCAGGCTTACACCGCTCAGGTTCGCATTGCGTAGGTCCGCATTGCGTAGGTTCGCGGTGACGAGGTTCGCCTCGGGCAGCTGCGCGGAGACCAGTTTCGCGCCACGCAGGTCGGTGCCGCTCAGGTTTGCTTTGGTTAGGTCCGCAAAGTCGAGTACCGCGCCGCTCAAGTCCGCGCCGTTGAATTGCGCGCCGCGCAAGTCCGCGGCACCGAATTTCGCGCCATTCAACTTCGCTTCATCAAAGTGCGCGTTTGCCAGTTCGAGGCCCCTGAGGTTTTGTTCTGCCAGGTCGATGCCATTGAAGGGCCGTGGTAGGTCAGGGTCGGGAGAGGATTTGTCCCGGATGAAGGTGAGGTTTGCTGCGCGGAGGAGTCGGTCCGCTCGCGTGTCATCGATTTCTTGCTGCGCAACAATGGTCCCCCAAGCGACGATACCGCCGGTGATGAAAGCAATGAGGAGTGGCACGACGACATCGCGGGTCCAGAAGGACTTGATCGGTACGCCCGTTGTTGCTGGTCCTGGGTCGGGCTCGTCAGTCGCTGACGATGTGTCCGCCGACGCTTGCTCCGGGGGCGCGGATGAAGTGCGCCTGTTGGTTCGGCCAGCGACGCGGCGGTTTAGGCGAGGTGCACCGTTGGGTGTCATTCCGGAAATGATAAGCACTGCGGGCACTCGATGAGATGCGGAAGTTGCGGCCGAGTCGCGGTTCTAGTTGCCAGACCATGAGTACGTCAGAGGGTAGGAGGACCTCAAGCAGGATGACTGCAGGAGTTTAGAAGTTGACTGCACTACCCGCTTTTTGTGATCGCTAAGGCATCTCGTTCCGATCGCGCGAGGGCGAGGTTGCTGTAGATCGCAGATCGTCTCAATCCACTGTTCTTACATAGTGTTTCGATTTTGAATTGCCGAGTTTCGTACATCTGGAGCAGGTACGCTCGCTCCTCTGGTGTAAGGGTGTGCGGTCGACCTTTCATCTTGCCGGCCGCGGCGGCCGCGGCGATGGCGTCGCGGGTGCGGGCGCGGATGAGGTCGGACTCGAATTCGGCCATGAGTCCGAGCATTCCAATGAACATTTTGCCCATCGGGTCGACGGGGTCGTAAACCTTGCCGTCGATCGATAGTGCCACTCCCCTAGCAGCGAGGCGGTTTACGGTTTCGTGGAGGTCGCCGGCAGATCGGGAGAGTCGGTCGAGTTTGGTGACGCAGAATTCATCGCCTTCGCGGCTGGCGTTGATCGCGTTCTCGAGGCCGGGGCGTTTGCTTTGTCGGCCACTGACTCCGTTGTCGACGTAGACCCGATCGCGGTCGACGCCGATCTTGGCGAGCAACCCGATCTGGACCGCGGTGTCCTGCCGGGCGGTACTGCACCGCGCGTATCCGATTTTCATGCCCCTCCGGCCTGCTGGACTCGATCTGTCCAGTTGAGACTACGTGAAGCTGGACAGATCGAGCGGACACTTCCACCGGACGGTTTCGCGTGACATCTCGTGACGTCAACCTGTCAGTTTCAGAAGTCAGCTGCACTTGTTCAGAAGTGGGTGTCATACAGCCACTGTTAAAGGTAGACCTGTAGTCCGTCTCGAGCAGTCGCGGTCTTCCTACACGAAATGCGAACGTTCCCCTTTCGCCCGCGGCGGTGAACCTTCCCATTCATCACCCTCGCATCGATGGTTTATACCCCTGGAGGTACTTGCATACCCCCGCAGGTATGTGCCACAGTGGGAACACGCCTCGCCGGAAAGGATCTCTGTGTGCCACCCCGTCGCATGCCCGACATGCAGTAAGACCACCTGGGCCGGTTGCGGTCGGCACATCGACAGCGTCATGAAGAACGTTCCGAAGCCGCAGCAGTGCTCGTGCTCTACCGCGGCGGCCGACCCGGAGACGCGTCACGGCCTCTTCCGCTCCCTGTTTCGTCGCTGACTTTCCGTACACACATTCTCGAACTTCGTGGGCATCCGTGGCCTTATTGGATACCCCCACCCGTATTAGGAGAAGGAATCTTGACCAAGCCTGCCACCGCGACGGCTCCCGGCCGTCGCGCCCGCCCTCAGCCGCCGGCACCCGGCATTCTCGGCCGTCTCGGAAGCACAATGGTCGAGCGCCACCGATGGGTGTTCGGTATCTGGCTGATCGCCCTCATCGCTCTGGGATCGGCTGCACCCTCGGTGTTCTCATCCTTGGCCGGTGCCGGCTGGCAGGCCAACGGATCCGAATCCGTCCAGGTCCGCGAACTGGCCCAGCAGCATTTCGGCGGCAACTCCTCCGCAGCAGTACAGGTGGTCGTGCACTCCGACACCGCCTCGATCGAGGACCCCGCAGTGCAACGGACACTGACCGACGTTGCGGCCGTGTTCGACGGCGACGCCCGCTTCGGCGAGATCATCGCCCCCCAGGCGGGCATGACGATCAGTCCCGACGGCCGCACCGGCATCCTGATCGCCGGTGCGAACGCGAGTACCGACGACATGGTCAAAGCGGTCGACGAGGTCAAAGGCGAGCTGACCGCATTGTCCGGCGACGGCATCGAGGTCTACCCCACCGGATCGTCCGCACTGTGGTCGGACTTCAACAAAGCCAACCACGACGCCATGATCCAAGCCGAATTGTTCTCCTGGCCGGTCACTTTGGCGATCATGGTGCTCGCGTTCGGCTCCCTCGTCGCCGCGGGATTGCCGCTGATACTCACCGTCGCCGGCCTGGTCGCCTCCGCAGGTGGTCTCGTTCTGCTCAACGGCGTCACGCCGATCTCGGTGTGGGCAATGAACTTCGCCATGATGTTCGCCCTTGCCCTCGGAATCGACTACGCCCTGTTCATCGTCGCCAGGTTCCGTGACGCGCTACGCAACGCCGACCCACGGGCTGCGGTCGCCGAGACCATGGACACTGCAGGGAAAGCCGTGGTCCTGTCCGGCCTCACGGTCCTGGTAAGCCTCTCGGCCGTCCTGCTCGTTCCCGCACCGGCCGTGCGGACCATGGCCGTGGGCATCATGCTCGCAGTGACGTTCGTGCTGATCGCCACCATGACCTTGCTCCCCGCCACGTTGGGTGCGCTCGGCTCCAAGGTCAACGCCGCATCCCTGCCCTACGCCAAGCGTCAGCAGCACCGCTCCCCGAAATTCGCAGCCTGGGGTGAGCTCCTCCACAAGCACCCCTGGCCGTTCGCTCTGGTGTCCGTCGGCATCCTCATTGCGCTGGCCCTTCCGGTCCTCGGACTGAAAGTGGCAATGCCCTCGATCTCCGTCGTGCCAGAGGACGCACCAGTCCGTCAGGGCTACGAGCTCGTTCAGGCCCAGTTCGGTGACGGCGCACCCGGCGCACTGCAGATCGTCGTCCCCTCCTCGAGTGCCGCCGCCACCGCTACCGCGGCAAGCACCGTCGACGGGATCTCCATGGTCACCCCGCCCCAGCCTGCCGCGGACGGCTCAAACTACTCACTGCTACAAGCACTTCCCACCGTTGACCCCTCGGACGAGAGAATGGGCACCATCCTCGGTGACCTGCGCGCCGAACTCCCGGAGTCGGCGTTGGTCGGCGGTGCCCCAGCGGAGAACCTCGATCTGCAGCAAGCACTGAACGACTACCTACCGCTGGTGATCGGCATCATTTTGGCACTCGGTTTCGTTCTGTTGCTCGTGGCTCTGCAGGCACCGCTGATCGCGATCCTCGGCACCGCAGTCAGTCTGCTGTCGACCGCCGCCGCATTCGGTGTCGCGAAGCTGATCTTCCAGGACGGGCACGGTGCATCGCTGCTCGGCTTCACCCCTCAGGGCTTCCTCGACGGCTGGGGGCCGGTGTTCTTCTTCGCAATGATCTTCGCCATCGCCATGGACTACACCGTGTTCCTGCTCGCCACAGCCAAGGAACACTACGAGAAGACCGGGGACCCGAAAGCCGCTCAGGTCGACGGCCTCGCGCACTCCGGCCGGGTCATCTTCGCTGCCGCCGCGGTGATGGTCGCAGTGTTCTTCACCTTCGCGCTCTCCGATCCGCTCCCACCGAAGGAGATGGGCATCATCCTCGGCGTCGCAGTGCTGCTCGACGCCTTCTTGATCAGGCTGATCCTGCTGCCGGTCCTGCTGCGTTTGAGCGGACACGCCGCATGGTGGTCACCGGCCTGGCTGCGCAAGGTGTTGCCCTCGATCAGCTTCTCGCACTGACCACCCTTACAACCCGAACGGAGCAATCATGATCGATCCGAACACCACTCGCTCGTCCGCGTTCGCGGGCTGGCCGATCGAACGTATCGTCCCCGCCCTCGCCGCCGGCGTCACCGCCACCGGCCTGGCCCTCGGCGAACTCCACGCACCGCAGTGGCGACTGCTCAGCGCGTTCGCTGCCGCGAACCTCGCCCTTTACGCAGCGGTCGGCTGGTGCCCGGCCAGCGCGCTTCTCACCAGGGTGGGCGTGCCGAGTATTCGCCAGCCCCGAATCGGGTAGGCCCAGATCACCGCAGTTCGACGACCGAAAGGAACTTCCCTTATGAACATCGCACTCTCGACCACTCTGACCGACACCGACTTCGACACCGCAGTCGACGCCGTCAAAGCCTCCCTCGCAGATCAGGGATTCGGTGTTCTCACCGAAATCGACATGCAGGCCACGTTGAAGGCCAAACTCGACGAGGACATGGAGCAGTATCTGATCCTCGGTGCCTGCAATCCCACCCTCGCGCACCGCGCCGTCGGAGTCATGCGCCAGATCGGGTTGCTGCTGCCGTGCAATGTCGTCGTCCGCGCCGACACGAGCGCACCCGGATCGATCATCGTCGAAGCCATGAACCCCGACATCATGGTACAAGCGACAGGCGAACCAGCACTCTCCGACGTCGCGGCGGAGGCCACCACCAAGCTCCAGGCCGCCATCGACGCACTCGGTGGCCAGGACACAGCACACAGCTGATGACCCTGACGCTGGCCCTGGTCCTCGGCGTCGCCGTCGGCATCCTGCTCGGTCTCCTCGGCGGCGGTGGGTCGATCGTCGCCGTCCCGGTTCTCGTCTACGCCCTGGGAATGGACCTGTCGGAGGCGATACCGACATCGTTGCTGGTGATCGGTGTCGCCTCGGCGACCGGGGCCATCCCCAAGGTGCGGGCGAAGCTCGTCGAATGGCGACTGGCGGCGATCTTCGCGGCCACCGGTATCGTCGGCACGCTGGTCGGCAGCGTCCTGGGCAGGCATCTGCCCGAGGCCGCAGTGATGATCGGCTTCGCGATCGTCATGATCATCGCCGGGGCGCGGATGCTGCGCAGCACCGACGATGTCGGAACCGCTTGCAAGACAGGAAGTTCCGGGATCGATTGGCGGCGATGCGCACCACGGTCCATACCGACCGGGTTCGGGGTCGGTGTCCTCACCGGACTGTTCGGCGTCGGCGGAGGATTTCTGATCATCCCCGCTCTGGTGCTGTTGCTGGGAATCGAGATGAGTGTCGCTGTCGGAACGTCGCTGGTGGTCATCGTCGCCAACTCCGCCGCCGGACTGATCGCTCAGGCCGACGGGCTCGGCGGGAACTGGCCACTGACAGCCGCGTTCGCCGGTGCGGCGATCGCAGGCTCGCTGGTCGCCGGAAAACTGAGCACACGCATCGACACCGACAAGCTGCGCACGTGGTTCGCCTACCTGGTGTTCGCCGTCGCGGGCTATGTACTTGTCGACACCCTCGTTCTTTCATGACCGACTGCACACACCGAACCGATGCCCCCGGGGGTAATCTGGAAGGACTACCACCATCACACACCCTCAGGAGACCGCAATGATCGGCGACGAAGACAGCATCGCATTGGTACTCAACCGTCTGCGCCGCGCACACGGCCAACTCGCCGGTGTGATCGGCATGATCGAGAACGGACGCGACTGCAAAGACGTCGTCACTCAACTCGCCGCCGTCTCCCGCGCCCTCGACAAAGCCGGATTCAAGATCGTGGCCACCGGCCTTCGTGAATGCATGACCGGCGACACCGCAGACAACAAAGAGCCCATGACCGAAGCAGAACTGGAAAAGCTCTTCCTCGCACTGGCCTGAACGAGGACGTTTCACGTCAGAAACGAGGCCGACCCGATTACACCGTAGGAGTACCCCGTGAGCACCACCGATCCAGACATCGCCATCATCGAAACGTCGAGCCTCGGCGACCGCAGCTACCTGATCAGCCACGACGGCATCGCCGTCGTGATCGATCCCCAACGTGACATCGACCGCGTCCTGGCACTGGCCACGGAGAAGAACGCCACCATCACCCACGTACTCGAAACCCACATCCACAACGACTACGTCACCGGCGGACTCGAACTCGCACGCGCCACCGGAGCCGAATACGTTGTGCCCGAGGGTGACCCGGTCGAATTCGAGCGACGGGCAGTGGGGGACGGCGATGTCGTCGACGCGGGATCGGCGACGTTTCAGGTCATGCACACCCCGGGCCATACACATCATCACGTCAGCTACGTACTGCAACTCGGAGACGAACCGATCGCGATCTTCACCGGCGGCTCGATGCTCTACGGATCCACCGGCCGCACCGACCTACTCGGCTCCGAACACACCGACGAGCTCACCCATGCCCAGTTCCACTCGGTCCGTCGAATCGCCGCCGAACTCCCCGCCGACGTCGAGGTCTACCCCACCCACGGATTCGGTAGCTTCTGCTCCGCGACCCCCACCAGCGGCGACTCGTCGACCATCGGTGAACAGCAACAGTCCAATCCCGCGCTGACCCAGGACGAACAAACCTACGTCGACGAGTTGATCGCAGGACTGTCGGCCTACCCCGCGTACTACGCCCACATGGGCGTCATCAACACCGAAGGCCCCGCACCGATCGACCTGTCCACCCCAGAACCCGTCGACCCCGACGAACTACGCCGCCGCATCGACGACGGACAATGGGTCGTCGACCTCCGCGCACGCACCGCCTTCGCTGCCGGACATCTCGACGGTTCCCTCGGCTTCGAGCTGTCGACGACATTCGTCACCTACCTCGGCTGGCTCTACCAGTGGGGTGCGCCGCTGACCTTGATCG
Organism: Rhodococcus sp. 14-2496-1d; assembly: GCF_002259365.1. Taxonomy (NCBI): domain Bacteria; kingdom Bacillati; phylum Actinomycetota; class Actinomycetes; order Mycobacteriales; family Nocardiaceae; genus Rhodococcus; species Rhodococcus sp. 14-2496-1d. The sequence goes on along the minus strand of NZ_NPFV01000033.1, from coordinate 119,459 downwards.
GCGACACATCCGATCAAATCGACGAGGCCACAAGGGAGTTGGCACGTATCGGCATCGACCACCCCTCCGGCTCCGCTGTCGGAGAGATTCATTCGCTCGCCAGCGACGGGCGCGTACGGTCCTACGAAGTGTCCGACTTCGCCGGACTCGCCGCAGAGGACTCGGACATTGCAGTGCTCGACACCCGTCAACAGTCCGAATACGCGGACGGCCACATCCCCGGTGCGATCAACATTCCCCTCCACGAACTGCCGCACCGACTCGCAGAAGTTCCCGACGGCAAAGTGTGGGTGCACTGCGCCTCCGGCTATCGCGCCTCGATCGCGGCCTCACTACTCGACCGGGAACATCGCAGCGTGGTGCTCATCGACGACGACTACAACCGCGCAACAGATCTCGGACTCGACACCTCGAAGACATGACGAAATGCTTCGACGACCGAACGCGACGAGACAGGCGTACCCCCAGGGGGTATATGTTGGTATCATCGGCCGCATGCACTCAGTGAATCGGCACGGTCGACGGGGCACAGCTCCGACGGCAGCTTTACTGATTGCACTGACGGTGTTCGGTGTCCTGTTGATGCATTCGGTGACACCGATGTCGATGCCCGTGACCGGCTCGATGTCCACATCGATGAGCGGCGGCCATGCCTCGTTCGCAGCACCGTCCCACACGGACGCCACGGTTCCGGTGATGACCGGGGAACATGACTGCCCGTCGGGGCACCAGATGATGCATCCCTGCGTCGGCACGACGGTGTCGTGGCCCGCGCTGACGGTCCCGGCGATGAGCGCAGCCCTCGACCTGGCGCCGACATCGGTGAACCGGATCATTGGACGGGCCGACTCCACGCTTGAGCGTGCGCCGCCGTGGACGTTATGGGAGTTGGACAGATCGGTGACCTTGCGAGTGTGACAGGGAGCCCGGCAGACGCGTGTCTGTCGGCGGATCGAACGACATCCAATTCTCTGCACTACCCACTCTTGCAAGGAGTTTCCTCATGCGTACCAAAGTCATTGCCTCGATCGCTGCTGCCGCCGCGAGCGCGTTCCTCGTCGTCGGCTGTAGCGACAACGCGGCCGATTCGTCGATGGACGGCCATGCGATGGGATCGATGTCCTCGGCACCGATGTCCTCGGCCCAAGCAAGCGCGTCCGCAGAGTTCAACGATGCCGACGTGATGTTCGCGCAGATGATGTACCCGCATCACGCCCAAGCAGTCGAGATGGCCGACATGGCGAACGGCCGCACCGACAACCCGGAGGTGCTGTCGCTGGCATCGGCGATCGCCGCCGCGCAACAGCCCGAGATGGACCAGATGACCACCTGGCTCACCGAGTGGGGCCAGCCCATGCCCGACATGGACAGGGGTGACATGGGTGACATGGGTGACATGGGCGGGATGGACCACAGCTCCGGCAGCGGCATGATGACCGCTCAGGACATGGACGCGTTGATGGCAGCGTCGGGACCGGAATTCGACCGCCAGTGGTTGACGATGATGATCGCCCACCACACCGGCGCCATCGAGATGGCCAACACCGAAATCGCAGACGGTTCCAATCCTGACGCCCTGGAGATGGCCCGCACCATCGTCGCCACCCAGCAGCAGGAAATCGACACCATGCAGCGGCTGCTCGGCTGACCCGGCCCGCTATAGACAACGATGGCCGCATCCTCTCCGGCGGAGAAGGTGCGGCCATCAACGTTCCACAATTGTCAGGGCTGCGTTCCCGGTACGAGATCAGCTCTCACAGTGACGGTGTGCGCTGCGACGGAGGGTTGGAACTCCCCTCGTTCACCGCTCCGGTGATGGTGTCGGGTGTGAGGTCGAGTCGACGCAGTAATTGTGCGTTCGCAGCGACGATGATCGTCGACAGCGACATCAGGATCGCGCCGATCGACATCGGCAGCACGAACCCGACCGGCGCGAGCACTCCTGCCGCGAGCGGAACCGAGATGAGGTTGTATCCCGCTGCCCACCAGAGGTTTTGCTTCATCTTTCGGTACGAGGCGCGCGAGAGTTCGATCACCGACAACACCGACCTCGGGTCGTCGCTGGCGAGGATCACTCCGGCCGATGCGATTGCGACGTCGGTGCCGGCCCCGATCGCGATACCGACATCGGCCTGCGCCAGAGCCGGGGCGTCGTTGACTCCGTCGCCGACCATCGCCACCGTACGGCCTTCGCTCTGGAGTTCAGCGACGTTGTGCGACTTGTCTTCCGGTTTCACCCCGGCGAAGTAGCGGTCCACACCGAGCTCGGTGGCGACGGACTTCGCGACGGCGTCGGCATCACCGGTGATCATCACGACCGCGATTCCTCGCGCGTGCAGCGCGTCTACCGCAGTGCGTGACTCGGACCGGATCTCATCGGCGAGCGCGAGGGCACCGATCACGGCCCCGTCGGCGAGGACGTGCAGGATGATCGCCCCGTCCCCGCGCCACCGGTCGGCGACAGCGAGTTCGGATCCGTGTTCCTGCTCGAGCAGTGCCGGCCCGCCGACCTGGATCCGGACGCCGTCGACGTCGGCTGCGACCCCGACGGCGGGGGACGACTGAAAGCCGGCTGCAGCCGGGACCGTCAGGTTCCGCGCGCGTGCGGCCTCGACGATGGCACGGGCGAGTGGATGTTCGGAATCTGCTTCTGCGGCAGCGGCCAGCGCGAGAACGTTGTCGGCGGTGCGCCCGCCGGTCACCTCGACTGCGGTGACGGTGGGTTCACCCTTGGTGAGGGTCCCGGTCTTGTCGAACAGCACGGTGTCCACCGTGCGCATGGTTTCGAGTGCGAGCCGGTCCTTGACCAGAACACCGCCGCGGGCGGCGCGTTCGGTGGCGATGGAGACCACCAGCGGAATCGCCAGTCCGAGTGCGTGCGGGCAGGCGATGACCAGCACGGTGATGGTGCGGATGACGGCGTCGTCGGGCATCCCGACCAGAGTCCACACCGCAGCGGTGATGATCGCGGCACCGAGAGCGAACCAGAACAGCCAGCCAGCGGCGGTGTCCGCGATGCGCTGAGCGCGCGAGGTCGAGTTCTGGGCGTCGGCGACCAAGCGGCCGATGCCGGCGAGGGCGGTGTCCTCCCCTACTGCAGTGACCTGGACGCGCAGACCTGAGTCGGTGGCGACAGTGCCGGCGACGACTTGATCGCCGTCGCTGCGGCGGACGGTGCGTGATTCCCCGGTGATCATCGATTCGTCCATGCTCGCCGATCCGGAGACGATGGTGCCGTCCGCCGGTACGCGGCCGCCGGGGCGGACGACAACGACATCACCGAGCTGCAGCTCGGACGGGGGCACCGGCACCACATCGTCGCCCTCGACGCGTTCGGCGACATCCGGGAGCAACGCCGCCAACGAGTCCAGAGCGGAGGTGGTCTGGGCGAGTGATCTCATCTCGATCCAGTGCCCGAGCAGCATGATCACGATCAGCAGGGCCAGTTCCCACCAGAAGTCGAGCTGATGATCGAGCAGGCCGAGGCTCGCTCCCATCGACGCAATGAATGCGACGGTGATCGCGAGGGCGATGAGCAGCATCATTCCCGGTGCACGGGAACGGATTTCGCTGACTGCTCCGGAGAGGAACGGAGACCCGCCCCAGGCGTACATCACCGTTCCGAACACCGGAGAGACCCAGGCAATCCACGCTGCGTCGGGCAATGAGTAGCCGAGGAGCATCGCGAACATGTTCGAGGCAACGATCACCGGAACGGCAAGGACCAGCATGACCCAGAACAGGCGACGAAACATACCGACGTGATCACCGTGACCGGTGTGCCCGCCGTGCTCTGCGTTGTGCCCGCCGGTGTCGTGGTCCGACTGCGGAGTCGCCTTCTCTGCCCCGTCCGTGTGCATTTCGGGTCCTTCTTCATGCCCGCTGTGCTGCAGTCTGTTCGGCGGATCCGTCCGCGCGGAGTCGACGTCGGAGTGTGTGTGATCGTTCATCGTGCAGTCCTCTCATCCATCGAGTTCGATATCCATTCATCCCATGAACTCGTGGGTTCTGGTTCGGCTGTGTATTCGGCGTCGAGGGCGACAATGATCTGCGCCTGGACGAGCGCGGCTGCACTGGTGACCGTGAATGTCCCTGCCGCCGCCGATAACGCGACAGTGTCCATTCCGATCACGGCGTTGACGTCGTTGCGGACCGACGACTCACAGTGGCCGTACATCGATACCGGCGTAACTGACAGTGCGTGATGATCATGCGTAGCTTTCGACATCTCGGACAACATATACCCCATAGGGGTATATGTCGATCAAGTCGAACCATACCCCTTCCTGATCTCATTGGGAAGAACCGTCAGGGTGTTGTCAACGCGTGAGCGCCAGTCGGCTGGCCACCAGGTGCACCCGCGGTCGCTGTCATGCTCACGGACGGGCATGGATGTCGATACCGATTCGGTCAAGGGGCGCATGCATCCGCGGCACAGCTGAGCCTTACAGCGACGGGCGTACCTGCACACGCGCGTGGATCATCGGCGTTCGCTGCGATTTCCGTTACGAGTCTTCTCACCGACTGGAGGCAGGGCAGGGCGAATTACGCCATGTCACGGCGCGCATGGCGAGCCCGCGTGTCGACTCTCGAAGATCGCGGAACTGCTCGTTCGGTCGATCGCTGACGCCGCAGATCGGACGGTGGAGCGATACTGTCTCGTTCACCATGGGGCTGCGGCGACGCCGATGTAGCGTTGAGTAAGTCGTAGATGGGTGTATCACTCACGTTCGGTTCCACTTTCGATCTGATCGTTTCGGTGCGCCTTCGAACGCGCCGACAGTTGCCGCTCACCGGCCCCGGGCGAGCCCTGCCCTACCGGCCAGCCGGCGCGCACCGACATATCCAGTCCGCAAACTCGGTCACATGCGGTGAAAATGCCTGCCCGTCACACCGCAGTTGCTCTTTACCGAGTGTCGGCACGCTTGCGCAGCGCAGCGGTCGCCAATTCTGCGACCGCTGCGCGATAGAAATCTCGATCTATCTCCCCGGCCGCGAATCTACGATCGAGGATTTCCTGCGCGTCCTCCCCCGATTGCGGGCGAGCGGACATCAGCCGAACCGCACCCCAGATCAACAGAGCGATCACGACCAGCCAGAACGCGGCCATTCCTGCCATCATCGTCCATCCGCCACTCATGGTGCCCATATTCATCATTGCTGCTCCTCACTCTCGCACCAGCCACCTGCTGACCTGCGGAGTGTGGTCATCCCGCAGCTCCTACTATAACGCTTAGTAGTTCAGCTACTATCGAGCATAGTAGTTGACTGCTGTCGAGACGCCGTCGCCCGGACAGGCGATGATGGAGGCAACCTGTGGGAAAGAAATCCAGCAAGTCGCGATCGAAAGCGCACAAACGACGAACCACGGCGACACGATCCGGGGGCGGCCCACCGGCTCCCCACCCCGGTGCCATACGTACTGAGCCCCAGCCAAGGCATCCCCTCTCAGCGGTGGCCCCACATTCTGCGGTCAGCGTCGCCGCCGCCGATTATCTTCGAAGCAGGGGCCACTCGCCCGGCAGCGGTGCACTCCATCCCACTGTCGCCCGGGCTTTCGCGCCGGCCTCCACTACCCCACCGCGAGCGTCGGCCCAGGCCGCAGAACCGACGATCGATACTGCAGCGCCGCCGGAGCGCCCACGTGCCCGCACGCCTGAAGCTGTTGCGCCCGCACCGCAGAGTTACGCACCCAAGCGCTCACCAGCCACCAGTTGTACCGATGAGATTTCCCAGGTCGAGCCGCTGGGGCTTGCGGTGACGTACTGGGGTGTCGGCGGGGCCGATGCCGAGCCCAGCCACGACGTGGCGATTCGCTTCACTGGATCGCGGGTGGAAGTCGAGGGCCATGCATCGACCGAGAAGGTCGGTTTCGATCGGACTCTGGTCGTGAAATCACGTCCTGCCGCTGGAGGCCGGTTCGCCGCGACCACCCGTATTCAGGGCATTGCCAGCGGGGAGTGGGAGGTGAGTGCGCGACGCATCGACGGGGGCGCAGACAGTAGCGAACGGCAGCAGAACTCTGTGCTCACCGCGCGCACTGCGCTACTGACATACGGTCCCGCTGTGCGGGTGTGGAGTTGGCCGGCGTTGGTAGCCGCGGGAGCGGTGGTTGCATTGATTGTTCAGGGATTCCTGCTCTCACGCATGGATGCCAATGTTGCTGCTGCTGTTGCAATTTCAGCTCTGAGTTGCGTTTTGGGATATATCGGTGCCAAGGTTTGGTACTTGATCTTGCACCGTCGACCGATATCTACTTTCATCCGCGCAGGAGCGTGCATACAAGGCTTCCTCCTCGTTTCGCTCGGCACCTTGGTCATCGGCGGAGCACTCGGGGGTATGGACGTCGGCGCAGTCCTGGATGCAACCACCCCGGGATTGTTTCTCGGCATGGCGATCGGTCGTCCGGGATGCTTCTTGGCGGGCTGCTGTTCGGGGCGTCCGACTCGATCTCGGTGGGGCCTGTTTTCGTCCGATCGCACCCTGGCGACGAGGAGGATTCCGGTTCAGCTCTACGAGGCCGCTGCAGCCCTGTTGATCGCGGGAGTTGCGCTCGCCGCGGTACTTCAGGTCGACCTTCCCGTCGGAGGGCTGGTCTTCCTGGGGAGTATTGCCGCATACACATTGGTCCGGCAAGGCCTGTTTCTGTTTCGAGTGGACGCGCACACTCGTCGAGGCCGACTCACTGTCTCGCTCATCTGCTGCGCGGTCCTCATCGGCGTCCTCGCAGCGTCGCAGGTGCTCTCGTGATCACCGAACGTATTTTTATGCGTGTGCCTTTCGGTGATCACCTCGATGCGATGGCACCGCATTCGGTGTCCCGATCGACGCTCCGTAGTCCGGCATCGATACTGACTGTCCTCGTCCTTGCACTCGCTGGATGTACCGGCGGCGAGGCCACTGAGCCCACCGCGTCAATGCCCGTTGCTACACGGGCGGAACTGCTCGATCCCGCTGACTTCGCCGCCGCAATCGCCGATCCCGCCCGAGTCACGATCAACGTCCATACCCCCAACGAGGGCCAGCTCCCGGGAACCGACTCGAGCCTTCCCTTCGACCAGATCCGACAACAGGCCGCGACGTTGCCGCCCGACCGGACCACACCGCTGGCGATCTACTGCCGTACCGGGACAATGAGCGCCACCGCGGCGAAAGACCTGGCCGCTCTCGGCTACACCGATGTAGTCGAACTACAAGGCGGCATGCTCGCGTGGCGACACACCGGACGAACCATCGAAGAATGATCAATCACCTTCCGCAGTGCCGACCCCGGAGGTTGATCACCAGAACGTGTCCGATGAAATCGAATGCCGAGATCGTCTTGGTCAGGGTTTACCAGGTCGGGACCGGACAATTCGCCGATGGTCCCGCTACTGCCGGGAAGTAGTCGATATCGGTTTGCCACCGGGCGCAACGGAGTCGAACGGGCCCCCTCCCCGTACCGCCGAATCAGAACCTCTCGCGCATGCTGTCCCGCTCAGCGCTACCAGCGCAGGGATGCCGCCGCTTGCGGAATGCCTTCTCGGCGGTGCTTCGGCTCCGTCGGCCAACTCGCTCACGAGCAATAGCGTGTGGACGTGCAGGCGCGCGATGACAGGCCAAAAACGAGACGGCGGCCGCCGGAGGACGCGGGCGCTCTACACCGAGGCGTACAAGCGTGAGCGCCGCCGTCAAGGTCGGGGTTGGGTGGTCCTGATGGCGGGTGTCGTGATCGGTGCGACCCACGTCGTAATTCATCTCGGGCAGCTTCGGGTCACTTCCGAGCGCCGGATGGCAGGATCTCGCGGTCGGCTATCCGATGGCGATGGTCCTCGCGCTCGTCGGTCTCATGATGATCGCTTCCCGCACCCGAAAGCCGAGGGGCGAGTATTGCGGACTCGCTCCCGTGATCTGTAGTGCCGCGCGGGGCATTTCATCCCACCGCGCAGGATGCCAACGTCATGGCCCCCAGCAGGGCCACTACTGGTAACGCAGGCAGGGCAACGGCGGTGCACGCTACGAACGCCCGCGCCCACCGGAGGGGAGCATGCGGGATCACTCGGTCCACGGCGAGACGATCGAGCCGCACAACGGTGGCATCGGAAACCATACCGAGGGCGGGCAGAGGAACAGGGTGCGGGCGCAGCGAAGTCAGAGCGCGCCGCACGGGGTCTCGTCCGTGCGAGCGGGCTGCGCGGGCGTCCGCGTCGAGTTCGACCAGAGCGCGCACGAGCGAAGGTGACGCTCGCATGATCGGTAGCCACGGAAACGCATAGGCCACCGACTCGGCAATGCCTACGAGCAGATGATGCCGGCCATCGATGTGTGCACGTTCGTGTGCGAGGACCGCCTCGACTTCAGCAGGCGTCAACTGCGTACGTAGCCCCTCGCTGGCCACGACCATCGCCGGTCGTCCCGCGACGCTGTACGCGAGAGGACTGTCCAACGGAAGCCACAAGGTCGACGCGGGTTGATTCGAACCGGAAAACCCGACGCCTCCAGCGATGATGCGCAGCAGATCGATGTGCCGCTCGTACACTCGCCGTCGCTCACACACTGCGCGTCTCAGGTGAATGATCCAGCGGACTGCGCCGCAGCCCAACATCGCAATCCCGACAACCCCGACGATGGCCTCGACGCGGGCAGGTATGTCGCCCTGAAGGGCGAGCCAGCATTGGTGTGCGATGTCGACCAGGGTCGTCACGCCCCCATGACTGGGGATCGCACTGAGCACGACCGGTACCGCAATGCTGACCAAGGTGCCCACAACGAGCGCCGACCACGTCAAGAGCGTGACGTGCGCATCGATACCTCTGTCGATCATCGACCTCATCAGCAATGGCGCGGCAGCCGCAACCAACAGCCCACCGAGGGCCCACAGGAGTACGGCAGTCACCTCTTACGCTCTTTCAGACCGCGGGTGAGCACCTTCGATTCGTCATCGGAAGCGCCGCGGGCGAAGTGCAGCAGCACGCTCGTCGGGTCGCCGGTCGATTCGAGAAGTATTCGCAAGGCGTCGGAGGCGGCTTCTTCCCTGCTTCGGGTGGCTTCGTACCAATATGCCCGTCCGTTGCGTTGTCGGTGTACCCAGCCTTTACGGTGCAAATTGTCGAGCACCGTCTGAATCGTGGTGTACGCCGGTTCTCGACCGTCCTCGAGTTGATCGATGACATCACGAACCCGGACTGCGGCGCTGGTATTCCACACCACGTCCATCACCAGAGCTTCGAGCTCTCCCAAACCCTGCATGAGTGCCTCCTAGGCGCGTGTTCACTCTATCCCGTCGAACGAGCCAGCTACGTGATCCTTCGGTAGCGAGCACCCTGGTCCGAGAGGTTTGCATGCCTCGAACACGAATGCGGCCGTAGGCTCACGCCAGGTAGGACACCGATGTCATCATTCCCGCTTCCCCGTGATAGAGGTTGTGGCAGTGCAGAAGCCACTGGCCGGGATTGTCGGTGTCGAAGTCGACTTCGACAGTTTGGTTCGGCAAGACCAGCGAGGTGTCCTTCCGGGGGCCTGATCCGGCACCGTTGACAACCTCGAAGGTGTGTCCGTGCAGATGCATGGGATGAAACATCGTGGTGGCGTTGACGAAGCGAAGTCGTACTCTTTCGCCTTCGCGAACGTCGAGGGGGGTGTGCTGCTCGTACGTCTCACCGTTGAGCGTCCAGGTGTACCCGCCCATCTCCATCCCGAGAGCGATGTCGTACGTGCGATCCGGCTCGCGTGCGGACAAGCGGACCGTATCGAGCGACCTCAGTCGATCAGCCATCACCGGGGCTGCAGAGAGTTCGGCAGGCCGGACTGAGGACTGCGGCGCGGCGCCTGGCCCGGTACGCAACACAGCGAACCCGCTCCCGTCCTTACCTTCCGCGGCGGCGACAATCGGAAACGCCCCGTCCTGCAAGGTGATGATTGCGTCGTAACGCTCTCCCATCCCTATCAACAAGCATTGCGCCTGCTCGGGCTGAACCGGAAATCCGTCGCTGTGAGTAACAGTGAGAGGATGCCCCCCCACTGCGAAACGGAAGGCCGTGTCGGCAGCTGCGTTGATGATGCGCAGGCGCAGCCGCTGGCCCGGCCGTCCGCCGAGCACGATGGGATCGGCCCCGATCTTGCCGTTGATCAGGTAGTACGGGTAGCTCACGTCGCCGGTGTCGCCACCGAGAGGCGACTGGGCGGTGGGCGCGCTCATCGACATGCCGCCCATCGACATGCCCTCGCTGCGCAGCCGTTCGAGTTCTCGATCGGGGTCGCCGGCTACCCCGTCGAGCCAGTCGTCGAGGACCAGGACGGCTTCGAGGTCGTAGTCCGAGCCGTCGGCGGGGTCCTCGACGATCAGCGGTGCATACAGTCCTCTGTCGAGTTGGGTACCGACGTGAGGGTGAAAGAAGTACGTGCCCGCGTCGGGCACGGTGAAGTCGTAGCCGAACGAGTCACCGGAAGCCACAGCCGGCTGAGTCAGGCCCGGCACTCCGTCCATGTCGTTGCGCAAGGCGATTCCGTGCCAATGGATCGTCGTCTCCTGCTCGAGGCGGTTGTCGAGCTGTGCGCGCAACACATCACCTCGGCTCAGGCGAATCTCGGCACCGGGGAGTCTGTCGCCGAAAGTCCAGGTCTGTACCTGCACTCCGCCGAGGTCGATCGTGCTGGGCTGAGCACTCAAGGAAATATCGACTTGTCTGCCGGTAGCCGAGCGGCGCGCGTCCTCGGCCTGTCCCACCACATCGGAGTCCGGTCCGACGACTGCTGTTGCGGACGAGCCATTGCCGCATGCCCCCAACACGACGGCACTCGTTCCGGCCGCGCTCAGCGCGAGAAAGTTGCGGCGCGTGAGCGAGAACGCACCTGCCCGCTGCCCGGTCATACACATCTCCCAATTCTGTAGAAGTCCGTCCGCCGGCGGGCGTTCGATCCTCGCCGCGTTGCTGGTGCTGGTGCTCGTGCTCGTGCTCGTGCTGAGATCAGCGCACAAGCGCTGTTACCGCCTCCCGCACCTGACTCGGGTCGTAGAACACCGGCGTCGAGGTGATGCGCTCGATCGTTCCATCGCTCTGGACCAAGAAACTCAGGGGCAGGACAGGGGGCGCGTCAAGTGTCTGCAACGCCGCGTCGGCCTGATCGAACGAGGGATAGTGCACTCCCAGCTCGGTGAGCAGGCTCAATGCCGCATCGGCATCGTCTTGGACGTTGAGACCGACGACCCGAACCGCATCCGGTTCTGCGGCGTACTGTGCCAGAACCGGAATCTCCTGTCTACACGGACCGCACCACGACGCCCAGACATTGAGCAATGTGGGTTGCCCAGCCAGGGAGGTCCCCAGATCGGATAAGTCCGACGTTCCCAAGCATCGTGCGGACGTACCGACGAGCTCGCCAGTTACGGGGGACGGAACCGGCGACGAGGTCGGGCACGGCTCGAGGGCAGCACGGGTAGCGATCACTGCCGACGGGAGATCCTCGTCCTCGACGTGAGGTGCCGATCCTGCGGACCCCACCGACTGGGTCGAGGGATCTCGAGACCACAATGCCAGCGCTCCAACAACTGTCACGATGACGATGATCGCAAGTAGGGACCAGCGTGTCGTCACCCGCTGCACCCTGCACCTCTGTCTCGTTCACCTCGACGATGTCTTCCGGTCTGTCAGCGTCATACTACACGATCTACTATCTTCGATAGTAGCAACGTGGATCCTGCACGCCGTCAACGCTTTCGCGGTCCCCTTCGCCCTCGGGCCTCACAGTGCCAGCACACAGCTCTCCGGCCGTTCGCCGAAGACGACCGTCCCCATCGAGGCGCACGATGAAGGCCGTCCAGCGACGCCGAGTCCTTCTGGCGCAGAAGATATTACGTACATGAACTTCGGCTCCCGAGAAACAACCCGACGATCGAAATGGGTCGCAGGGTGCGAATGTTACCGATGTAATTCACTGTGACTGATGGTGCTTGTGCGGAAAGGGTGTAATAGTGATGCGGCGTGTCGCCTTGACTCGAAGGCGACCTGAATTACTGCCAGGTATGCAGTTGCCGTCCAGGAGGACCACCGACATGAGACCTCTGCCCTCGTCCTCGTACATGGCGCACCGAACTCGGTGGGGTACTCGCATCCTCGTCGGTACCGCGTTCGTGGGAGGCATCCTCGCGCTGGCACCCACGGCGTCTGCAGCCCCGGACGCCGATCCGGCTGCGCCGCCGCCTGCCTTCCCCGCGCAGGCCCAATCGGACCCGCACGTCCAACAGGAGGTCCTCGATCTCGTCGTCGGCGCACTACGCGAGATTCGCGCCAACGGCGCTCTCGACGACCTGGCCGGCCCACAGAGCCGCATCGTCTCCTGCCTCGTGGGCACGATCGGAGCCACCGATACAGCTGACGGACCAACGGGAGCCCTTTCGCGACTGACCCCCTGTCTCGCGCCGATCGACGACATCGACCCCACAGTTCTCCCCCGACTGGTGTCGTCGATGGACGTCGCCACACTTGCATCCACACTCGCGGCCGCCGAGACTCCCCACGATCCGGCCACCCCGCACACCTCGTCGCGCGGACATGCGGCGGTCCCACCCGGCAGGTCGAACGCCGAGCCCTCGACCGAACAACCGACCGCCCAAGGCACCCAGGACACTCAGGACACTCAGGACACTCAGGACCCCGAGTCGGCCGCCGACCCGTCGACGCCCGAACTGCCCGCGCTCGAACCCGACGCCACTGTGCCTGAAACGTCGGCACCCGGCACGTCATCTGAAACAACGACACCCGAAACCACGACACCCGAGGCGGGCGATCATCCGTCGGCCGCCCCGCAATCCCCTACCGGCACAACAGGGTCGAGCAACGGAAAGTATCGTGCGCCGACAACAGGAACGTTGACCTCGACCTTCGGCGACGGCCGCGCCCATCAAGGAATCGACATCGCCAACTCCACCGGTACACCGATCGTCGCCGTTGCGGACGGCGAGGTGATCAGCGCGGGACCGGCCCAGGGCTTCGGACTCTGGGTGCGTATACGCCACGATGACGGCACCGTAACGACCTACGGGCACAACAACGACAACCTCGTGACCGTAGGTCAACGCGTCACTGCTGGTGAAGAAATTGCGACGGTAGGAAACCGGGGTATCTCCACCGGTCCACATCTGCACTTCGAGGTCGACACACCCGCCGGCAACAAGGTCGACCCCAGACTTTGGCTCGCGGAACGCGGAGCCACCATCACCGGTTCGGACCGTGACTCGTAGTCGAGCCTCGACCGCACGGCCCGCCGATGGGAACGAATTCCGCACTGTTGCACTGACTTCGGATGCGTCTCTGCGGTCTCGTTTTCACCATCGGACCTGAACCCTCGGTGCCTCGACATGTTCAGCGGGAGCGCAGTACGATCGCCCGCATTCCGGTAAGTTCGCCGTACCTACTGCGAGCCCGAGAGGTGAAACGGGGGCCTACGACCGAACAGCCGCGTCGGACAGCGCGACACCCCGAGAGGCGAGCCACTCCTGAGGATCGACCTTGCTCCCCGCAGCGTCGACGACCTCGAAATGCAGGTGAGGCCCGGTCGATTGGCCACGATTGCCGACGGTGGCGATCTGCTCACCGGCTTGTACTCGTTGCCCCACTGTCACCAAGGTTTGATCGATGTGCCCGTAGACCGTTGTCGTTCCATCGTCATGTTGAAGACGTACCCAGAGGCCGAATCCGTCTGCAGGACCGGAGTCGAGCACGGTAGCGTCGGCTGCCGCGTAGACGGGAGTTCCGATAGCGTTGGCGATGTCGAGCCCGGTGTGCGTAGTCCCCCATCGTGGACCGAAATCCGAGGTCAGGGTCCCGGCGACCGGACGAACGACGAGTGGTCGCAGCGCCGCTGCATCACGCGCAGCGCTCTCCTCTGCCCTTCGTTGCCCCTTCGCCAACTGCTCGATCGCATCGTTGATATTGGAGATCTCCGGTATGGCGAGGATCTGAGGCAAGTATTCGGCCACCGGGTCCTGCATCGGTGTCGCTTCGTGCACGGGGACTGCCTGCGCCTGTGCGGGACTCGCATATTGGGCACCCGCCGTGACCAGAGCGCCCGCTGCCACCGCAATACCGACAGCGACACTGCCGCGGCGCTCGGTGGCGCGCGCCCGAGCGCGATGCCGCCCTCTCGGCGTCACCGCCACTCCCTGCACGTCACAGTCCATCAACTGTCGACGTCGGTCGGTCATGCGGGTCATACGGTGTTGTGCCACAGCAGAGTCCTCGGTAATCGAATGGAGCGAGGCGTAATCATCGACGTGCGCACCTCACTGATGTATCGAACGGATCACGACGCGATAACGAAAAGATACACGACGAGTGGGGTAATTACTATCATGGTTAGTAGTTCGATGTCCCCCGCAGTGGTTTCGTGCCTCACAGCGCGGTAGCACCGGACGTCGACGGTCGGAGACCATCGGCCGGCGAACGCTGCCTTCTCCATGCGAGAGCACACCCCACGACAGCAAGAACGACCGCGGCGTACTCCGGAAGCGGTCCCAGCTTTGTCGCCCACGTCGATCTCGTTTCCAGGGCAACATCAGCGACCAACGTCTGCGCAGTGAACAAGCCCGAACGATCTGCGACCTTCCCCTGTGGGTCGATGACGGCACTGACCCCACTGGTCGCCGCAACGAGAACAGTCCTGTTGTGCTCGACCGCCCGCAGCCGCGACATCGCCAACTGCTGGTAGGTCATGTCGGTGCGCCCGAACGTCGCATTGTTGGTGGGGACCGTGATCAGCTGCGCCCCCGCACGCACGGACTCGGTGACCAGGTCATCGAACGCGACCTCGTAACACGTGGCGACGGCCGTCGGAATTCCGGCGATATCGACGACACCGTCGCCCGACCCGGGAACGAAGTTACCGGCCTGCGAGGCGTACGAGGACAACGCCGTCATCACAGATCGCATCGGGAGATACTCTCCGAAAGGAACAAGTTTGCGTTTGTCGTGTCGCTCCCCCGGTCCGAGTACCGGATCCCACACGATCGAGGTATTCGTCGAGGTGCCGTCGTCGTTGCCAAGGACCGCACCGACCAGAATCGGCACCCCGACCGACCGCGCTGCAGCGTCGATCCCGGCAGTGGCGTCGGCATTGCGCAGCGGATCGATATCGGATGCATTCTCCGGCCAGATCACCAGGTCGGGAGCGGGCACACTGCCGACGGTGATGTCGTCCCCGAGTTGCCTTGTTCGCTCGATGTGATTGTCGAGAACTGCTCGACGTTGCGAGTTGAAGTCCAGACCCAACCGCGGAACGTTGCCTTGCACAACGGCGACCGTCGCACGCGCTGCGCCTGCGTCGCCAGCGGGAGTGAGCGCGAAAGCCAGAGCTGGCACGATCACTACAGTGGCCACCGATCCGACTGCGAATCGCGACGTCGGCGAGCGTACCTGGCGGACCACACTTGCCAGTGCCGCGCCGATCACTGCGACTGCGAAAGATACACCGGGCGCACCGGCGAACGCGGCAAGCGAGAGCAGAGGGCCGTCTGCTTGGGCGAAAGCTAATCTCCCCCACGGAAATCCCCCGAACGGAATCCGTGCGCGCAGACCTTCGGTGGCGGTCCAGATCGCGGCGATCCACAGCGCTTCGAAGCGCAACCCGGACACTGCGGCCGCTGCAGCGCAGAACAGTGCCACTGCTATCGCTTGGATCGCCGCGAGCGCCAGCCACGGCGGGGCGCCGACGTAGACGCCCACCCAGGGCAGAAGGGGCAGAAAGAACGCAAGCCCCGACAGATACCCGTAGAAGAATGCCGCCCGGATGGAACGGCCGCGGATGACGAGAACAAGAACCCCGATACCCAGCGGCGCGAGGAACCACAGCGACCGAGGTGGAAAGCCCGCGTACAACAGCACACCAGCAGATACCGCGGACGATGACCTGCCTGCTATCGCGGTGAACGCACGACGTCGGGTTCGTCGGTGACGGTTCATTGTTGTTGCGCTGGACTCGATATCGAGCATGCCTGCATGGCTCTTTTCTCATGTACGGCATAGCGCCACCTGACCACCCTCGGTTGCTACTATGCACGATAGTAGTAACAGCGGTGAGCCCGGACCGGCTCCCCCGCCGACACCGCGCCTCTGCGACGTCGATGCATACCCCGGGATATCGACCGCGCACCTTCGCTGTGCCCTTTGTCCTTCGCGGTGCCCTTCGTGGCCGGGCATCGACCGGTGCACGGACCACCCTCGGCTCGCACAAGATGCGTGCTGGACCCCGGGATGGAGACTGGCTTCTACCGCGCCGCAGCACGCCGACATATGCGGGTGCATCTGCTCTGGCGGCCATCATGATCACCGCCCCGATCGTCCTGGCCGTGTTCGACGTGACCAGAAACATGTGGTGCCTGCGGGCGGGCGGTGTGACCGCCCGATTCGGCGGCGGCACATCAGGGGCACCCTGAATGGGTTTGGGCCAACCCAGTTTCCGGCTGCTACCGTCGAGGCGTTGTGAGAATCTCTGCGCTGGGCCCGCCGCGCCTGCGGACGGTTATCGCAGTCGCCGCTGTCCTGTATTTGTTGGCTCACACCATCGCTCAATGCGGCATCGCCTGGGAACAGGACCATCACAGCGACGGCGTACACATCGTTTCGTCCTCGTCTCAGGCCGCCGCGGAACTCTCCCCGAACCACGCGCACATCGACGTCGGATCGCCCCACATGGCGCACGATACGAACACCGTCATCGCAATGCCCCGATCCGACAACCCGCCCCGCCCATCGACCATCGCCGCGGTCGCAGCGATGGCCTTCGCTGTGGTGTTGGTGGCGATGTCTGCCCCGCGCAACCCGCGAGCCCCACCGGATCTACCCATTCCGATCCGGCACGGCCGAACCGTCTTGAACGAACTCTGTATCAACAGGTGCTGATCAGCAGCCCGCGGGCCATCCGAGGACTCCTCTTCTCATGGCCCAGTTCGTGCTGCCCATCACTCACTTACTGCGCCCTCGCAGGTCACATACAGGGATTACTCATGAACAGTGCTGTTCGCTCCACACTCGTGCCACCGTCCTCCGCCGGCCACATGTTGGCGACCGCCAAGAACTGCCCGGAACCGAGCACGATGGTCGGCAACACGCCCGTTCTGTGGATCGGTGAACCGTTCGCGGACTCCGGCCGCGGTTTCTGGGCGAAACTCGAAGGCAGCAATCCCGGCGGGATGAAAGACCGCCCCGCGCTGCACATGGTCGAGAAAGCAAAGGCCCGCGGCGACCTCGCTCCCGGTTCGATGATCATCGAATCCACCAGCGGAACCCTCGGCCTGGGTTTGGCCCTGGCCGGGATCACCCATCACCACCCCGTCACCCTCGTCACCGACCCGGGACTGGAACCGATCGTGCACCGGATGCTCGCCGCGTACGGTGCCCGCGTCGAACTGGTCACCACACCGCACCCCGACGGCGGCTGGCAGCAGGCCCGGCGTGAGAAGGTCCGTGAACTCCTCGATACACATCCAGGGTCGTGGTGCCCGGATCAGTACACCAACCCGGACAATGTCGAGGCGTACGAGTCGCTCGCTCACGAACTCATCGCCCAGCTCGGCCGCGTCGACACCTTGGTTTGCTCGGTGGGTACCGGAGGGCACTCCGCCGGGGTGGCCAGGGTGCTCCGGCAGTTCTGCCCCGACCTGAAACTGGTCGGTGTCGACACCATCGGATCGACGATCTTCGGGCAACCCGCAAGCGCTCGGCTCATGCGCGGGTTGGGTTCGAGCATCTATCCCGACAATATCGACTATCCCGCCTTCGACGAGGTGCACTGGGTGGCCCCGCACGAAGCGGTGTGGTCGTGCCGCACCCTGGCGGCGACGCACCACGCCAGCGGCGGCTGGAGCGTCGGGGCCGTGGCCCTCGCGGCCGGCTGGATCGCTCGCACCAGCCCGCCGGAGACCCGGGTCGCGGCGGTCTTCCCCGACGGACCGCAGCGCTACTTCGACACCATCTACAACGACGAGTACTGCACCGAGCATGGCCTGCTCGACGTTGACCCGCCGACCGAGCCGACGACCATCGCCCACCCCGCCGATGAGACTGTGACGTCGTGGACGCGGTGCGCCACCGTCGTCGATCCCACCGTCGTCGATCCCACCGTCGTCGATCCCACCGTCGTCGATCCCACCGAAAGCGTTCGATGAAAACCCTTCTGACTCAGTTCCGTAGCTTCGACCGGCCCAGCCAGGTGTTGATGGTCAACCAGTTCTCCATCAACGTCGGTTTCTACATGCTGATGCCGTACCTGGCCGGGTATCTGGCCGGTCCCCTGGGCCTGGCGGCGTGGGCGGTCGGGCTGGTGCTGGGTATGCGCAACTTCTCCCAGCAAGGGATGTTCCTGCTCGGCGGCACCCTCGCCGACCGCCTCGGATACAAACCCTTGATCGTCGCCGGCTGCCTGCTGCGGGTCGCCGGTTTCGTACTGCTCGCGGCCGCGGAATCGCTGCCGGCGATCCTGCTCGCCTCGGCCGCAACCGGGTTCGCCGGTGCGCTGTTCAACCCGGCCGTACGGGCGTACCTGGCCGCCGACGCCGGTCCACGGCGGGTCGAGGCGTTCGCGGTGTTCAACGTGTTCTATCAGGCCGGGATTCTGCTGGGCCCGTTGATCGGTCTCGCGCTGACCACCCTCGACTTCCGAGTCACCTCACTGGCCGCGGCCGCGATTTTTGCTGTGCTGACGATCGTGCAGATCTGGACGCTCCCCGCGCACCGGGCCGAAACTGCCGGGGCCACGACATCGGTACTCGAGGACTGGCGGGTGGTGATGTCCAACCGACCCTTCGTGCTGTTCGCGCTGGCGATGATCGGATCCTACGTGCTTTCGTTCCAGATCTATCTTGCGCTGCCGCTGCAGGCGGCGGTAGTAGTCGGTGACGGCAGGTCCGACACCGCTCTGGTGACCTCGTTGTTCGTGGTCTCCGGCGTGGTCGCGATCGCCGGGCAGTTCCGGATCACGTCCTGGTTGTCCCGCAGGTGGGGTTCGGGGCGAAGCGTGGTGGTCGGTATGGCAATCATGGCGCTGGCGTTCCTCCCGCTGATCGTGCTGCCGAGCCCGGCCGCGCTGGGCGGGTGGGCCGCCGCCGGCGCCCTGGTGTTCACCGCTGCACTGTTGGCGGTCGGCACCGCCGCGGTGTTTCCGTTCGAGATGGACACGGTGGTGACCCTGTCGGGCGGGAAGCTGGTGGCCACCCATTACGGGTTCTACAACACCATCGTCGGGGTCGGCATCCTGCTCGGTAATCTGGGTACAGGAGCCGTCTTCGGGCTTCTCAGCGACGCGCATCTGGGTGCACTGATCTGGGCGATACTGACCCTGGTCGGGGCGGCATCTGTGGCCGCTCTCTATGCGCTCGATCGATCCGACCGGCTCACCCCACCCCCCACCGAGACCACAGTGACCGAAAGCGGCGAGGTACCGGCCACCGGCTAGCGGCAGTGCACGCCGGGAAATGGCCTGCACTGCCCACACCCATGCACTGCCCACACCCAAGACCTCGACGATGATTGCCGAACACGAGGGTATCGACGCGGCACCGTTCACGTCTATCCACCGACCGGTGGCCCGCATTCACGCGAATGCGGGCCACCCACACCTCAGGCGGGGGTACTGCGGTGACGTTGGAGGCGACGGACGACGGGGTAACCCGTGACCACCCCGAGGACGATACCGATTTGCATGAGCATCCAGAACGCAGCATCGGTGGCCGGTGGCATGGTCTCGGTGTAGTGCAGCAGCAGCATCCAACCACCCATCCCGAGGTCGAAAGCCAGTACGGTCAACGCGGCGACGCCGACCGCAGCCAGGACAGAACGCCGATGGATTGCCTGCGCACCGACTACCGGTGTGATGGCCGAACGCTCGTATGCGAAGAGCATGATCGTGGCCAGTATGGCGATGACGATGATCATCACCCAAAGAACACTCTGTCCGCACGAGATTCGACGTCGGCAAGGACGGAAGCGACATCATCGAGAAGATTGTGGGCATCTCTGCGCGCGCGTAATCCGCGTTCGTAGTAGCCGGAGTCGAGGACGCCCGCCGATGCAGGCTCTGGTGCGACGTTCGATTCTGGGTGCCGCTCCCGCATCCGAGGGCGGTGTTCCGGTCAGTGCCCAGGGTCATGCCGTAGCACCGGTGCGGCACATCTCGTTGCATACCGTAGGGGGGTATGGTAAATCTGTAAGTGGGTCGCGACGACCTCGATCACATTCCGAATCGAAGAAAGAAGGGCATCGATGAACACCACCGTCACCGTCACCGGAATGACCTGCGGGCACTGCGTCTCCTCGGTCCGAGAGGAGATCAGCGGCATCCCCGGTGTGACCGCCGTGAATGTCGACCTCGCGAGCGGCCGAGTCGATATCGACTCGGACACCCCGATCGAGCAGACGGCCATCGCCCACGCAGTCGACGAGGCCGGCTACCAGCTCGCCTCCTGATCGACACCAGACCCGGACAGGAGATTCGCACGATGAACGCATCATCGAAGTTCGTCGGATTCACCATCGCCCTAGCCGCGGTCTTCGGGCTCGCCTTCGGAGCCGGGGACGCCTTCGGCCCCGAAGGTGCCGCACCACCCGACACACACGACACCTCGACTCACGACGCCGCCGCGGTGTCCACTGCGGGCGGGCCCGTCGCCAATCAGAGACCTGGAGGATTGATGGTCACCGACAGCAGATACGCCGCGGTGCCCGCCGCCTCGGAGCCGATGCCCGCCGGGCACGGACACTGACACACCACCACACCCCGAGAGGAGCGACGATGAATCCCGTCACGCACCACCCCACCGCCGACGGCCGAGTCGAACTCGACATCGGTGGTATGACCTGCGCCTCCTGCGCGAACCGGATCGAGAAAAAGCTCAACAAGCTCGACGGTGTCACCGCGACGGTGAACTACGCCACCGAAAAAGCACGCGTCGACTACGTCGGTGATGTCTCGACCGAGGATCTCGTGGGCACCGTCGAGCAGGCCGGCTACACCGCCACGGTCCCCGCGCCCGCCGCCTCCTCCACCGACCCCGACGCGGCCGGGCCAGCCGAGATCGACCCCACCGCCTCGCTGCGCCAACGCCTGCTCATATCGCTGGTGCTCAGCGTGCCGGTGATCGCGATGGCTATGGTTCCGGTACTGCAGTTCACCAACTGGCAGTGGCTTTCCTTGACCCTCGCCGCACCCGTGGTGGTGTGGGGGGCATGGCCGTTCCACAAGGCCGCCTTCACCAATCTGCGGCACGCCACCTCAACGATGGACACCCTGATCTCGATGGGCACCATCGCAGCACTGGGGTGGTCGTTGTATGCCCTGTTCTGGGGCACCGCCGGAACGGCCGGCATGACACACCCGTTCGAGCTGACCATCTCCCGCTCCGACGGGGCCGGCAACATCTACCTCGAGGCCGCAGCCGGAGTCACCACCTTCATCCTCGCCGGCCGCTACTTCGAAGCACGCTCCAAGCGACGCGCCGGTGCCGCCCTGCGTGCCCTGCTCGAGCTCGGTGCCAAGGAAGTCTCCGTCCTGCGCGAGGGTGTCGAACAGCGCATCCCCACCGATCAACTCATCGTCGGTGACGAGTTCGTCGTCCGCCCCGGGGAGAAGATCGCCACCGACGGCGTGGTCGCCGACGGCTCTTCCGCGGTCGACAATTCGATGTTGACCGGCGAATCCGTGCCCGTCGAGGTAGGACCCGATGATCTGGTCGTCGGCGCGACGGTCAACGTCGGTGGCCGAATCGTGGTCCGGGCGACCCGCATCGGCTCGGACACCCAGCTCGCACAGATGGCGAAACTCGTCGAAGACGCTCAGACCGGTAAAGCCCAAGCTCAGCGTCTGGCCGACAAGATCTCCGGAGTCTTCGTCCCGATCGTGATCGCCCTTGCCGCGGCGACACTCGGCTTCTGGATCGGCACCGGCGGTGGGATCGCGGCCGCGTTCACCGCAGCCGTCGCCGTCCTGATCATCGCCTGCCCGTGTGCCCTCGGCCTGGCCACCCCGACCGCGCTGATGGTCGGCACCGGCCGCGGCGCTCAGCTCGGCATCCTGATCAAGGGTCCCGAAGTGCTCGAATCGACCCGCCGTGTCGACACCGTGGTACTCGACAAGACCGGCACCGTCACCACCGGCAAGATGACTCTGCTCGACGTGATCACCGCCGACGGCGAGGACACCGCGCAGGTGCTGCGCCTGGCCGGTGCACTCGAAGATTCGTCCGAGCACCCCATCGCCCAGGCCATCGCCAAAGGTGCCCGCGAGAAGGTCGGAGCCCTGCCACCGGTGGAGCAGTTTATAAATATCGAAGGCCTCGGGGTGCAGGGCATAGTCGACGACCACGCAATGATCGTCGGACGGGCCCGCCTCCTCGCCGACCGGGCGCAGCAGCTGCCGGACGAACTCGAAAGTGCGATGCGTGCAGCCGAATCCGAGGGCAAGACCGCCGTCGCAGTCGGTTGGGACGGTCGGGCTCGCGGAGTACTGGTCGTCGCCGACGCGGTCAAACCCACCTCCGCCGAGGCGATCGAGCAGCTGCGGGGCCTGGGTTTGACGCCGATCATGCTCACCGGCGACAACGCAGCCGCCGCGCGTGCCATCGCCGACCAGGTCGGCATCCACGAAGTGATCGCGGAGGTGCTGCCCGCAGACAAGGTGGACGTCGTCAAAAGGCTGCAGGAGCAGGGCAAGGTAGTGGCGATGGTCGGCGACGGCGTGAACGACGCCGCCGCGTTGGCGCAGGCCGACCTCGGTCTGGCGATGGGCACCGGTACCGACGTTGCGATCGAAGCCAGCGATCTGACGTTGGTGCGCGGTGATCTGCGCGCAGCAGCGGATGCTATCCGCCTGTCCCGCCGAACGTTGGGCACCATCAAGGGCAACTTGTTCTGGGCGTTCGCCTACAACGTGGCCGCCCTCCCCTTGGCTGCGGCCGGGCTGCTCAATCCGATGCTGGCCGGTGCAGCGATGGCGTTCTCGTCGGTGTTCGTGGTCAGCAACAGCTTGCGGTTGCGCCGGTTCAAGTCCCTCACCGGATAACCGCGCGGGTAGAACAAGCACCCAAAAGGCTGGGGTGGGCGTGGCATGCAGGCGCGCCACCCCACCCCACCGCTACAACCCCGATGCAGCCTACGAAAGGAGAGGGCCATGTCCTTCGTGACAACGACCTTGGTGCAGATCACCCGGCACCCGGCGACCCGAGCGGTGGCCCGCTGCGCGGTGATGTGCGCTGCGGCGGCGGCCCAGCGACGACTCGACGGACCGACCCTCTCGCGCCATACCCCGGGCGGGCATAATCGAGGATGCTCGGCATGACACTCGGATTCCAGGAGGACACCATGGCCACTCCCGCGGCCGCGCAGGCACCCGCCGAGACCGACGGCCATGATCACGCCGCGCACGGCTACATCACCGAAAAGGACGCCTACCTCAAACGCCTCAAGCGCATCGAAGGCCAGGCCCGAGGACTGCAGCGCATGGTCGAGGAAGACAAGTACTGCATCGACATCCTCACCCAGGTCTCGGCGATGACCAAAGCCTTGCAGGCGGTGGCCATGGGCCTGCTCGAAGCTCACATCAGCCACTGCGTGGTCGACGCCGCCATCGCCGGCGGTCCCCAAGCCGACGCGAAGATCAAAGAGGCCACCGACGCGATCTCACGGCTCGTCCGCTCCTGAGCACCGGCAGTGCGAAGCCATTCCTCGCCGTCCACTCCCGCGTGCTTGTCGGAAACCTCGGCGAGGCGGCGCAGGCAGAGACCGTCATGACCGAAACCGTATCGGCGATTCTGCGCGATCGCCGAGTCCTCGCCACCGTGGCAGCGCTGGCAATACTGGCAGTGGCTGCCGCCCTCGTACCCCGCCCGTCGATCATTGTGGTGCGCGAGTGGGCGGAGTCGATGGGCCCGTCGTTCGTGGTGGTGTTCTTTCTGACCCAGGCGGTGTTGACGATTGCCCCGGTACCGCGCACGGTGTTCACCCTCAGCGCCGGACTGTTGTTCGGTCCCGCCACCGGGGTCGCCGTCACGATCGCCGCCACAACTGTCAGCGCTGTGCTGGCGTTGCTGCTGGTGCGCGCGCTCGGGCGCACCGCGGTGCAGGAGCGGCTGACGAATCCTGCGGTCAAGTCCATCGATGCCCGGTTGGCTCGGCGGGGGTGGCTGGCCGTCGGGTCCTTACGGCTCATTGCCCCGGCACCGTTCGCCCTGGTCAACTACTGCTCCGGACTCTCCGCGGTGCGCCTGCTGCCCTACACGACGGCCACTGTCGTGGGGATTCTGCCCGGTACGATCGCCGCGGTGCTGTTCGGGGACGCTTTGACCGGGCGAACGAATCCGGCATTGATAGTGGTGACGTCGGCCTGCGTGGCCGCCGGGGTGGCAGGATTGCTGGCCGACGCCCGCCTGCCGGTGTCGCAGGCACAGCCCAACACCGCAGATGGCGCATCGAGAAGCGGTCGCCTTCGTCGTCTGTTGCTGCCGGACCGCGGATAGGACGTGGCGAGAAATCCTACAATTTTGCTGCGCCTGCACCGCCAAAGCCAGCGGAGTTGCCGAACTCCTGACCTACGCGAGAAGTAGGGCACGCGCGTTCCCCGCGGATTCGCAGTCGAAGAGCCCACACCATCACCCCCACCGACATCACTCCGATTACGGGCTGCACGGGTGCCCATAGATCCAGAGCACCGCTCACCCCGACCGCCACCACTACCAGTTTGTTGCATATCGGACATCCGACTGCCAACAACGACAACGCATTCGCACTGACCCCTACACGGGAAGAAACCGACGACGCCAGCCCAGTGCTCACGTATGTCGCAAGAATGAGGCCACTGAGAACTGCGGTGGCAATCCACACCGGATAGTTCCACCACAACACCGGGGTCATTCGAACGTAGAACGCAGTGTGGATGATCCCGGTGGGGATCGCCACGACCAGCGCGGCCACCGTCGCGCCCAGTAACGCGGCCACCCAACGGCGCGCCGGCCAGTCACGCATCGTCACAGTCGTCATCCCTCTCCCGGTCAGCGGATACCACCCCACCATCTACTATGAATGATAGTAGTTTGCAGGTGCGGTGAGTCGGCGTCAATCGACGCCGACTCGCCGCCCATACGGCACAGGCGTCGAGCGTCGACGCGAGCCTCAGTCGACCGTGAGGAACCGTCTACGACTGCCGATACCCGACAATGGTGACCGGCGAGGCCGGACACAGTCCCATGCGGCTCTCGCCGCGCTCCGTTTCCTTCGCTGGTGACGCAGGGAACCCACACCGACCCCAGAGGATTTCTTCTGTGCATTCTTTTTCAGGCCCGACGCGGCGTGTCCGCGCTACCCTGATCGCCTCGATCATCGTTGTTGCCGCGGCATTTTCGGTAAATGCTCCAGCTTCGGCGGACCCTGCTGCACCCCCGGTGAACGCATCCGAAGCCGTACGACAACTCGCTGAACTCAATGCGACCGCCTTCACTCTCACCGAGAGCATGTACGCCGCGCAGGACACCCTCGATCGTCGCCGCGGCGAACTGAGTACCGCAGTTCGATTCGCCCACGAGACCTCGGCGGCGGCTCGGGAAGCCGAAGTGGCCGCATCTGCCAACCGTCGAGCACTGGCCACAGCTGTCGACGCCGCGTACAAAGGTGTACCGCAATCCCCTCTCGGGGCCGTTCTGGTCGCGGACAGCCCGCAGCAACTACTCGATCAGATGGTGTTGTTGGACCGGATCCTCGCCGATCGAGCCGCTGCACTCGCCGACTCGACACAGATCGACGAAGAAGCGCGAGACCAGCTCGAACAAGCCCGGCAAGCACAGGCGTCCGCTGCGGTAGCCGAGGCGGACGCCGCACGTACACAACGCGACCTCGAGCAACGCCAGACCGACCTGGCCGATCAGATCGCCAAAATCACCGACCAATTCGCCGCCCTCACCGATGCGGATCGAGCTGCCATCGTCAGCCCCGGCACCACGAATCCTTCCGAGCTACCCGCCGCCGTCTCGGCTGCGAGTGGAACATCAGCGGAGGCGATGCGCATCGCCCTCGACCAACTCGGCAAACCCTATTCCTGGGGAGCTACCGGGCCGGGGTCCTTCGATTGCTCCGGACTGATCTACTTCGCCTACAAACAACTGGGACTGACCGTTCCACGCGTGGCCGCAGACCAAGCACGAGCGGGCACACCTGTCTCCCGCGAATCAGTGCAACCGGGTGACTTCATCTCTCTCTACTCACCGATCGGACACATCGGGATCTACATCGGCGACGGGAAATACGTCAACGCCCCCACCGGCGGCGACGTCGTCAAAGTCGCGCCCGTTCCCTGGGATGAAGTGACCGCAATCAACCGGCCCATCGCCACCTGATTCGATGTCCACGGTCCGGACGCCGCGACTGCGAGGAGACCGGATGCCCGTGTGGCAGACCGGTAAGATCGAACC
Organism: Rhodococcus sp. 14-2496-1d; assembly: GCF_002259365.1. Taxonomy (NCBI): domain Bacteria; kingdom Bacillati; phylum Actinomycetota; class Actinomycetes; order Mycobacteriales; family Nocardiaceae; genus Rhodococcus; species Rhodococcus sp. 14-2496-1d. The sequence goes on along the minus strand of NZ_NPFV01000033.1, from coordinate 93,037 downwards.
GGTGAGGATTTCAGCCACGGAACCTATGAACCAGAAGTGGCTCCTAGGTGCTGTTTGCGCTTCGATAGTGCTGTTCGGAGTCCTTCTCATGCATTCTGCGCCGATGTCGTTCGCAACGGCGACGAGTATCGGCGAACACTCGATGACCTCGACGGTGAGCGCTCCACCTGCCGTCGACGAGCATTCGGGAGCATCATCTGCGACAGCATCGGAGAGTGGTTCCGCAGCACACTGCGGGAACGGCTGTGGCGATCACAGCTCGGTCATGCATCTGTGTCTGGCTATCATCGGTGCTGTCGCGGCGTTGGCCGTCTTACGGGCAATCGTTGTGGGCTTCGCCGGTTCTCTCGTCCACGCTGCGCGACTGTCGGCAGTTCGTCATCGAACCGGGCACCCGCCACCCTGGACCATATTCACTCTCTCCGAATTGTCTGTGCTTCGGATCTGACAGGTGACTCACCGTTGTGTGAGACACAGATATCGACAGGCCAGTGCGCCTGTCGATCCGAACCACCCCCCCAACAATTTCAGGAGTTTGTTATGCGTTCGAATCGACCTACCCGCTTCACGATCGCGATAACGGCGGCCTCCGCTGTCGCCGCCGCAGTTCTCGCTGGCTGCAGCAGTAACGACGGCGAAATGAACATGCCCGGCATGTCGAGCAGCGATACACCGGCCTCGTCGTCCTCCGAGAATTCCGCCGAAGCATCGGCCGAATTCAACGATGCCGATGTCACGTTCGTCGAAGGGATGTACCCCCACCATGCACAAGCGGTGGAGATGGCTTCACTTGTCGACGGCCGAACCGAGAATGCTCAGGTCATCGAGCTGGCCCAGGCCATCGAAGCAGCTCAAGCACCGGAGATGGAGCAGATGAATGCCCTGCTCACCGCATGGGGACAGCCCGCAGCGTCCGCCGACATGGGCGGAATGGACATGGGCGGAATGGACATGGGCGGTATGGACATGGGGAGCGGTGGCATGACCGGCATGATGAGCCAGGAAGACATGGACATGTTGTCGGCCGCCAACGGAGCGGAGTTCGACTCCATGTGGCTCACCATGATGATCGAGCACCACAAGGGGGCAATCGAGATGGCTCAGATCGAGTTGGCCGACGGCTCCAATGCTGATGCCAAGGAGCTTGCCTCCACAATCATCGATGCGCAGCAGAGCGAAATCTCCACAATGGAAAGTTTGCTCGCCCAGTAACTCTCAATTCTGGGAACTATCAACCGTAGGGCGGGGCTCGGCCGATACCGAGCCCCGCCCTTCGGTTTCGAAGGACCTGGCCCTTTTAGCTGCCACACCGATCAACACGGCCCCGGAAACATGCCCTCCCCTGCTGATGCACCCGCCTGCGGGGTCCTTGGGACACGCAGATCCGCGGTAGGGACAGGGGGCGGCTCTCGGATCGGGTCATCGCGGCCCGGCGGGGGCGCGCCGTCGACAGAGAGTGGGTTCGATACCACCGGCACTGGCAGTTGGGGAGGCGTGATCTTGCACGTGCGGCTGCTCGGCTTCCTTCTCAGATGGGTAATACAACCGAACTGACGAATTCATTGCGTATCCAGGCAATGAACAGACCCCACACCCCCGTCAGCAGGGCGACACCGACGGCGATCATGATCACTCCGCCTGCCACTTTGATTCTCTGCGAGTTCCGCCGTAGCCAGCCGACACCGCGCATCGCCGAACTCGAGCCGAACGCGAGGACCACGAACGGTAGACCGAGTCCCAGACAGTAGGCGACGATGAGAGTGACGCCGCGCGCTGCGGTTGCGCCTTCAGTGCCAGCGGCAACGGACAACACCCCGGCGAGCGTGGGGCCAAGGCACGGCGTCCAGCCGAGCGCGAACACGCCACCGAGCAGCGGCGCTCCAGCAAGAGACGAGATGGTTTGCGGCGCGAATCGAGTGTCGCGTTGGAATGCGGGAATGAACCCGATGAACGTCAAGCCCATGATGATCGTGATGGCACCGCCGACCTGCTGAAGCACCTGTTCGTTGATGCGCAGGGTGCCGATGACCCCGAAAATCGAGGCGGTGGCGAGGACGAAGACGATGGTGAAGCCGGCGACGAACAACCCCGCTGCACCTGCCACGCGCCAGCGGCTTGCCAGCTTCGGCGGTGCTTCACCAGTCGAGGCGGCGGCGAGCGACGGCACGTCGGCACCTGCGATGCCCGCCAGGTACGACAGGTAGCCCGGCACCAGGGGCACCACGCACGGTGACGCGAACGAGACCAGCCCGGCGAGCATACATGCGGCGATCGCCAGTACCAGAGGTCCGCTCGATGCCAGATTTTGGAACGTCGAGCCAACGCCGCCTTGGGCAAGAAGAACAGTCATTCGTCTGCTATCCGTTCGACGACAGGGAGCAGGTCTTCGGCGAGGAGGGCACGCATGAACACTGCCGCCACCCGGTGCTCTCGATCGAGTACCAGCGTCGAGGGAATCACGCTGGTCGGGTAGTTCCCGCCGAGGGCGATCAGCGTCCGCATCGAGGGGTCGTAGATCGAGGCGTAGGAGACATTGTTGTCGACAACGAAGTCCTGCGCTTTGTCCTTCTGCGGATCTCGAACATTGATACCGAGGAACTGCACACCGCGCTCGCGGGTTGCTTCGTAGACCTCTTCGAGGTCGTCGGCTTCGCCGCGGCAGGGGCCGCACCACTGACCCCAGAGATTGATCACGACCACCTCGCCGTCATAGTCCGACAGAGCGGTGTTCTTACCTTCCTCCATCAGATCGGGTCCGGCGAGTTCACCGATGGTTCCGCGCGTTTCGGGGGGATCGTAGACGATGTCGGTTTGACCACCGGGTGCAACGAAATCGAAGCTACCTCCGGAGGGCACGGCGTCGGCGCCTGCGGAACATCCGGAGACCAGGAGTACAACGGCAAGGATGGATGCCGTTGCCGTGGCGGGCAGACTGCTCTGTTCGCGTGTGCGAGCCCCCGTAGGGCGGCCGAGTCTCATGAAGTCGACGCCTTTGCTGCAGTACGGATCTGCGCCGATGTCTCGAACATCGTGGGATCGGTGACGCGGTCGATGCCCCAGTCTTGGCCGGTGACGAAGCTCGGGGCACTGTGACTTCCCTCTCCGGAATGCACTACGGACACGAGGCAGTCAGTTGATTCGGATCGTGGTCGTGGCTCCTGGATCCTGGTCCGGTCGATACCCGGTCGGCAACACCGGCCGGGTCGACGCGGGATTGACGCGACCGGTGCCGCATGACCTCGCCGAAGCACAGGGCGGCGGCTAGCAGGCGACATCAGTTCAAACCCGCGTACGAATGCAGTCCGGAGACCACCATGTTGATGATGAACAGGTTGAACAGCATGGCCACGAATCCGGCGATGTTGATCCACGCGGCCCGGGTGTCACGCCACCCGCTGGTGGCCCGGGCGTGCAGGTACGCGGCGTAGATGATCCACGCGATGAATGAGACCGTCTCTTTCGGGTCCCAGCCCCAGAACCGACCCCACGCGGCCTCGGCCCAGATCGCGCCGAGGATGACACCGATTCCGAACAGGGGAAACGCGAAGATGGTGGTCTTGTACGCCAGCACGTCGAGCGAGTGCGCCGAGGGGAGACGAGCGACGATCCGGCCCACTCTGCTGTCGGGGACGGCGTTGTTGTTGGGATATCGGATCCGGATCAGGAACAATGTGCTGGCTGCACCGGAGATCAGGAACACCCCGCTGCCGAGCGAGACGACGGAGACGTGCACGGGGAGCCAATACGACTGCAAGGCTGGTACGACGGGCGCCGCGTTGGCATAGAGCACAGTTCCGGCAATGAAGAGCAGGATCAAGGTCGGCACGAGGACGAACAACCATAGTGTGCGCAGTTGCTCCGAGCGCAGCACGATCAGTCCGGCAAGTATGCCGGCCGCGCATGTGACGGAGACGAATTCGTACATGTTTCCCCACGGCGGGCGGCCAGTGGCGATCCCGCGCAGGACGATCGACCCGATATGCAAAGTGAGTGCGAGCATTACCAGGGCGAGTCCCGTGCGGCCCAGGCGTTCGGACGGGGCTCTTCGCTCGGGGACCGGCACGTATCCCGGTGTCGATGATGTCGCTGCGATCAGTTGCGGATGCAGACTCGAGGCCCGGCTCAGAGTCGCTGTTCGTGTCGTTGCGAGTTGTGCGATGAACAGGATCGCGGCGAGAAGGTAGACCACGAAGGCGGTCTCGAAACTGATGTCGCTCCAGCGGGCGAGGTTGTCGTCGATCGGCATGGCGCTACACCGTTTCTGTATCGAGGGTCTCGGAGTGGTTCTTTGTCCGCGGCGTCCAGATTTCGGTGCGGAGGGTCTCGAATTCGGGTCCCCATCCGGCGTGATCGGTACGGGCGAGCCCGCCCATCTCCACGCTCGATCGGCCTGTTTCGGCCGGGAGTACACGGAACCAGACTCGACGTCGCTTGATCACCAGCGAGACCAACAGTCCGGTCATCATCGTGATCGCGAACACGAGCACCCACAACTGTGCGGGGTCGTATCCGACCTGCAGGTTGGCGAACTCCTTGGCGCCGTCGAATCGAATGTTGGTGCCGTCGGTGAGGGTCGTCGATTCACCGGGACGCAGGTTCACCCGATCCTGCTTGACAAGTCGGCCCTGGTTGATCATCTCCTGGTCCAGGGAGAAGATCGACTGGGGTATGCCGGTGTCGAGGCCGGTATCTCCTTTGTAGATATCCACTGCCACAGCAGGATCGACCAAGTCCGGGAAGCGGGAGGAGAGCAGGGTTCCGTTGAATTGCGCAGTGGGAGCGAAGAGGCCTTCGATGGCGATCTGGCCGCGGCGTCGCTCATCGGCGGTGGCATAGGTCCCGCCGGGTGGATCGAAACGCAACGCCCCGCTACTCAGGAACGTGGTGGCGTCGTCGGGCCGGAACTGCAGGGCCTCGGTTCGACTCTGACCGTCGGGGAAGGTCACGGTGAATTCCGGGGCGTATCCGTGGCCGGTGAGGTAGATGCGTTCATCTCCGAGCCGGAGGGGTTCGTTGACTTTGAGTTGATAGTCGCGCCAGGTGTCTGCGGCGATGTCGTCGGCGGACTGGTAGGAGATGTTCGAGGTGAACATCTCTGCCTGGCCGTTCTCAAGGTAGTCGGCGTTGAAGTCCTTGACTCTGATGCAGAACGGCTCCAGCCCGGTTCCGTCGGTGCTGTTGCCGGCCCGGAAGGAGTCGTAGATGGCGGGCGAGGTGTTGCAGAAACCGGGCCCGTTGTCGGCGATGACGATGACCGATCCTTCGTAACCGAAGAGCTTGCCGATGGCGATGGCCGCGAGCAGACCGATCAGCGAGAAATGAAAAAGTAGGTTTCCCGCTTCGCGGGTATAGCCCTTCTCGGCGGAGAGGGTGAGCGCCCCATCGGGCTCGGGCCTAACGGCAGTACGCCACCCTCTCAAGTGGGGCGCGATGTCGTCGATGACGGTTTTCGGGCTACCGGCGAGAGCGCCCGAATGATGAAGCGGTAGTCGCGAAAGGTTTCGGGGTACGCGAACTGGCTGTGCGCGAAGGGCTTTACCGTGTTCGATCATTCGGGGAGTCAGGCAGCCGATCAACGACACAAACAGTAGGACGTAGATGGCGGTGAACCAGAAGCTTCCGAATACGTCGAACAATTCCAGCGTGTCCATGACGGCCCCGAGAGCCGGGCGCGCTGCGATGTAGGAATCAACCGCCTGGGTGTTGAGATTGCGCTGTGGCAGCAGGGCGCCTGGGATTGCTGCGATAGCGAGCAAAAACAGCAGCACCAGTGCCGTTCGCATCGAGGTCAGTTGCCGCCACCTGTTGCGCACCGCAGCGATTGCTCTGCGTAACCGTCCCTGCGATGTGAGCGCCGGGGTTTGATCAGCTGTCACACCGCCACACCCTTTCGACGATTGCATCTCAATTACTATGCAACATAGTAGTTGATGGGCCGTGTGCAGTTGTGCGCGGTAGTCGCCTGGGCGAGAGGGTAAGTGCTGCAACCACAAACGTGGTACTTGGTCCATCCGGAACGCTGCCGGGCTGCGGTTCGGTTTAGGCCGCTTTCGGCCCCACGGTAGGCGCGGATCGGTTCTTCTACTCATGCCGTCCAAACGCGTTTCATCCCGCGGAGTAATACCTGTGCGGTGAGATCAGGCACACTTGCACTAGCTGTTTTGCGTGCCGAGTACGAAGCGGCGCGGTTCCCTCTGCAGTTGATCGAGGATGTCGCGATGTCCCAACTCGATGAGCGAGCGCCACTACGACTGGCCTACGAGGATGTACTGGTCACCGTGGATCGCGCCGCCGCGCACCTGCTCGATGACGGGCCCGCCGCCCTCTGGGTCACCACGGCCCTGCGCCAACGTCGAACCCAACAATGCCTGGCAGTTGAGGGTGCGGCCCGCATGGAACGCTGGAGGCGTCACCGCACACGGTATTCGTCGCTAGCGCGGGTAGACGGCGACATGGATCTGCTATTTTCGTCGTGTGTGTCCGATTCGGTTGAGCGAGTGTATTCGCCGAATTCTGCTCTGGTCCATCATGGCGGCCACGGCAGTGGCGGTGCTGATGATGTCGCAGGTCGCACACACCACCGCAGAGCCCGGCCACGCTCCGCTGGCTGCGGTCATCGAGAGCGTCCCGGAAATCGAGCACACGTCGGCGCCGGAGCAGGACGAGGGGATCGGCGGTAGCGCGTCCAGTCATCACGACAATCACGGATCCCTGATCGGGTCCGTCCACATAGCGGTGGCGATCCTTGCGCTAGGGCTGGCAATGTTGCTGCGCCGGACCGGATGGACAGTGCTGCTGCACCAGCTTCGAGGTCTACAGGCATCGAGATCGTCGCCAACTGAGAGGTCGGTCTCTCCCCCTGCGCCGATGTCCGTGCTCGACGCGGCATGCCTTCTGAGGGTGTGAGAGGTCTGCGTTTGCGCAGATCGGTCCACCTTTCTTCTCGCGCGCCGCCTCCGCGGTGAGGGCGCGAGCCTGCCTCGTCGAGGACAACGCCATGCATATCTTCTTCAACGTTTCATCGTCTACGCCGCACCTTTGTTTCCCTCATCCCAACCCCGCCGCGCCTCCTCCCGGAGTCGCGATCGTCCTTCGCGAGGCCGGGCCGCACGATCTACCGCAGAGCGCGCAGTTGCACCTCGACGAGCTACCGATTGGCCTGTTCCCCGAGCTGGGAGCACGGTTCCTGCGCCGGTGGCACCGCAGCTTCGTCAACCGACGACACGCCATCGCTCTTGTCGCAACCGATAGCGAAGGCGCCGTCGTCGGATTCCTCCTCGGCACCCTCGATCACCATGCCCATATCGGTGATCTACTGCGCGAGAAGATGACCGTGCTGCCGTTGGCTGCACACGCCGGTGCGGCGATGGCAGTCCGCCCGCGCACCGCCATGCGGTTCGTTCGTACGCGTCTTCGCCCCTGGTGCAGAGCGGTGGCGCGCGCTCGGCCCATCCCACTGCCGAACGGCGAACCCGAGACTCCCCCGGCCGACAGTGTCGCCGTCGTCGTTGCGATAGCGGTGAGCCCACGGGTGCGAGGGATCGGAGTGGGGGCTCTGTTGCAAAAATCGTGAAGCTTGAGCATGCTTGGCGGAGATTGGACGGACGGAACGATGACGGATTTCAAGTGGCGCCATTTCCAGGGTGATGTGATCCTGTGGGCGGTGCGCTGGTATTGTCGCTATCCGATCAGCTATCGCGACCTTGAGGAAATGCTGGCGGAACGCGGCATTTCGGTCGACCATACGACGATCTATCGCTGGGTCCAGTGCTACGCCCCGGAGATGGAGAAGCGGCTGCGCTGGTTCTGGCGGCGTGGCTTTGATCCGAGCTGGCGCCTGGATGAAACCTACGTCAAGGTGCGGGGCAAGTGGACCTACCTGTACCGGGCAGTCGACAAGCGGGGCGACACGATCGATTTCTACCTGTCGCCGACCCGCAGCGCCAAGGCAGCGAAGCGGTTCCTGGGCAAGGCCCTGCGAGGCCTGAAGCACTGGGAAAAGCCTGCCACGCTCAATACCGACAAAGCGCCGAGCTATGGTGCAGCGATCACCGAATTGAAGCGCGAAGGAAAGCTGGACCGGGAGACGGCCCACCGGCAGGTGAAGTATCTCAATAACGTGATCGAGGCCGATCACGGAAAGCTCAAGATACTGATCAAGCCGGTGCGCGGTTTCAAATCGATCCCCACGGCCTATGCCACGATCAAGGGATTCGAAGTCATGCGAGCCCTGCGCAAAGGACAGGCTCGCCCCTGGTGCCTGCAGCCCGGCATCAGGGGCGAGGTGCGCCTTGTGGAGAGAGCTTTTGGCATTGGGCCCTCGGCGCTGACGGAGGCCATGGGCATGCTCAACCACCATTTCGCAGCAGCCGCCTGATCGGCGCAGAGCGACAGCCTACCTCTGACTGCCGCCAATCTTTGCAACAGAGCCGTCGCTGACACCGACGCCGAGCGGCGTGCCGCGATCGAGACCACGCCGGCTCGCAAGATCCGCGAGATCCGAATGGCGTTGTCCTTGGACAGAGAATTGACCAAAGACGAGACATTGACCCGCTATCTGAACCTGGTTCCGTTCGGCAATGCCTCGTTCGGCATCCAAGACGCCGCGCAAACCTACTTCGGTGTCGATGCCAGCGAGTTAACGGCGACGCAATCAGCGATGCTGGCAGGGATGGTTCAGTCCAGTTCGGCACTGAACCCGTACACCAACGTCGAGGGAGTCACAAGCCGCCGAAACCTTGTCTTGGACAACATGATCGAAACCATCCCGAACCGAGCCGCAGAATTCGAGGCCGCCAAATCCGAGCCATTGGGGGTGCTGGCCGAGCCCAACACCCTCCCACGTGGATGCATCGCCGCCGGTGATCGAGGGTTCTTCTGCGACTACGCACTCCAATATCTTGAGGACGCCGGTATCAGCCGCGAGCAGATCGACGAGGGCGGTTATCTGATCAAAACGACTCTCGACCCGGCGGTGCAGAACTCGACCCAGGCCGCACTGACCGCGAACACAGATCCCGACCTCGACGGTGTCGCCACCGTGATGAATGTCGTCGCACCCGGACAGGACGAACACCGCATCCTCGCCATGGGCAGTAGTCGCACCTACGGACTCGATGCCGACGCCGACGAAACGGTTCAGCCGCAACCGTATTCACTCGTAGGCAACGGCGCCGGGTCGATCTTCAAGATATTCACCACTGCCGCCGCGATGGAACGCGGACTCGGCACCAACGCCACACTGCAGGTTCCCCGGCGCGTCGAGGTCAGGGGGTTGGGCGACGGCGGCGCGCGTAACTGCCCGGCGGGCGCTTACTGCGTGGAGAACGTCGGAAACTACCCACCGGCGCTGACGGTCACCGACGCACTGGCGCAATCACCGAACACGGCGTTCGTGAAGTTGCTCGAGTCCGTCGGTGTCACACCGACAGTCGACATGGCAGTGCGGCTAGGGCTTCGCTCCTACACCCTCCCCGGCTCGTCTGGATTCGACGAGCAGAGCATGGCCGACCTCCAGAAAGAGCAAAGCCTCGGCTCGTTCACACTCGGACCTACCTGGGTCAACCCGCTCGAGCTGTCCAACGTCGCAGCTACCCTCGCCTCGGGAGGTACTTGGTGCCCGCCGAACCCGATCGACTCCATCTCCGACCGCGAGGGTGTAGCTGTACCGGTCACACAACAAGCGTGCGAGCAGGTCGTCGAACCCGGCCTGGCCAACACACTCGCCAACGCGATGAGCAAGGACGACCAACCCGGAGGAACCTCGGCATCGGCGGCCAGGTCCGTGGGCTGGACGCTGCCGATGTCCGGGAAAACCGGCACTACCGAATCCAACCGATCCTCGGGCTTCCTCGGCTTCACCAACCGCTACGCCGCCGCCGTCTACACCTACGGTGACTCACCGACACCGGGCCAGATCTGCTCCTTCCCACTGCGGCCCTGCAGCTCCGGGAACCTCTACGGCGGTAACGAACCCGCACGAACCTGGTACGACGCGATGGACCCAATCGCCTCGAACTTCGGCCCCATCGAGCTGCCACCGGTCGACGACAAATACGTCCGCGGCTCCGCCAACGGCCAAGTACCTGAGGTCAGCGGCATGAGCCAGTCGTCGGCCACATCGAGATTGGAAGCAGCAGGATTCTAGGTGACCGTCGTCACCACCACCGGTCAGGGCGCTCGCGGTACCGCTACCGGCACATCCCCATCCGGCGCGGCGATCCCGGGATCGCTGATCACGCTGTACATCAGTGACGGCTCCCCCGCCCCCGACCGCACGCCCACGCCAGCGCCGCCCAGTATCGACATTCCCGGCCTGCCGCTACCGCCGCCGCGGTGATCACCCACGACACTCACCCTTGAGACCCCCGCGCACGAAAGGAAACGCCATCACAGTCAGCCGTCGACAACTGCTCACAGCCGCAGCGGTTTTGCCGCTCACAGTCAGCTGCACCATCAACACCGCCGACAGACAATCCCCCAGCCTCGCACCGAGCAGTAACGCATCTCCCGCACGGTCCCCGGCCGTGAGCGCACCGAGCAGTCGATCATCGGCCCCGGTGAATCCGGGGCGGTGGATGCCGACAGCTGGCGAAGTGATGCCCGAGATCAAACGCGCAGCGACGAGCTTCCTCGAAGCAGGTGGCAGCTGGAGCGAGGGAGGAGGAGTACTCGACAGCTTGCGCACCGCAGGGGTATCGCTCGAAGTCGCGGCGACGGCAGCACTGCTTCAACCCGACGAGGCCCTCGCCAGCACCCTGCGAGTGGTGTATCCGCAGTACGCCGGAATCGGTCCAGAGAGTGCTGCAGTGATCGTGCTGTTCGACCAACTCCTACAACGCCCCACGCTCGCGCAGCCGGCTGAGACGACCCGGCAGATGGCACTCGATATCCGGCTCAAGCGCGACATCGCCGCTGGCGCGGCCTGGACGGTGGAAAAGATCAACCCTTTGACCTCTCTTGGGTCCCCAGTACCACTGACCGCCGCTGCGTCGTCGGTGCTGAGCAACCCTCGCATCACGCTCTCCGAGCCTGCACGACTCGACATCGGAACCGGACGCATCAACAACAATGTGCTCCAGATCATGCTCGGACTTGCCGATCGATTCACCTACGCAGTGCAGGTGATGCACACCGGTCACATCCAGACCGTCTTCCCGCACCCGCGCTTGTCCAACCACGCAGTGGGACGAGCGGTGGACATCCGAGAAATCAACGGTCGGCGCGTTGTCGACGATCCCTTCAACAACCCAACGATCTCCGAATTCGTCACTGCGGCAGCCCTACTGGGCGCAACCGAGGTCGGAGGTCCGACCGACCTCAACGGTGACCGTCCAGGATTCTTCACCGACGACGTGCACAGCGACCACGTCCACGTCGGCATCACCCCGGGCGACGCACCGGCGCATCTGCGATGACACCGAACCGGATGGGCACTTCGGCCTGACCTGCCCGAAATACTATGCTGGTTAGTAGTTGAGTGCTCGCCACGGCGAGGCGGGTGAAGGTGTCGGAATTGTTCGCACTCAGCCGATACCGATCGTCGGTGCGATGTCGCTGCCACGGCTGTTCGCTGCCGAACGATCCGCGCTCGTACATCGCCTCAGTGATTGGAGATTAAGTGAATGGAGATGAAGGTCGATGCGTCTACGTCGTCCCGCACATACCGCCCGAGCAGTCACGTCCACCTCAGCCGCCGTATCCGGTCATGTTCACCGCGCCTGACCGGGAGATCACTTGGCGTTGACGCTCAAGCGATTACATCACCGAGCCCTCATCGACAGAACGAGAACCGCACTTTATGTCCATCTCGCTTTCCCGCATCCTGCTGCCGTCTCTGATCGCAGCTCTGTCCCTCGTTGGATGTTCCGCTCCGGCAGCGACTGACGGCGCGGCCGATCCGGCAGTGGTCGACTTCACCTCCTCACTGGCTCATGTGCACGGATTGCACGTCAACGCCGATGGCACCGTCCTCGCTGGTAGCCACACAGGACTCTTCGCCATCGGTTCGTCCGGAAACCTGACCAGGGTCGGCTCTTCCGACGATGACTTCATGGGTTTGTCGGGTGTACCGGCCACCGATACCCTCTTCACCTCCGGTCATCCCGGCGAATCCAGCACGGCGGCGAACCCACTGGGACTGCGTAGCAGCAATGACGGCGGAATGTCGTGGTCGGATCGGTCACTGGAGGGACAAGTCGACTTCCACGCGCTGGCTGCCGATGGACGCATCCTCGTCGGATTCGATGGCAGTACCGGTCTACTCGTCTCCGCCGACAGCGGCTCCACCTGGACTCCCGGCGCCGCTGCGCCCGCGGCGTCGTTGGCGATTACGAGCTCCGGAGTATGGGCGGTGACACCTGATGGACTTCAGCACAGCACCGACACGGCCCGAACATTCTCTCCTGTCCTCGACGCACCGAACTTGGTATTGCTCGCCGGTGCCGGCGATGCACTGTGGGGGATCGACACCGACGGATACGCCTGGCGTAGTCGCAACGGCGCCGATTGGCAGAAGCGTTCCGCAACCGGGTCCGTCGAGGCATTGACCGCGGTCGACTACGACACCGCCTACGCAGCCAGCCCCCAGGCGTTGTACACACTGACGTAACTCGGCCCGGTCGAGACCAGCCCGACAACAGATAGCGACATTTCGACGCGACCGCAGGCGGTCACCCGCGCGGCTGATGCGGGCGCTTGCCGCTGTTGAGCGGCTTACTCCCTCTTCCTCCCCTGGGGTTCGGCCCGCCACGAGATCCCGCGATGACACCGGGGTCCGACTCCGAGATATCCAGGAATGAGGACAACCGAAATACTTGGCGTAGACATACCCATAGGGGGTATAGTTTGCCTTGTCTAGATACCCCCTTAGGGTACTACAGAGCCCATGAACAATGAACGGAACCCGATGAACAACGTGTCAGATTTGTCGTTGACCGACCTTTCACCGAGCAGTGGCTGCGGCTGCAGTTCACCGCAGTCCACGACGACCACAGAATCGAAGGAGGCTCCCATGAGTACGACCAGCACGCAATACACCGTTACCGGCCTCACCTGCGGTCACTGCGCCGACGCAGTCACCACCGAACTCGAAGCGATCGACGGTGTCCACCACGTCAGGGTCGATCTCGTCGCAGGCGGTGAGTCGACGGTATCGGTCGACTCCGAGACGACACTCACTCGAGAACAAGTCACGGCCGCGCTCGACGAAGCGGGCGACTATCACTTGATTGCCGACTGATTCACTCGGTCAGTCCGGACACCGGAAACAGAGAGGTTCTTGGAGCTGTCGGCATCCTCGGCAATTCGGGAGCTCCGAGAAGGAAGGAGCGCGGCCGCATCGTGGTCGTTGACAAGTCGGCGTGGTCCTCTACGACAGAGGGAACGCCTGCCGCCGATTATGCCAGTCGAGAGTCTTCGGGTCGGTTGTTCAGGAGGTCGGCGACCTCGTCGAGCCGCTCGACGCTGCATTGGAAAAAGTCGGCGCCCTGGGGAAAATACTGACGTAGCAATCCATTGGTGTTCTCGCTGGCGCGCCCCGCAGCCACGGGAGTGCGGGTCGCAGAAGTAGGCCTGCACTCCCGTGCCAACGGTGAACTTGCCGTGTCCGGCCACCTTACAACTTTGATCCCGCGCATCGAACGACGCACCGCTGCAGTCAGTTCCAATATCTTGCGCGTCATCGTCCTCCGACACCGTCGACGCCGTAGATCGAGGAAAAGGTGCAGCAACGTCACCAACCTGAACGATCGCCGACCTCGAGCAGCTCCGCGGTGCGTTGCAGCAGATGCTCGATCCGGTCCTCGAGATCGTCGGTGATGCCGGGCACATCGGCCAAAGCGAAATGCGCGCGACGCCGGGCGTCGAGACCGATGCGATAGTAATCCGAATTCAGTACTGCTGAAACGGGTTCCGATACTGGGACAGTCACCTTCGAGTCCATCTCGCCGCGCCCCCGCGGGTGCGGAAGTGCACACCGTAGAACGTGTCGGGGCGGCTCCCCGGAGCGGTGGGCATCGATCACCGTCCCGACCGCAGCTGGCGTCATCGGATCGGCCGGTAACGGCATGTGGCCCCACCGGTCGATCGGTACAGCGACCGGACCCACACTCCGCGGCCACCCAGACATATCGGGAAAAGCGTTCGCCTGCAGATGCTCTGCGAGCAATGTAGTCGAGGGGTATCGATCCGAAAATCGCAGTACGGTGCGCCACCGTTCCCAGATCTCGGCCGGGCGAAACTGTGTCGACTGATTTGCTGCAATCCGGATACCGTGCCGGCCACCGATGCGCACGTCGGGGCCCGCGCTGGTGACGTCCGACCGATCGAGCGCCGATATTGCTCGGTGCGAGAGCCCGGCTCCCGACAACACAAGCAGAACCGCGTCCCTACGACCGAACAACGCCTGCATCGATCCCGCCGAGGGTAGCGCCGAGGCCAGTCCCCAGTAGTGTTCGGCGCGGCGTGCCGTTCGTGCGGACCGCCCGGAATCGAGCGCCATTCGCAGTGCTGTCGTACGCCCGGGCGGAGTATGTCCAGAATCGAGATGTCGGCGGTTGATCGCGGCGACCCTGCGGAGCTGCACAGCGTCACTCGCGGGGTTCGCAGCCAGAAAGTTCACCAGTGTGATCGGCGAGGCAGGCAGTGGCTCGACCTCGGTTGCAATGCACCAGTCCTCGAACAGCGCCCACTCGTAGCGGTAACCGCTCGGCGAAGCAGCTATGGGTCGGGTCGCTCCGGCACCGACTCCGCCCTTCTGCACCGACGAAGCACCGGAGTCATCGCGTCGAGCGCCTTCGCCGCGTTCCGCGCGGCCGCTGTGACTCGGATCGACGCCGAATGGACTGGTCACAGCCCGAGGTCGTTCACGGCGTTACCGATCAACGGCGCGTTCTCGCGGGCGTAGATTTCGACCATCCCCGGCGTGCTGTGTCCGGTCTGACGCATGATCGCGTGCGCGTCGGACCCATTACGGAACGCTTGGGTGACGAAGCCGGACCGCAACGAGTGCCCGCCCAACTGAGTAACGAGATCCGCGGCGTATCCAGCCTGACCGGCCCTGCGGCGAATCGCGGCGTGCACCGCAGCACCGGACAGTGCCGTCTCGGACAGGTTGCCGTTCTTCCGGATCGCCCGAAACAACGGCATCCGATGTGCCGCAACTGGAACCGGTCCGCGGCAGACGTGCTGATCGAACGGCACGGAACGGGCAAGTGTACGGATCACGGCGACCCGGCCTCCGCTGTCGAACGCAGCGACCACCTGGATCCATCGGATCCACGCGCAGACTGGGCATGAATCGTGATTGGCGGTGTACGGCAACGCTTTCACTGCCCCGGTACCGTCCTGGTCGGTCTTGGATTGTCGCAGGTGCACGTGCGCACCGTCGAGCCGGTCGCGGCGCACGTCCCGACATTCGAGCCCCACGAGCTCGCTGCGCCGAAACGCCCCGGCGTACCCCATCAGCAGCAACGCGGTGTCGCGGCGTTCGAGTACTTCGCTGGCCCACCCGGCTACACCGGCGCGAGCGAGAGCGACGATCGTGGTAATATCGGACGTCAGCAGCGGGGCACGGGGATTGCGTGGCCGATCCCCCGCCGCGGCATAGTCGCGACGAATACCGGCTAGCGTGGCGCGCACCATCTCGTGACCGCAGGGGTTGTCGTGGCCGACCTGGCGATGCCGGTCGGCGATCGCCGCAATCCACTTGCCGAACGTCGCGGCCGCGTACGCCCGCGTCCCGTCGACGGTGAGCGTGTCCGCCGCAGCGACGAGGTAGGCCGCCACTGTCGCGGGATGCGCCGGCAACGCGTGGTGCCCGGCGACGGTGCACCAGGTCTCGAAGCGTCGCCACGCCGAGGAGTAAGCCCTACGGGTACCGGTCGAGCGCGATGCCGCCACCGACCGCTCGATCCGAGCAGCAACCTCAGGCGACAGGTCTGGAAACACCGCCGCGGCACCCGGCAAAACGACCGGAACAATGTTCGAGCCGTCTACGAGCTGGCGTTTCATCATGGGCAGGACTGTATCGGGCACCTCCGACACGGTTCTCGGACTGGAAACACGCTCACCAGGTGTTTCGTTCGAGACGGTGCGGGAAGGAAAATTCTCGTCGGTCACCGCACAAATAACGTTGGTGACTATGACCCCGGCGCGAAAACGGGCTCCTCTGCTATCGCCGCGTGTGCGTCGCGGACGACCCCGCTCCATCGGCGATAGTTATGTCGGCGGATGTTGCAGCGGGATCCCGTGGTCGAGGAACAGTTGCACCGTCTCATCCAGCTCCGCTGCAGTGCGGCACCCCATGCGCAGGAAGTTGTACAACGAACTGGCGGATGCGGGATCGACACGCGCCGCCGCGATGGCGGCCTCGGCCGCAGCGTGCGCGTCAGCCCACAGATCGCGCTCGGGTGCGGGATAAGACGAGCGCGTCGGAGCTGTCCCGGGATCGACCGGCTCATAGGGTCGTGGGCTCAGCAGAGATGCGTGCGCACCGCCGGCGTCGATCTCACCGTTCTCGACCAACGCAATACCGATCGCTGCGGCATCGAGGACTTTCGCCTGCTCGTCCCAGTGCAGGTCCTCGAACGGAACCCACGCGGTCCGGAGCGGGCGAGAACGACCGGCGGCCTTCCAGATCGCAACGAGCCTCGTCGCCCACCGTCCGGTGCGAACCAGTGGCGAGGACACTTCGTCGACGACGGTGCGCAGAAGCCGGAACCAAACTGCGGCATGTACCCGGCCTGGGCCGAGTTCCACCCATCCCGTCGTCAGAGCCTCGGTGCTGCGCCGATCGAGGTCGGTGACCGCTGAGGGAACCGGAACGGGCGAGACCCGTTCGTCCGAACCGAACCGGACCTGATCCCAGAAGATTGCATGACCAGGGAAAGCAGAGCAGGGTTCGAGTCGACAACGGTGGTCGAGGCAGCTGCTCAGCACCGGATATTGATGCAGCAGAGTCATGTTGATATCAGCAGTGGATTCGAGGCTGTCGATACATGCCGGGCATGCCCGACTGTGCGGAGTGCTCGCCCACGGCAACCATGCTTCGCTCGTGGGTGTGCGGCGTCGTCGATCCTCCCTCGCGAGGTCGGCCGGTAGCAGGATCGAGAATTGGTGGACGTAGGTGTCGAAGTCGCAGTCGGCGGGGTCGGTGCTGTCGAGCAGCCACGGTGTCCACCCCGCCAACGTCATCATCCGCACCCTCTCTACCGGGACTGCGCCGCGACCGGCCAGCTCGGCAAGTATCGGCTCCGGTGTGTAGCGGTCGAGATCCTCGACAGAACAATCGATTTCGAGGTCTGCAAGCAGGTCAGAGGGCTTGATGTGCGGATACAGCTCGCATATCCGGGCCAACCATGACGAGAGGACCTCACCTGGCAGTGGCTGCGGATGCAGCGGCCACGGGCGAACGTACGCATCACCGGGCATCGGTGCGAGCCGCACGTTCACGCGAGGTGGCGTTCGAACTGGCGGCGTCGCTCCGTGGGGCCGAGGTACGGAGTGCGCGTGAGCACCGATGAGGTCATCGCTTCCTCTCCGTTGTCGACGGCGGTCACTGCTGCGGCAGTGAGCAGCGTTGTCAGTTCACCGATGGTGCCCTCGGAGCGAGTAAGGAGGTAGTCGGTCATCTCCGGTGATGTCAGGTGCGAGGGTTTGCGGAGGGGGAAGCTCGTGCTGAAGCTGGCCAGCAGTGATCTGGTGTCGGCAGTGTTGGTCCAGACCGGCAAAGTCATGGGATGGAATCGGTTCTCCAACTGGGGATCGGTCCGGATGGCGAGGTAGGCGTCGCGGGTTCCGACAGCGACAAGAGGAATGCGTAGTTCGTTGCCCAGGAACCGCAGCACGTTCAAGAATTCGCGGCGGACGTTGTCGCGGCCAGCGAGAACATTGTGGAGCTCGTCGATGATCAACATCCGTACGCCGGTGGCGCGGAGCAGCATCAACGCTTGCTGTTCGAGTTCGTGGACCCGATTGCGTGGTCGGGTCGGTGTTCCCAACGCTGTGAGCAGTGCGAGGTAGAACCGGCCGGGTGACGGGTCCGGGGGCATCTGCACGCACAACACCGGTATCTGCTCGCGGTCGGACAAGCTGATCGGCGGATGAGTACGCCGGAACTTTTCGATGATCATCGACTTGCCGTTGTTCGTCGGACCGAGCAACAGTAAGTTCGGCATACGCTGTCGGTCCGGCCACGACAACAACGTCTCCAGACGGTCGATGACCATACGGGCCTGCGGATACCCGATCCACCTCTCCGACCGGATCAACCGGATCCGGTCCGCGGCATCGAGTGCGGTGAGCGGTCGAACCGACTCCCGCAGGTGCCCCAAACCCTCGCTGGACGACTCGGTGGTTTCGTCGCTGCTTCCTGTCGATGCGGTCATCGCCTCACCATTCCTCGATGTCGCTGAAGACCGGTGTTGCGGTGCCGGCGTCCGCTCGAGGCTCCACCGGCGGGTGGATCGCCGGGATCGGTGCAGACGCGGCGCCGGTGAGGTGTGTGCGGCGGGCGCGGTTGCGCCGGGCTTTGCGGGTGGCTTTCTGCGAGCGGTCGGTGACCTCGCGCATCTGCTCGATCATCGAAAACAGTGCGCTCTCATCAACGTTCGACCGACCTTGTTCGCGGAGACGGGCGATAGCAGCTCTGTGCTCCCACAGTGTCACTGCGGGATGTGACATCGTCCGGTACGGCACCTCGACATAGCCGGCACCGTCTGGTTCGAGGACCCAGATTCTGCTCAAATCTCGTGGGTCACGTCGTATCACGAACCGCCCCAAATCCTCTCGCCGCGCAACCCACGGTTTGAGCGCGTTCGAGAAGTAGTGCACGTGATCGAGAACGAAGCCCGTGCGCGTCAGACGTCGCCGGATGACGGGAAGAAAGTCCACCAGGAACGCGGTTTCGCCGAGCACCACACGAGGGGCATGACCAACTGCGGCGACCCCGCCGGCCCACACGGCGGCCGGAGTGTTCCCGATCCCTTTGTGAACACTCGCGTGATACGAGGCTATGGCCAGGACCAGCCAGCGCTCCAACTCACGCAATGTCAACGCCGCATGCTTGTCCGAGTCGTAACTTCCTCGGTCCGCTGGGTTCGAGAAGGTGGTCCCAGGCAGCTCGTGCACCGCCGTCATCGCCGTTCCGATGATGCGTTCGACGATCCCGCCGTAGTGCGGTCGGCCCGGAGGACGGTTTTCAAGTGTGATGGCGTGCTGGGCGCATCCGCGGCGCAGCGCTTCGCTTTTGAACTCGGAGGCGTTGTCGAGATACAACTGTTTCGGTTTCCCTGCCATCGGCCACTGCACCTGTTCCGCGAGCTCGCATGCCTCCAGCCATGTCTGCTTCTCGCAGCACACGCGGCCCAGGCACAACCCGACCGATATCGACGACGGCGGCTCCAAAGTGACGACGAACCCGAGTACGGAACGGCTGAGGACATCGATGGCGATCGTCAGGTAGGGGCGACCGATCGGTTGACGCTCGTACTCGTCGACGACCATCAGATCGACGACGGTGTGGTCGATCTGGACCTGATCGAGAATCCCCGCAACCGTCGGTGGATCGTCGCCGGCGGACTGACGTGGGCGGGCGGCATCGGGTCCTCCGCGTGACCTGGCCACCGATGCCGGATGGAGCGCGGCGATTCGTGCGGTGACGGTGTTTCTGGCCGGCACTGGCAGACCCGCGCGGTGACAAGTCAACGCGATACGTCGATGCAGCGCAGCGACACTCAGCTTCTGGCGGTGAAGAAAATATCGGGTGAGATGATCGCCGATCACTTCTTCGACCTCAGCCGCTACTCGGCTGCGGCCACGCCCACCCGGCGAGACCTTCGTCAGAAGATCGGTGACCGTACCTGTCCCGTCCCTGAGTTTGCCAAGCAACGCATAGACCCGACGACGCGACAACCCCAGTCGTTCGGCCGCATCATCGACCGCTGCCAAACGCACCGGATGCATCTCCAGCAAGGGAGCCAAGACAGCGAATCGGGTCTCTGCCTGCGCCCACCGCTCCCCCGACGCCGTCAGCACACCGGTCTCCACGACGTCGAGCTCCATCACAAGCCTCCCTGTCACCGAGAGCTGAACGCGCGACCGTGCACCGCACTTCCGACATCAGAATGTCAGAAGACACTTGCACTCATCCTCAAAACGCCTGCAAAGAGTGCAGCCGTCTTTTGAAACTGACACAACCGACGCTAGAGGCTCGTTCGCGATCGTCCGGTATGACGATGGTCAAAACGCACACCCGAACCCGCAGGAATCGGCTCAGGCGGATAACCGACGAGATCACAGCAATTTGACCACAGCTTCACACCTATTCGAACGACGGCGTGATCGGCCTGATTGTGGTTCGATCCGGGCATGGGAATGGCCGATGACATCCGTAAGAAGCAGGCCGCCGAGCAGGTAGCCAAAGATAGCGCAACGCATTCTGCCGCAGCGGAGTTCGACCGTTTCGTGGCTCAGATAGACGGGCTGTTACCGGAGTGCGTGGAGGCGTTGCGAGAGTTGAAAGTCAAGACCGCCATCTCCATCACATTGTTCAGCAATGGGTGGACATTTCAGATACCCACCGGCTCACCGGATAACCCTTGGGGAAGCCGTCAGGAGTTCGCGGTCAACACCAAAGGCAAGTGGGTGTTCTGGAGGACTGGGACGGGCAGAGGAGAGGCAAACATACCTTTGAAGAGCGATGATGTGCGCGCAGAGTGGGTCAAGGCAGCAGCCGGGCAGCACCCGAGGTT
This sequence comes from Rhodococcus sp. 14-2496-1d, assembly GCF_002259365.1. Lineage (NCBI taxonomy): Bacteria > Bacillati > Actinomycetota > Actinomycetes > Mycobacteriales > Nocardiaceae > Rhodococcus > Rhodococcus sp. 14-2496-1d. The sequence goes on along the minus strand of NZ_NPFV01000033.1, from coordinate 72,287 downwards.
CGTCCGGTCCGTTCACGAGATGCGCGCGGATCTACAGAAGCAGGTGGAACACCAAGCCCGACCTCGGTAGCCGTTGTCTATTGCGTTCTCGGGTTGGGTCATCGTGCTGCCTCCGCGTATCCCCCGACGCGCACTTCGTGAGCCTCGTCGACGTCCGTTGTGAACTCGACTGTTTCGGGTTCGTCCGGCGAGTCCCCGCGGGGGTCCAGTGCACGGTTGGGCACCTTCGATGCCGCGACCTCCATCAGGAGCTGAACGAGCTTGTCGTAGCGACGTGTGACTGTGGAGGTCGTGACCTCAAGCATCCGAGAGACAGCTGAGAAGTTGCCCTGCACCTCGGGATGCTTGTGATACAGGTAGACCGTTTCCCAGACGTCGTCGTTGAGTGCCCCGTGCGCGTCGAGTAGATCACTGAGCTGCTGCGCGCTGTTGTCGCTTTTTGGCGCGCTCTGCACCTCCCCCGGGCTGTCTGGACTCGGCACGCTCTCGATCACGTTCTGCGACAAAGGCGTTGCTGCGGCGCGACTGGCGCGTGGAGCTCGGAGGATGACAGCGAGGACTTCGGTCATGGCGAGCAGGAAGACCGGGGCGATGGTCGCGATGCCCGCGGCGACGAAAGCCGGCATTACGGTCGAGGTCAACGTTGCGTGGTAAGCGTTTCCGGCTATGGATGCGCCGGCTGCGACAGCAAGAACGCAGAGGACGAATCGCCGTCCTCGTACCGTCCGCGGGTCCGTGTGGTGTGACAGTGCAATCGCGGTGACGGTGGTGGCCACAATTGCGCCGTCGAGGACTACGGGTATCACCCAGGCTCGGCCAGGCTCGGTGCCGGCCATTGTGGCGAGATCCCGGAGCGCTCCGAAGGACAGCCAGAAGGACGCTGCGGCGATACCGACCGTCAGCACAATGGCAGTGGCCAGTGCGCCGATCAGCACTCGAGGGTGGATGAATACCGTGCCGGCGTGGTCGACGCTGGTGTGGTCGACGTGGTCTTCGACCGGTTCGATAGAGGCACTAGCGTTGTTCATTGATCGCAGGTCCAATCTGTGATCGACCGGCCCCGGTGGTGTGAGCGCACTATCGGGGCCTTTCGGGGTGTCGGCGTGGGCTTTGATACGAACGCAACGCCTAAGACGCTGCGGGGATGTGGGCGGTGCGGAACGACTCGCCCATACCCCCTATAGCGCCCATAGGGGCGCTATAGGGAAGGTGCGGCCGGGGGCAACTTGTATCGCTGGCCGTTGTTGTACTGCCGTTCCAGCTGTTCACACAACCGCTCGACTGCAGTCCTGATGAAGACCTGCTGATGCTTGACACCGGTGTATGCCTGCGTGTGGGCGATGGTGGCCTCCATCCGTTCTTTCTGAGACGAGGGCATCGAGAGCAGAATGTCCTTCGTTCCTTCCATCCGCTTGGATCTCTCCTTCGCGCCAACCTCAACTTCTGGCGTGCTCGCCGGCTGAGACGGCGGCCGAGACGGTGACGCTACCGGCGGAGTTGCGGCCTCAGCTTCGCGTTGCGCCGGTGCCGCCGCCTGCGCGAACGTGTTGCGCCGAGGCGCGCGCGCGGCGGGTAGCTGCGGTGCCGGAATCTCTTTACTCACTATGCCTTCCCTCCTGTTGCGTTGAGAATCTTTACGAAGTTTTCGTGAAGGTTGCGGATCCGTCCCGTGGGCCGGGGGTGTTCATCGAGGCCCATTCCCACGTTGGTGAGTTTGCTGATGTCGGTCAGCATCGGTATCGGCTCCCCCACGATTCGGATATCAGCCTCTTGCACGTACTCCTTGAGGTACTCCAGCGTCTTCGCATGATCGGCACGGCGACCGTCGATCTTGTTGACGACTACGCCTGCAATAGGCAGTACCTTGCCCATGTACTGCTCAAGGTCCTCGATCGACTGGCGAATAGCGTCGAACCCGTCGATTGCGTCCGATTCGGGGTTCACGACGATCAGAACGTTATCGGCGGCGAACAGCGCTCCACGGGACACAAGGTCGATCGCGGGACGGCAGTCGATGAGGATGTGCTCGTACTTGTTTGCAACCGTTTTCAGCGCCCTGTCGACGGCCATCTCGCCGCCGGTCTTCCCCACCAGCGTGTCCATGACTGCTTGAAGGTCACTGAACCCGCTCGGCAGAACATCTATGCCTGGACGCCGCGCCTGAATGATGGCTTGCTCGGTCGAACAGTCGACATCTCGGTCGAGCACATCCGCGAGACTCGCTTCAGGCGGATCTTCGACAGTGTGACTGGTGAGATGCTTGGTCGAATTCCCCTGAGAGTCAGCGTCAACGACCAAGCAGGTTTGCTGCACGCTGGCCGCTGCGTGGGCTAGGCCGTTCACGATGGTGGTCTTGCCGACGCCACCCTTCAGGTTCGCGATCGCAGTAATTGTCATAGCGGTGTTTCTTCTCCCTCTCGTTCGTTGATGCGACCACCCCCCTCCCCCGTGTCAGAGGGAGAGCCGAGGAACAAAGCAGATGGGGCACTTACGGGGACATATGGACCGAAGTTGAACTAGTAGTGCTTAGCGAATAGTACGTAAGCGCAGCGTATATACGCTTTCACTATTAAAGAACAGCAAAGCAAATAGTACCAAATATTGAGTAACGTTAGCTTACAGTACCTAGCGTATCTAGGCTAGGTACGGTAAGTAAATATAATGTTATATAATTGCCCATATGGGCACATGGAGGCTATTGCGTCCAAGCGCAAGGGCCCGCAACAGCTTGCAACTCCGGCGTTCACCACCGCTCACCAGGGAAGCGGCGCGACATTCCGGTCGCCCATATAGGCGGCCATAGCCCCTAGGGGAGGTCGAAACATCTTCCACAGACGGGGGCACAACTGCCCCAACCGGGGGACTGGGGCAGCCACCGTTGCGCGTCCCAGATCCAGTTGATCAGTTGAGGCAACAGTCAGCACGCGGGTTTGCGGCCTCCGTCTTACGCAACCGAGAGGTCGTACCGATGTGCCGCCTCACGTAGCAAGTGCGCCTTCATCTCCGGCGTCGTTGTACATACAAGACTGAAAGCAGCTTCACGGAGAAGCCGTTCAGGTGTCGCGCCTCGCAATATCGCTCCACTTCCAGCCTCGCTCGCCAAATGGTTCGCAACGTCCACACTGAATCGGCTTGCGGCAGCGCGCACTACGAAGATGTCAATCTGCCGCTCGGTGATCGCGCGAGTGAGCGTGGCTCTGATCTCGTTATGTCTCGCATCGAGGATGTCGTTGGACCGGCCCATTGCGGCCAACTCCAAGAGGGATGCCTTCGCCGTTCCGAGAGCGAGGGAGCCGTTCAAGCGGGTCACAGCCCGATCCATGTCACTCAGTTCCGAACCGTCCTTCTTTGACGCCGATGACACACTCATGACCATGTCGTCGGGTACATGAAGCCTGTCGAAGGTGAGTCTGACCGTATGTGAGGCGTGCGCGGCCGTCAGTTCTAGGCGATCGCTTACCAAGCCTGAGACGTCCTCGGCGTGGGCAAGGAACGTAACTTGCTGTCCCGCTGCCTCGTCGTACGCGGTCACACCGATGACCTCGGTGAGACCGTTCCATCCCGTTACGAAGGGCGAGGTCCCTGTAATCGAGTAGCCGGCAGCTACTCGAACTGCTTTGACCAGCGGCTTCCGTGGGCTGGCATAACCACTGCCGGAAACACCTGCGCGCATGTCGCCCGTCTGCAGCGCCGTCAGATACTTAGCTTTCAGGCCCTCGTTGCTCGACGTGGCCAGGCGTAGCAGCGTGCCGTGGTGTTGCGCCCATACGAATGCTGTGGCGAGGCAGCCGCTGACCAGCACTTCGCCTGTGTCCGCAAGTGTCCGGATCGGATCCTGCGACTTGAACGCAAGTCCGTAGAAACCTCTGCTGCGCAGCGCGTCGAAATGCGAGGCCGGTATCACCCCCGAGCAGTCGACATCATTCGCGTCCGGGGCCAACAGCTCGGCGCGTAATTCTTCCGCCGCTCCAACCCAGTCGGTCATAACCCGCCTCTCTATAGGTTTGCTCAAGCATCGCCGCACCACGCTAGCGTCGGACCGTCCTCGGATGCGGATAGCCGATGGGTGGTACGGAGCACAGCTGACAGATAAGTGGGGCCGGCGACCGACCTCAAGACCCGTTTCCGAAGCGCTACGACGTATCCACAATGACCGCCCCTAGAAGGTCACCGAGTATCTCGACTGCCTCTAACACCGGATCTCTTGGCGGTGGACCAGCCTTCATGAGTGCTGCCCAAAGAGCCTCCGAATCTGCGTCGCCAGGCAGGGGAGCGGCCTCGGCAGGCGGGAAAATCGTCTGGTCGCGCGTAGCGGAGTCACGGGATGGAGCGGAGAACCGGTTCTCAAGCCACACCTGCCACAAGAGCCGTTCGGCTCGGTGCCGAACAATGCGGTCGGCTACGACCATTTCCACACCGTGAGCGGCCGCTACGTCGTCCAGCGTGCGGCGTCCTAGGGTCAAGGTTGCATTGTTTCGCTCGATGAGCCCAGCCGTTGTTAGGTCCGCGAGGATCGCGTATCCGTTGGACGGCCGGAGCTTTGCAGCGGCAAAGATGTCCTCGACGTCGGTGGCCAGGCCGGCCTTGAGCAGCTCGTACACCGCACGACCACGTAGACCAAGCACGCTCCATGCCGGATGCACGGGCTCGACCCGCGCTCGCTCGATATGCGCTGCTCCTGGATTCTGGATCGTGGCTGGAGTGGTCAGGGCGTAGCGGTCTGCCTCTCGACCTGCCCCGCGCGAAACCAGTAGCAGAGGAGAACCTGGGGTCTCTCTAAGCAGTCTCAGCCCACTCCACACAGTCGATTCCGACATCAGCCCCGCTGCATGCGACAGGCTTCGACCACCAACGGCGACCACTGGGACTCCCTCCACCAATTCCCCCGCCAACGCAGATGTGTATGCGAGGGCCTGCACCACTGCTAGTAGGACTGGGCGTTGGCGAGTACCGAGAAATTCTGAGTCAATCCACATCTTTGCGTGAGCCAGCCATTGCTGACGAACACGATCTTTCAGGAAGGAACCATCCCCCCCTGTGTATTTTTTCTTGTGCGTGAGTTGGTGGAATGGACGGACAATCGTTGCGGCCCAGGTCAGAGCCTTCTCCACATCCCGTTGCAAGGCTGCGGCTGAATGAGACCCGTACTTGTCGATGTAGGCCTGACGCAGCCCGGCCCACTCTGTGGTGGCGATTGACTTCTCGATGTCCGCAGTGCTGGCACCGCGCAGAACGGCGTGGCTGATGACGGACTGGCGTGCTTCTGACGGGGATGTCCAGAGGGCTTTGTGAGCCTTGGTGAACTTGCCTGTGGCCGCGTACATCTCGACGGCTTGGGGGACAGGTGTGGTGCGGTGGAAGCGTGGGTCCAGGCGTCGATCGCGTCCGATGCCGACGAGGCGTTCGTCCTGGGTGAGGGAGGCTGCGACTGCGGCCACAGGGGTTCGGTGTCGGGGAGTGGTTGCGCCACCCAGCAGGGCGATCAGGCGCGCGATGACACCGCGGTCGGAGCGGACGGTGAAGGCGTCTATTGCGTCGTCGAGGGTGCCGTCGAGCAGTCGGTAGCCGCCCTCGCGGCAGGGTGAGCCGGGGGGAGTGATGCATCCCCAGTCTGCGTTGAGCATCGGTGTGGCGTCCAGGGTGATCAACCGGGCACCGAGGAGCTCCATCACCATTTTGATGTCGTCGACGCGCAGAGGGATGTCGGTGGCCATAGGGACCAGAATGTGGCGGCCACCGCTCGTCGAGCGGTCGGTGATTGTGCGCGCGCCGCATTCGTGGAGCCATCCCAAGGCACGTTCGACATCGGCGTCGACCTGTGCCGGCGTGTGGTGTTTGGCGTCGAAGTCCAGCGCTAGCAGGGTCGTACGGCCGCGCGCATAGATCGGCACTGCGGCCGGCACGGCCGGCAGGCGCTTCGTCAGACTGCGCGAGGTATCGAACTTGCCAGTAACGGCACTCCACACACGCATGGACCGACGCGCGGCCACCAACGGCGACAGACGTCCCCAAGTGTTGTCGGGTGCCGACATCGTCGACCCGACACGAGCTATAGATCTTGAATCTTCATCAGGGCGCGATGTACCCTGAGACCTGTCCAGCAAGACAGTGTCCCTTCTGGGGAATGCAACACCGAGAACCGAGTTCCTAGCTCGCTTCTCACCAAACTCGAATGCCCCTCGTTTCTTGCCCAACAAGAGCCGGGGGGTTTTTCGTGTCTCGGGTCTGGCGTGTGTCGCTGTATTTTCCTCCAGCTAGCCCTACGGAACGCCCTTCCGTATTCGAGCTGAGAGGCCTTGCGTCACGTCATGCGGAGAGCGGCAACACCTCCTGGTTCAGCTCTCGAACGAGATCGGGTCGGTCGGCCACCAGGCACAACATGTCGGAAAGGTACTGACTGACCGAACTGCATCCGGCCTCTCGCGCCATGCGCTCGATTGTCGGAATGATCTCCTCGGGCGCGCGAGCTCTCAGAGCCTTGCGCTTGCCCTTGCTGTTTTGAGGCACTGGTGGTCTCCTCCGGTCTCGACGAGGGACCGTCATCCCCGCGTCCACCAATCCTGTCTCGAGTGTCGTGGCATCTTCCGCAGACACGCCGAAACTGGGCCAGGCTTCTGTCGCATTGACTGTCTGGCAGCCATCAGCGGTGGGCATCAGCCAGGGCCTGGGGCTTCTCCAATACCAGCTCTGAAGTGCGTGAATGGCGACGAATCACTACCGCCCCCAAAACGAGGCATACAACGCCAAGACCACCGGCCGTCAGCGGGCCGTAGATCTCGGCCCAATCGATGAGTCGTTTGGACTCGACTGCACGCTGTACCTGCTCGTCGACAGTGGCGGCGTCGAGCTCCGGCGACATTTCCACGATGGTGACCGCCGAGGGGTCGTCAGCGGTGCGGCCGTAGTACTGGTGAACCGCTTGTTTCCCGAAGACGATTGCACCTGTCGTGGGCTCGACGAGCAGCTCACGGCGTGCTTTGTAGAACCGGTGCATCAGAATTTCTTCGTCCCCGTCGATACCCCAGTACGACGCAGGGAGGCTGAGCTTGCCGCCGGTGTCTAGTGGCGCGATGTCCTGAACGAACCGGTAGACGTCCAGGCCGTTGATGGTGGTCTGGCCGTCGAACTGGATCTCCTGGCTGCGGCGCGCGGTCGTATCGAAGTACGGATAGGACCTCTTTTGGACGTCGAACGGAAACTTGAGCGAAAGCCCGTCGTGTGTGACTTCGTCGGCGGGTTGATCGTTGTACTTCTGGATCGACCCGATCGGATCGTCCATCGGCATCGCAGTTCTGCGGTCGGCGGTGAATCTGTCGACGGTTGCGTTGACCGTCCCTCTTTCACCAGGTCTGTCGTCTCGTTGCAACAGAACAGCGGATTGCATGGTGATCTTGGTGCTGTCGGACGGTTCTTCGACAGTGACCTGCTGCAAGACCCGGATGGGAACGTCGCGATCGACTTTCGAGACGCCCTGAATGAGCGCTTCGGTGTCGAGCAAGGTCGCGGTGCCTGTTGCGACCGTCGCGGAGTCGACGTCGAGAGGCGTCTTCACCAGCTGTGGAGCCATGTACAGGGACATTGTTGCCGAGGATGCGGCGAGAAACGCACCGACCCCCACCAGTGCCAGGCCTTTGATCGGTCGTGTCGCCGTCGTCATGCGTTGGTCCTTGAAGTTGGTCGGTACCCTGCTCGTCTCGGAGCGGCTACAGAGTCTGAGAAGCTGTGTCGCATGATCGTCAAGAGGCTGCCCTTGTTCGTGACCAGTCGACCGGCCGCTGCGGTTTTGGCTACCGCTTTCGCGGGATTTGCGTTGTCGGAGTACAGGATGGCCAAGCGGAGGCCGCGCGCGGGCTCTGTGAATCGGGACAACGGGTCCGGTAGAGCAGTTGGCCGTGGCCTTGCACTGGCGTATGGCGGAGGCCTCGTGCTGAGCGTGGCCTCGCCGGCAACCGTCATTGATCGGCACCCGAGAACGATTTTCGTTGCGGGATTGACCACCGCTGCACTCGGGCAGGCCCTCCGGCTGGCTTCGGCGCGAAAGCTCGGGGAGTCCTTCACGTTCAAGGTCCACACGCATCCAGAGCAACTGGTAGTGCAGACGGGCCCGTACCGGTTGATTCGGCACCCCTCGTACACAGGGGCATTGATCTGCGCGCTGGGCTTCTCCATCGCGTACGGGAACTGGCTTGCCCCCGTCATGGTGTCGTTTCTGGCGGGCGGATATGTCCACCGGATCCCGTCGGAAGAGTCCGCGATGCTCGAGGGCATAGGAGAGGGGTACGCCGAATACATGACGCGCTCTAAGCGCTTGATCCCGTTCATCTTCTAGTCGCCCCCGCGGAAGTTGCCTTACCGTCTTCGCCGTCGACCATCTCGACCATCAGTCGGGTAGACGCGACGGAATTTCTGCTGGCACGCCAGGCAGCCCGCTTGGAGCTCGGGATCAGAGTGTCCGCAAGGATGGCGTTGCTTCGAGTCGCCAAGGCCTGCCACTCATCCATGTACGCAACGATGCGTCGGTACCGCTGGACGCGAGGAAGCAGTGTCGTCCAGATATACACCCACGCAACGTATCCGGCGACGAGCAGCGGCGACATGATGAGAAAGAGCGATATCTGAACGGTGTGGTCGGTGTACCAGTTCTCTATGCCGCGGGCGAACGCCACCAGGTACACGATCTTGTGAACTGCGTACAGCAGGATCATCCCGCACGCCACCGCAGCAGCGGTGAGAACGCGCGCCAATTCTCCGGTCTTCACGATCAAAGCCATGCGGACCAACAGGTAGAACGGCACAACCACGCACAACGACAGGCTTCCGAGAAAGATGACCCAGTAGACCAACATCCAGCCTTCGGCTGCAAAGGTCTGACTGAGGTAGTAAGTCGGTCTCGACGGCGCGGGGGAGAGCAGAAATGAGATGACCAGACCGCCGACCAACGCCGTGGTGACGGCGTAGCGATAGCGACGCGGAAAACTACGTTGGGTCGAGTGCGCCACCATCCCGACCCATTGTGTTGCGGCGCAAATCGCCAAGGCCTGAGCTATCAGAACAGACATGTTCCACAGGCCCGTTACGTCGTGTAAGACAGGGTCGAGCTTGTCGTCTGCCAGCGCATGAATTCTGAACATCTGCGCAACACTGAGAGTGAGCAGTAGCACCGTCATGGGGCGAGTTTGCGGCCTCCGCCTGTACAACGGTAGGCGTTGAAGACCGAACACCAACAACACTATTGGCAGTATCGCCTCGAAGAACGTGCTCACATCTGCCACCCAAAAATTGTGGCCACCCGGCGCAGGGTCTCCTTGTCTTTCGAGTCGATACTCTCCGGGTAGAACGGCTTGCGTAGGGAATCGGCGCGGGCCAGCATGAGGGTGCCGAGCCATTCGGCCTCTGCTTCGATGGGCTGAAGGAAATCCGGGACTCGCGTGAAGCACACCTTCGCCCGTTGTTCCTCGGCAAGCGCGCTGATCATTGTCCTCGGAATGGCAGGAGCCATCCTCATGAACGATTCGACCAGAATGTCCTCGGTGACAACAACATCGGCATCGTGACCGAGAAGTATGTGTGCGACTTCGTGGAGGATGCATTGTTCACGAAAGAGCGGATCTACGTCCGCACGGACGTAGATGACATCGACCGGGGCAGTTCGTACCCAAAAGCCCGAGACCTCGCCGCTTTCGCTCAGATCATCAGGTAGATCGAGGATCAAAATGACGCGGCCGATCTTGAACCCAACCTCGGCAACGAATTGGTCGATCGACCAGGGTCTCGTGAACTGCAGTTGCAGTGTGTCGAGGAAGGATCTGGCACGTAGCTCGGGGTCGTCGATAGTTCTCGCTGCAGCGGCAGCGTCTCGGACCGAGCTCATTATGTCGATTCGCCAGCCTCGGCCGGTTCGTGCCGATTCTGCTTCTCGAAACGTCCGTGCGTGTCCCGGACCAGCTCGCTCAGACGCTCAGCGATCGCCGGAGTCAGCTGCGGTACGCGAGTTCGTAGAGCAAATACCGTGGCCTGGGAGTTCCGAACATTGTCGAAGTAATCGAGCTGCGCGTTGTAGTCCATCTGCTCGGCAGTGGTGCCGACCAGGTAGGTAACCGGCGACTCGAAGAATGTGGCCACTGCCTCGAGGACGTCTCGTTCGGCGGCGTCGACCGCCTGGCTGCGGAGCACTTTCACTTCTTCGGCAGTGACGTGGCGACCGACGTTCTTGCTCACATGCGCCGCGACCTGCGGGTCCAGATCATCGGGTGTCCCCAGATGTCGGAAGCCCCCGAATAGCCTGCTGATTCGATCGTGTAGCGGTAGCTGGCTGTCCATTGTGGTCTGTTCCTTCCGAACGTTCTCTCCCCGCGGAGTACTACGAGAGGCTTGGTCCCGAGCAAGCACCCTTGCCCATTTCCTGCGCAACTTCAACTGCTTCACTCGCGCTCCGCCCATCGCTCCTGGAACCTGGCGTCCAGCTCGTCGTCGATGTCGTCGTGCCGCCCAGCCAGCCAGCGACGGTAGAGCTGTTCTTCGCGCTCGACCGGGTCGTAGTCGACGGCGGGTTTATCGAGGAGGGGGCCGAATGCCATCTCCGCCATCGGAGGGAGGGTTCTCCCAGGGCCCCCACTTCGTTCCAAGACCGCGGTGGCATACCGTCCGGCTACGCGGGAAACAAAGGCGTTGAATCCCCCGACGACCTGGTCGAAGTCCTCCAGTGGGGGATCCGCGCCATGACAGCTCTCGTGCGCGGCATTGAGCTGCCGGTGCAGCCCGAACAGATTGTTGATTTCGTCCAGAGGAAGCACAATCGCATCCGGCTCGGCGGCGGCACTGCTCGATCTGGAGTTTCTGTTCGACAGGCTCTCCAGGGGGACAGGATCGCCACCGGCGAGAACAGCAGCTGCGCTCCCTTTGCTCCACCGCAGGCCCTGGTCGAGCCTCCTGAGCACGGCCGGACTGGGCGCCCGACCGAGAGTGTCGTTTTCGATGTTGCCAAGTGTGGTGTCCGACGGTCCACCAGCATCACGGACCTCGAACCTGGTCAACGCAAGCCTTGCCCGCCGCGCCGCCACCACCTTGCCGAAACGGGCCAGGTCGTCTGTTTCCTGCATTGCTGCATCCTATGTCCGATTAGCAAAAAAATCGCAATTTCCGGATCAATGTACCGGACTGGCATAGGAGCAGCTCAGAACTACATGGATGTCGTTACACACATGGCTGATTTGCAAAACTTTTGCTTCTAAGTTGCTCTGTTTTCAATCGCCGGTACATACTGCACTCATGCCGTCGCTCGCCGCGCTACACCTACCGTCGCTGCGGTCCACGACGTCGACCCAACGACGATGCCCATTCAGGAACTGGCGACCCTTGTCACGCCTGAACGCCAGCCGGCCGGTCTCGCGCACGCTCGTAACTGCGAACGAGCTCGTCGACCCCAATCTCAAGCGCCGTCGCCAGACGGCGAGCATTCTCATCGGTCAGCTTCACCTCGCCGCGCTCGATGCGAGCAATCATCGACGTACTGATGCCCACCTGCTGGCCCAGCTGCGGCTGCGTAAGCCCGAGAAGGACGCGCCAATCTCCGGGGAACCGTTGATCCCGGGGGACGTCGACAAGCTCACTGATGGGCAAGCCCAGGGTCTTCGCAACGAGGGCCAAGGTATCGACCTGAGGACTCCGGGTGCCGGCTTCCCATTGCTGGACGGTGGCACCTCCGAGCCCGGACTTTCGCGCGAGATCCGCGCGGCTCATGCCTCTACTTTCACGCAGCGACGTCAGCCGTGCCGGGTCGAACCCCCGCAAGACGCGTCGACTCACTGTCGCATTCCGTTCATTGCTAGACACCATGCCGCACCTCCACTAAGGTCTAATCTGTGCATGACCTTAAACGATGCAAATGTCGTGATAGGTCGAACCGTTTTATTGACCTGGAGGACAGGCAGTTGCTCTCCACAGTCCCGAACGTGGAGGTGGCGATGCCCCTGATCGAAGGAGGGGCAGAAGCAAAGTAAGAGAAACCCCGGGTGCGCAAGTGATTGGCGTCCGAACGCCCCGGGGTCCCGTATCTGCGAATGACAACTGCGCCTGAACGCACCGCACCCACAGGCCTACCAGCCTAGGTGCACAGCGCAGTCCACACGACTGGAGCACCTATGACATCGCTGCTGAAACCTCAACCGTTACGGTTTCGACCCGCTTCCACGCCCCGTCACGGCCACACGGATTCGACTCCGTGCGCCTCCCTCACCACGGTCGTCGGCATCGGCCTCGTTTCGTGCTCACTCGATGCCGGGCACGAGAACGATCGGCCTCACCAAGAGATGGACGACTCGACAGGCCAGGTCCTCACCGAGTGGCTGTCACCGTCGAGCTACTCCCAGCCGGCCAACAGCCCCGACCTCCAGCACGTCGCCTAAAGAGGCCAACGCTTGAAATCGACACCTGCCCAACAGATGTCGGTCTCAGGACGTGAAAGCTCGCCCTAACGCCCAGGGCAGGCCAATCACGTTCACAGCGAGTGGCGGGGAACCCGAACTGGACCTCACGTGCAGATCGGACTCCCCGCCACCGTTGAAAAGTCGTGAGACGGGAGCCCGGCGATTGCCTGACTTGAGGGTTGTCGCCTCCGTCTCATCAGATGGACCGGCGCGAGGGCCGCATGGTGACGCTTCGACCTCATCGTGTGCCGACCTACGCGGCCCCGCCGGGACATCGACAGAACCCCGCAACTCCCTCTCAGAGAAAGGATTTAGACAGGTGCCGTTCTTCCTTCAGTGGATTCTCTTCGTGAACTCCCTCTCGTCTTTGTTCACATAAGCCAAGTGCACTTGGTGGGTGCGGGTGATCGGACCCGCAAACCTTCGGCATCACCCGCACTCCCAATCGCACGTCGGCGGAGCTACGAGGTTAGAACCTGAATCACACTGCTGTTCAGCATGATTGGTTGACAACCAATCGAGGACGGGCCGAGAGCACCAGCTCCCTTCTTGGATCTACCCGCTGTAACCCAAACGCATTGTTCGTCAATGAAAGGTGAAGAAATGTTCAGATCGACTGGTAGTGGGGGGCGGCACCGACGCACCACGACGCGGATCGCTGCTGCGTGCGCCATCCCCATTGCACTGTGCATCGCGTGCGCCGGTGTTGCTCAGGCTGCACCGGGTCAGCCGGGCGTGTCTGTTGCGCCAGGCCAGCAGCCTGGTGTGACCCAGCCAGCTCCGGCACCCGCCCCGCCCGCTCCCGAGGACTCGTACATCGCCGGTTACACCCCGATCTACGACTACTCCGAGACTCGCACCGTCGACGACTACAACGCAGGTCGTCAGCGGCCCTCCTACGACACCACCTACTACTCCGAACCGGTCGTCTACGAGAGCAACCCGGCACCGATCCAGGGCCCTGGCATCAGCGATAGCCCCGAAACCGTCGCTCCCACACCACCACCGGCACCAGCACCGGTGCCGACGGTCAAGCGGCCGACAATCGTGCCTATCGAGGTCGATGACGACTCCGTCCTGATCGGCGCGACCCCGTATCGAATTCCCGACGGCGTCGACCGTGTCTTCGCCCGCCAGGTCTCGAACACCTTCCAGGCCATCCAGGCAGACGGCGGAAACCTTCTCGTAGACAACGGCCTCGCGACTGCCCCGCGAGCCGACCGTATCGCCGCCGGTACCGCTGCCGGTGCCGTGACGGGTGGCCTGGTCGGACTCGGTGTCGGCCTCGTCCCCGGCGCAGCGATCACCGCAGGCGGCGCGGCCATCGGTGCCGGACTCGGCGTGGCCGCAACCCCAGTCCTGACTCCGGCGATCGTCTGGGCCGGCCCGGTCGGCTACGTCTTCGTCCCCGGCGCAGCGGCACTCGCTGGAGCCGGTGTCGGAGCGGCGGTTTCGGCACCGATCGTCGCTGCGACCACCGCGGTCGGCGCGGCAGCCGGTGCTCTGATCGGCGGCGCGGCCGCCGGCGGCGAAGCAGCGACGATCGAGGAGCCGGCACCCGCTCCCGCCCCCGCACCCGCAGCGCCGACCACCAGCCCGGTTCCGGTCACCCCGGCACCACTGGCGGCGGAGGCGGGACCGGACCTCCTCGCTCAGGCGAACACGGCCGTTCAGAATGCTGCTCCGGTCGTCGAAAAGGCTGTCAGCGACGCAGGCACGTGGGTCGCACCGGCCGCTACCGCGGCGGCGGGCTTCGCCTCGACGGTCGTCGAACAGCCTGCCGTCGCAGACGCGGTGGCCGCTGCAGGACCGGCCCTCGAGCAGGCCAATGCGGCGTGGCAGGCCCTGACCACCAGCCAGCCCGTCTAGAGGAGCAGGCGTGCTCGGTGTTCCAGCGTTTCGTCGACCAGAAGGAGTGAGCAGCAGCTATGGCATCGCTGTCTGATCGCAGTCCCGGCACCTCCCGTCCCGGAAGCAAACCGTGGGAGCGGACCACACTGACCGACACACCGAGCACGCCTCACCCGCGCACCCCGGCCGCTGCTGGGCGGCCGGCGAGCGAGGCCCCACCCGTACACACGGGCCGGGAGGCCGCGGTCGCCGGCCTCTCACCGAAGCCGGTGCCGAAACCTGTGCCTCGCCCGATCCCACAGAACAAGCGCGGACGCCGCTCGCGGCTGGCGATCTGGGGCTCACTCGCAGCGGCCAGTCTGGTCGCAGGTGCGGCCATCGGTGCCGTGTCGTTGGCGTTGTCCCCAGACAACACCGACCAGGAATCGTTCGCGGCCGGAATGTCGTCGATGCTCACCACACCGGAGGCACCCGCGACCACAACCGAGCAGCCCGCGTCCACCACCCCAGCCCCGGCCGCGCCACCGGCGTGTGTCGAGTCCAGGACCAGTGGCGAAGTCACCGGTGCCGGGCCAGGCGGGTTCGGTTCAGGCCCGGACGCGATCCTCGGATTCGACTACGCCTACTACGTCACGCGCAGCGGAGCCGCAGCGCGCGCATTCACCACCCCCGACGCCGCAGTCGGCAGCCCAGAACTGTTGCAGAGCGCGGGAATCGACACCTTCCCGTCCGAGACCACGCACTGCCTGCGCATCACCCCGAGAGGCCCCGACGAATACACCGTCTACCTCACCCATGCCGTACCGGGGGCAGAGCCGGTGACGTGGACCCAGATCGTACGGACACGAACCGACGGTGATCGGACCCTCATCACCTCGATCGTCGACATCACCGAAACGGAGAACTGATGAAGGCCAACCGATTCACCTACGCCGCCATGGCCGTACTGGGGTCCGCCGCGATCACAGTGAGTGCAGGGACCCAGGCTGCAGCGCAACCGAGCACCACGCCCCCCGACACCACTCCCGCAGCAACCGATTCGAGCACTGCACCGTGCGCGCTGTTGCACGTCGTCGTCACGCAGGGCACCACCGAGTCCACCGAAGGGTCCATGCCGAAGCAGGACTCGGGCACGCTGTCCGCAGCGATTCTGCCGGTCCTGGCCGAGTTCGGCGGAACCAGCTCGGACAAGTTCGACCGCACCTACGTGCCGTACCCGGCCGATTACGGCTTCACCGGAACCTCGTACAAGGACTCGGCCGCACGTGGAGTCGAGAACGCCTCGAAGATCATCGCCGACGAAGCCGCCCGGTGCCCGAACACCAAGTTCGGTCTGCTGGGGTACTCGCAGGGCGCAGGAGTTGCCTCTGAGCTGCTGCGGCTGATCGGCGCAGGCCAAGGCCCGATCCCGCCAGCACGGGTTGCGATGGGAATGCTCTACTCCGATCCCACCCGCAAGCAGGGCGACGGCATCTTCCCCGGCGCGCCCTCCCAGGAACACCCCGCACCCGCCCCCGGTACTCGCGGTGCGGAGGTGACCAAGCTCGAAACGCTGCCGACACCGCCGTCCGACGGAGGCGGCATCGCCCCTCTGGCCGCGCAGACCCCGGCCTCGTTCGGCTCCCTGACCGGCCGAGTCGCATCGGCGTGCGCCAGCGGCGACATCGCCTGTGACACACCCGCCGACGCCCCGCTGGCCCGTCTGGTGACCAACGTCAGCGGCCAGATGAACCTCAACGCTCAAGACCCCGTCGGGGTCCTGTGGTCGGCCGCGCAGGTCATGGGCACCACCGCGCTCAAGATGGGCGTGGACGTTGTCAACGAAGACATCACCAGCAGCGATGGCACCACCCGCGGTCTGGATTACCGCCCGGGAGACTCCCTGAGCAACCGCGCCGCCGACGCCTCCAACCCGACACACCAGGTCGATGCATTCGCCGCGATCGACAAAGTCCTCGGAATCGGAATCAACACGGCGGTGACGTTTGCGAAGAAGGTCCTCACGATGGACAACATCGCGCAACTGGCCACCGTCGGCCTGACCAATCCGCCGGCAGCACTGGCTCTGCTCGGAGCCAAAGCGACAGAGGCTGCCCTGCAGCTCATTCCGGCGAACATCACCGACAAGACGACCACCGCCGTGTCGAAGATCGTGCAGAACGAACTGACCGACAACAAGGGTCTGATCAAGATGGCCACCGACGTCAAATACTGGGCTGTACGCGCCAATCACGAGTCCTACCAACGTGATGCGGTCACACCGTCGGGTGGAACGTGGCTGAGCTTTGCGTCGGACTGGATCACCGCGCTCGTCAAAGATCTTGAGGACGGATCGACCGCTCCCACAGCAGACAAGGACGCCTTCACCCGAACCGTTCCCGTCGACGGGCAGGGCTCCTACCAAGGCCTTCCCGGTCTTCAGTTCCAGGTCGGCGCACAACCGTCCTCGACTTCCACCGCCTTCGATCCCTGGGCCGAGTCCTCGTCGACGCTGTCGACGCCGACGTACACCCCGCAGCCGGTCAACGACGCCGACAGCACGAGCACTGCAACCACATCGGCGGCCCCGGCAGGCGATGCGTTCCCGATGGAGCCGCCCGCCGCCGCTCCGGACGACTCCTCGTGGCTGACCCCGTCCAACTGATGGCGAACCCAGTAAGGACCACCCGATGAGCACCGACTGGAAAGACGGCCTGATGGCCGATCGGACGAGTCCCGACATCCACGACGTCGAGACGGTCACTACACCGGTCGGGCCACGACCGGCGTTCGGGCAGATAGATCTGGACCGCAACACCACCGCAGTGGTGATGTTGGGGCGCGGCGACAGAACACAGCCGCCGCGCCCGCCCTCGGCGTCCGCACTGGAGATCGACGGTGTCCGCGCTGCTCCGGCATCGGGGTGGCGGCGCGCCCTGTATGCGTTGTCTCTGCGCACGATCAACGCCGGCGAATCGCCCGCGGACAAGCGTGCACGCGCCCTCGACGCGCAGATCGCCGCACCGGTGCGCACCGATCACAAGATCACCGTGGCAGGGCTCAAAGGCGGCGTAGGGAAGTCGACTGTCTCTGTCGTGCTGGGCCACGCGTTCGCGGACGTGCGCACCGATCGGGTGTTGGCCATCGACGCAAACCCTGATGCCGGTGTCCTCGCCGAACGGATCGCCGCGATCGCGCCCCGCACCGAACATCCGCCGACGATCTACGACCTGCTCGCTGCCCCACACACAGACCGCTACGCGGACGTGCGTGAGCACACGCTAGAAGCCGAGACCGGCCTGCAAGTTCTTGCCTCACACGATGATCCTGAGCGGTCGGAAGCGCTGAGCGAGAACGACTATCGACGCGTGATCGAGATCCTCCAAGACCACTTCCAGGTGCTGCTCTCCGATTGCGGCACCGGCATCACCCACCCCGCGATGGCGGGAGTACTCGATCTGACCGACTCGCTGATCGCGCCCACCAAGCTCGACGTCTCGGCGGTCACCAGAACCAACGCGCTGTTGGATTGGTTGGACGCCCATCACTACTCGCACCTGGTGCGGCGGTGCGTGATCGTCGTCTCGCGCATGTCGAGCAGCTCGAAGACACCGTTGACCGACAACCAGCTGCAGGAGTACTTCGGCGACCGTGTCCGCGCGGTGGTGACCATCCCGTTCGATCCGCATCTGGACGAGGGCGCAGAGATCCACTGGGATCGACTTCTCCCAGCGACTCGGTCGGCGTATCGCGATCTCGCACAACTGATTGCGACCGACTTCGCCGCCGGATGGCAGAGCAACAACCGAGTGGAAGGGTCGACGTTGTGAGCGCCACGGCGTGGGCGTCCGCTGACGACTCCCGTGAGCCGGGGCGCTCACACGGGTTGATCACCCCGCCGCCGGCGGCCCGGTGCATCGACATTTGGCCCGAGCCGGTCTTCGCCCCCGCTGATCGGGCTGTGCCCTCGTGGTGGCTCGTCGGTGCTCACGGAGGTGCCGGGGTGTCGATGCTGACTGCGTCGTGGTCGATCGTCGGCGACGCGATGGGTGCGTTCCCGGCGGGCTTCGAGCAGGAATCACCCTTCGTCGTGGTGGTCGCCCGTGAGTCCGCCTGGGGAATCACCCGAGCTCACGATCTGCTCACTCAGCATCTGTCCGGATACGGCGGCGCAACGACTCTGGTCGGGCTCGTCACCGTCGCAGCATCGCCGAGCCGACTCAAGAACGATCTGCGCCAACGCCTCGAGGTGGTTGCCGGGCTCGTCGACGACCATCACTGGCGAATCCCGTGGATCGACGCCTGGAACGAGCTGACACCCGACGAACTGCCGTTCTGGACTCCCGGAGATCCCGTCGCCACCGGCCGCAAACGAGAACCGCCCGATCAGGCCGTACCGCGCGAGGTCGCGGACGTCGCCGAAGCCATCCGCACCACCATCGTCTCGATTCTCAACACCAACCCTTAGGAGCCGAAAACTATGTTGACCACCGCATTCGACGCAGTCCACACCACCATCCTGGCGATCCCGCAGCCCGATGCCGTCACCCCGCCTGGCGGAGACAAAATATGGAAGGGGGTCGGCGTCTTTCTCTGGATTTTGACCATCGGGGCTCTCGTAGGAGTCATGCTCGGCGGCGGGATGATGGGCTTCGATCACCTCAACGGCCAGGGCGCGATGGGCGGCAAAGGAATCAAGGTCCTCCTCGGTTCTCTGATCGGTGCACTGATCATGTCGATCGCCGCCTCGTTGGTCACCTTCGCGATGTCGTGATGTCGACACCAATCGTGCTGCACAACCAGCCTGCTCCCCCATCGCAACCATTGCCCTCAGAGGTCACCGAACCGCTCGACCAGCTTCTGGGCTACGGGATGTGGGTCGTCGGAGCAGTGCTGGTGGCGTCACTGATCGCCGCCGGCGGCATGTTGTGGTGGCATTTCGCCACCTCGACACCCTTCACCCGCACCATGCGAAAGATCCTGTGGATCTGCGCGGCCGCGATCGCCGCCAGCTCAGCGGGCGCACTCGCGGGATTCGCTCTCTCATAACGCAATTCGAATCGGAGAACCTTCATATGAAACGCCACCTCATCGCCGCAGCTACAGTCGCCGCGGTCCTGGCCTTGTCCGGATGCGGATCCACCGAACCCACAGCCGACACCACGACCACCTCGACGAGCGCAGCCGTCGATACCTCGGCCGCTCCGGCGGACGTGCAGTGGCAGAGCTGGCGGGGCGCTTCCCTGCCGACCTCGAGCACGGACGGTCCGCGTGAGGTGGTGGGCGACGTCGCGTCCGGATACACCCCCACGCCGCAGGGCGCAGTGCTGGCCGCAGCGCAGGGAATCACCAGACTGCGTCTGGCACCGGACAATTCGTGGCCCGATGTCGTCAATGCGGTCGCAGCGCCCGGCGTCGGCCGAGACACCTACGCCGTCAACCGCGCTCAGGTCTCCATCACCGATCCGGCGCCGGAAGGAACCGAAGCACGTCTCGAGGGCTTCGAGGTCACCGACTTCACCGACGCCCGGGCCGTGGTTCGGCTGGCCGTCGAGCGCCCGGACGGCGCGCTGATGGCCACCACCCACACCCTCGTCTGGTCGGGAGAGGACTGGAAGCTGCTGCTGCCTGCACCCGACGACATTCCCGAGCCCGAAACACTGACCGATACTGCCGGTTTCACCGAGTTCACGGCGGCATCATGAGCACCGGCCAGGGCGAGGGCGGCAAGCCCGTCAAGGAACGCAACCCGGTGTTGACCGGCGCGGCGATGCTCGTCGTGGCGATCATCGTGATCTGCGCCGTCGTGGCGGTCGTCCTGCGATTCAGCGGTGACTCCGACGAGTCACCGGCCGACGAGACGCCTCGTTCGACGGTCACCGCGCTGCCCTCCACCGGCCCTACAGCGGTTCCGAACACCGACAGCGCGATGCAGGGGCTCGCAACCCCGACCGTCGACCGTCTGGGACGACGGGTCGACGTCCCGAACTGGCCCGGCGGGTGGGCATTGCCGCAGTCGCCGGTCGACTACGGCCCCTACAACCCCGCCGTCTCGGTGCCCGCTCCTGCTGGAGTGAGCTGGCAGAAGGTCAACGACGGAGCGATCGTCCCGTTCTCCACCTCGGACGGCCCGTCCATCGTGAAAGGACTGACTGCAACCGGATTCGCCCACACTCCACAAGGGGCTGCTCTGGCCGCCGTACAGATCGCACTGCGCCTCGGGTCGGCGAACAACGAGACCGCACGCGGAATCTACGACAACCAGACCGTCATGACCGCGGCTCAACGCAGCGAGCTGTACACGCAGCTCGACGCCGAAGGCCCGTTCCATCGCGGTGCCACCGACGCCGCTCTGAGCTACCAGACCAAGTCCGACGCCTTCCGGATCCTCGACTACGCCCCGGATCTCGCCGTCATCGAAACCGCCAGTCCCGCAGAGAAAGCGGACAACGGCACCGCCCAGTGGTTGACCACCAGGTTGACGGCCACCTGGGTCGACGGCGACTGGAAGCTGACCTTCCCCGAGCAGCTCGGTGACCTCTCCGGGACCGCGACCTCTCTGAGCGGGTGGACTCCATGGTGACGATGCGACTACGCGCCGGACGGATCGTGCACGCGCTCCTCGCCGCGCTGGTCGTACTCATCGCAAGCGCGTCCCTGATAGGCGCGTTGGCTCAGCCGGCATCCGCTCAGGACACCACCGCCCCTGTGATCCCGGCCGCACCGCAGGGCTACGAGCTCGTCGGCGCGGACGATCTGAAGGCGAACAACCTTCCCGCAGGTTCGATCACCCTCGGTGGTCTCGGAGGTACGACACCGAAGCCACTGCCCCCGGGCTACACGATGGTCCAACGAGAGCTGACCTGCATCACGGTTCCACTGGGCGGCGGGCAATCGACGCAGTCGTGCCCCACGGTGACCTACGCCGTGCCCGAAGGTGGACCCACCGAAGCACCCCAGGCACCTGCATTGCCCGAAATCGGCGGCGGCGCACCGGGAGAAGGAACGTTCGGGTTCGACCAGCAATGCGAGTCGATGACGCAGAACACCGGATCGTGGGCCAGCGTCTCGGGCGCACTGCGAAAGATCTTCGCCAACCCGTCAGAGCAGGTCTGCAAGCTCGCCAACGTCGTTTCTCATCCCGGTGATGCGCTACAGAAGATGTGGGACTCGGCGTTCGGTAAGAACGTGAAATCTCTCATTGCCGGCGTCGCCGACGGCTGGGGCACGATGATCAACTGGTGGTTCACCACGCCTTCACCGGCGTTGTCGGATGCGAACTACCTCACGGTGCTCCAGACGTACATGCTCCCCATTCAGGGTGCGGTACTGGTGATTTCGATCTTCGTGGCCTGCATCCGCGTCGCCCTGGCTCAGTCCGGAAACGAGAATGCCGCGGCAATGGATCTCGTGCGTACCTTCGTCCGGACGATCACCTCGATGTCGCTGTTCGGTGTCGCCATCGGCCTGGCCATCCAGGTCTCGGACGGCATCAGCTTGTGGTTGCTCAGCGAATCGGGCGGCAACGACCTCGGCACCAAAGTTCAAGCGATGATGATCGACGACACCTCGACCTGGGGTCCGGGCTGGGTTCTGCTGATTGCCTTGTTCGGAATGCTCGGCGCGCTGGTCCAGGTCGTGCTGCTGGTGGTCCGCATGGCGTTCCTGATGGTCATCGTCGGTGTCCTGCCCGTCGCCGCGGCGGCATCAGGAACCGAGATGGGTTCTCAGTCCTACGAGAAGATGCGCAACTGGGCGATCGCGTTCATCCTCTTCAAGCCGGCGTCGGCGGCGATCATGGCCACCGCGTTCTGGGCCGCCGACCCCAGCTCCGACGTCACCAAGCTCCAAGGACTGATCCTGCTCACCGTTGCGGCAGTGGCACTTCCGGCCCTACTACGGGTACTGAACGTCTCGACCGCGTCCTCCGGTAGCCCGATGGCACTGGCCGGAATGGCCGCAGGTGGAGCAGCCCTGGGCATGGCCGCCATGAGCGGCGGCACCAGCGCCGCAGTCATGGGCGCGGCCCGGGCAGCCAAGTCGACCGGCGGCGTGGTCACCCGCAGCCAGGGCGGCTACGGCGGCCAGGCCCCCGGCACCGGCGGTGGCGGTGGCGGTGGCGGAGGCGGTGGCGGTCGCGGCGGTGGCGGCGGTGGTGGTGGTGCTCGCAGCCGGACATCCAGCGGTAATACAGGACCCGCACGAGGCAACGTCGGTGGACGCAGCAGCGGGCGGCGGGTCCCGTCGATCTCGGGAGGCGTTCAGTCCGCCCGCGCCGGGATCTCGCGCGGCAGTCACTCTCTCGACTCCATGGCACAGGACATCGCCGGCGATGTGCCGGGCCGCCCCTTCGCAACGAACGAGGTCATGAAGTGAGCACGACCACCACGCCCATGCGTCACCGCCAGACGTACATGATCGGCCCCGCACCGAGGGAATCGTTCCTCTTCGGGCTGAACATCGCCGCAAGCGTCTATCTCTTCGCCTGCGCGATCGTGGGCGTGTTCGCACTGTCGATCGCCGACAACAAGCTCTATGCCCTCGCCTTCATCGGAGTCATGGGCGTTACCGCGTTACCGCTGATCCTGCGGTTCCAGCGCAAAACCATCTACCAGTGGGTCGTCCTGTACTCGCAGTGGCTGATCCACATGTCGAAAGGCGAGAACTTGTACCTCTCCGGACGTTTCTCCCGCGTTCCCGGCGGCACCAACCGCCTACCCGGCGTGCTCTACGACAGCGTGCTGCACGACGGATGGGTCCAGCATCAGTCCCGCCAGAAGTTCGGCGTGATCGAGATGCCCAAGACTCATCAGTTCACCATCGTCATCGAGTGCTGGCCGCAGGGCAACGAGGCCATCGACCAGGACGCAGTCGATACCTCGGTGTTTTCCTGGGGCGCGGCAGTCAACTTCATCTCCCAGACCGGCGACGTCGACGGGATCACCGTCGTGATCGAGAACGGCCCCGAGTCCGGCAATCGGCTCCGACGTGAAGTGCGATCGATGGCGCACGGCGACGGCTTCTACGGCGGAGAGCTGCCGGCACGGATGATGCTCGAGTCCGCGGAGTACCTGGCCACCGGCACACCGCGTTTGTGGGCACGGGTGGCCATCACCTACCGAGCCGCCACTGCGAGTCGACGCAAAGACCCGGGCGAGCAGATCAAGGAACTGGCTCGCCGGATCGGCGGCGTGCTGACAGTGCTCAACGAAGCACAGCTCAACCCGCGACTTCTCGCATCGGAAGAAATCGTCTCGTTCGTCAAACACTCCTACACCCCAGCCGCATTGAACGATCTCGAGCTGTCGGAAATGAAGGGCGGGCACGACCTGGGATGGGAGGACGCCGGCCCGCAAGCCCAGAAGGCGAACATCTCGAACCTCTTCCACGACGGCTGCTACTCCACGACATGGGAAATGGCCGAGCGCCCGAAGAACGCCTTTGTCGAGACCGTGCTGCGACCACTGCTCGACCCCAACCCCGACGTGCTGCGCAAGCGCGTGGCCATCTGCTACCGCCCCCATTCGCCGGCCGAAGCCGCGACCATCATCGGCCGCGACCTCAAACACGCCAACAGCGGCGTGAACCGACTGGGCAAGAACGGCCCCAGTTTCGAGGCGCAACAACGCTTGAAGAGCGTCGAGGACCAGCTCGAAGAACAGGGCCACGGACACGGGCTCACCATGATCGGGGTGTTGGTGACGGTGACGACTCCGGACGGGGAGGACCGCCCGAAAGCCGACTCGGTCACCAAGGATCTCGGCACTCGATCTTCACTTCGCTTGCAGCGCTTGTGGTTCACCCAGGACACCGGATTCGCCGCAACCCTGGGGATCGGCGTCCTCATGCCCTCGCACACCAAGAACGTCGCAAAGAAACTGGGAGCGTGAGATGAGCATCAAACGCCCCTGGCGACGGGCTGCCAGCGCTGCCTCGCACCGCGACCTCGACCGCACCGCAGCACAACGTCAGCGTGAACAGCACTGCGGAAGCGTCGATTCCGCCCCGGTGGCCGTCCTCGACGACAACGAGCGCCGCGAGCTCGAACGCGCCGCCGAATCGAAGAACATCGCCGTCTCCTGGCGGGCACGCCTGCATCTCGGGCGCGACGCTGCAGCTCGATCGAAGACCGTAGGCCACAGCCGCGACGCGGAGACACTGCGCGGCAACCATATGGGGCTCTCAGGACGCGGCGGCGGCAAAGCCGGACCCGTGCTGCCCCTGACCGAATTTCGTGCCACCACACTCCAAGCAGCCGGTATGTGGCCCTTCCCGGTCGGAGCCGGTGCACCGATCGTCGGCGTTCCGCTCGGTGTGCACCTCTACACCGGCGCACCGGTGTGCTTCGACCCGCTCTCGTGGATGACCCGCGCCCGATTCCTCCAGCAGCCCTCGATGATGCTGCTCGGCCTGCCCGGATTCGGTAAATCGACGCTGGCCCGCAAAATCATCCTCGGCCTGATCTACGCCGGAGTGTCCACCCTGATCATGGGCGACATGCGGCCCGACTACCGCAAACTCGTCGAAGCCCTCGGCGATCGAGGCCAGATCATCGACCTCGGCCTGGGCCGCGGACAGATCAACCCCCTCGACATGGGACCGCTGGCCCAAATTCTGCCCACCCTCGATGCCGCCGACACCGACGCCGCCGACAAGACCGCGGCCCTGGTTCGCAAACGCATCGCCGGAGACCGCGTCCGCCGAGTCAAGACATTGCTGCAGGTCACCCGCGGCAACGCCCCGATCGACGACTTCGAGATCTCCGCCCTCGGGGCCGCGATCCGCCTACTCGAAGAACGCTTCACCGGTGCCGTCCAACCGCTGCTCTCCGACCTCGCGGACGTCCTCGAGGAAGGCCCAGACCCGGTACGGCGCGCATTCAAAGCCGACACCGACTCCGACTACCGAACCGGCTCGATGACACTGCGCCGTACCCTCAACGCCCTGATCGACGGAGAATTCGGCGAGGTGTTCTGCGGTCAGACCACCGTGCCGATCGACATCAACGCCGCTGCGGTCTGCGTCGACGTCTCCGGCATTGGTACCGCCGACAAGACCCTCAAAGGTGCAGTGCTACTGGCCTGCTGGGAGCACGGCTTCGCAGCTACCGACGCCGCGCACTACCTCGCCGACGCCGGATGCGGGCCTCGCCGCAACTTTCTGGTCGTCCTCGACGAGATGTGGCAGGTGCTGCGCGCGGGCGTCGGCATGGTCGACCGCGTCGACGAACTGACCCGCCTGAACAGGGCCTGGGGGACCGCACTGTTGATGTGCACCCACACCATCAGCGACCTCGAATCCCTACCCAACCCCGAAGACGTCGCGACCGCCAAAGGACTGGTCGAACGCGCCGGAGTGCTGGTGGTGGGCGCATTGCCGCGCAAGGAGATGACACGACTGTCCGACATCAAACCGTTCACCGACACCGAAGTCGCAGACATCACCTCCTGGTCGTCGCCGAAGGCGTTGACCGGTGAGGCCGGCGCTCTGAGCGCTCCACCCGGGCAGGGCAAGTTCATCGTCAAACTCGGTGAGCAAGGCGCACCGGGTATTCCGTTCCGGACCGTGCTCATGCCCTCCGAGATCGAATCCGGTGTCCACGACACCAACCACCGATTCACCTTTGTCGGCGACGACCTCGACGACGACTACGACGAGGTCGCGTGAGATGGCGAAACGGTTCTATACCAGCGAGTTTCGGGACAAGTGCCTCGCGCTCGTCGGTGAGCAGATGAAGACCGCCTCCTCACGCGAAGAGGCCGTCGTCGCTGTCGCTGCGGCACTGCAAATCCCGGTCACCACCCTGCGTAACTGGGTGCGCACCGAACGCGGTGCAGCACGCGTCACCCAGTTCCCCGCGGATACCGAACTGGCCGTCCGCGAACTTCGTGACCAAGTGGCCATCCTGCAACGCGCTCTCGGCCGCGAAAGGATCTGAACCGGTGAAAAGCACCGCCGGCAAGGGGACATTGGTCGGCGTCGCCCTGTTTCTTGCCCTGATCCTGGCGCTGGTGCTGCTGATCTTCCCCGACGACGACGAACCTAAAGTCGGGGATTGCCTGCCCGGCGGTGCACCGACCGCGACGTTCCCCGCCGGCACCAAGGTCAAGCCGATGAAGGCCGGCACCTACCAGTTGACGTCCGGATTCGGTCCGCGTTGGGGCACCATGCACAAGGGGCAGGACTTCGGATCCGCTGCAGGCGAACCGATCTACGCCACCGCCGACGGTGTGGTGTCCAAGGCCGGACCGGCAACGGGGTTCGGGCAGTGGATCGTCATCGACCACAACATCGACGGACAAATCATCTCCAGCGTCTACGGACACATGTTTCCCGACGATCTCGAGGTGACCCCCGGCCAACAGGTCCACGCAGGCCAGGAAATCGCCAAAGTCGGCTACAACGGCGAAGTCTCACCACCTGGACCAGGAGGTGCGCACCTGCACTTCGAGATCTGGCAAGGCGGCCACGACGCCGGCGAAGCCGTCGACCCGGCCCCGTGGATCGCCGCAGCCTCCGAGCCCGACGCTCCCGCCGCGAGCCCAGCCCCTCCGTCGCCCTCGCCCGCAGTACCGACCCCCGGCGGCGACCTCCCCCCTCTACCGCCGTCAGTCGGGTCCGAGGAGCACTGGCAGGTCGACACCGTTCGCGTAGCCCGATCGGTTGCGCAGAAGTTCCCCGAGATCAAAACCATCGGCGGGTGGCGGCCGTACGACGCCTACGACGATCACCCCAGTGGCCGCGCCGCGGACATCATGATCCCGGACTACGACACCGGTGCCGGCAAGGAACTCGGAGATCGGGTCGTCGAGTACCTGATGGCCAACAAGACCGAGCTGCACATCGAGTACATCATCTGGCGCCAGACCTACATCCCCGCCGAAGGCTCCTCGAACCAGATGGAGGACCGCGGCTCCCCCACCCAGAATCACTTCGACCACGTCCACGTCACCACCGCCGGCGGCGGGATGCCCGACGCTCTGACCACCTACGGCTCCGCACCGGGCGCAGCAGGCAGCCCAGGGGCCGTCCCGACCCCCTGCGGGGTCAACCCGGCGGCGAGCGGCGGCGAAGCCGATCTCGCACCCGGGAAAGTGCCCCCGGAGTTCGAGCCGTGGGTGATCAGAGCCGGCAACACCTGCCCGCAGATCCGCCCACCCGTGATCGCCGGACAGCTCAAGCAGGAATCGGGCTTCGACCCACGCGCGGTCAGCCCGAGTGGAGCCGAAGGACCGGCGCAGTTCATGCCCGGCACCTGGCCCGGCTACGGGCGCGACGACGACGGCAACGGCTCGGCCTCCCCCTACGACATCGGAGACGCAGTCATGGCCCAAGGCCGCTACATGTGCGAAATCGCCGGCCAGGTCGACGCCGGGATCGCCAACGGCTCCATCTCGGCCCCCAACGGACCCCTCGAGCTGTATCTCGCCGCCTACAACGCAGGCTTCGGCGCGGTCCAGTCCTCCGGCGGATTCCCCACCGGCTCACCGGACTACGTCAACCAGACCCGCCCCTACGCCGACCTGATCCAGCAGTACGCCACCGAATACGCCTCGATCGCATAACTGACCTACCCCATCCGAGATCACGACCTAAGGAGATACCCGACATGGCCAAACGACGCAGCACCCACAACTCGGTAGCCGAATGGGAGACCGCGAAGAAGGCCGTCAAGGAACACCTCGACGACCTCCGTGCTCTCGAGACCCATGGCGAGCTCTACACATGGGCGAAAGAGCACACCCTCGCCGTCCCAGGCCTGTTCCCGAAGTTCAAGACCGAACTGTCCAAACAGCTCGGGATCGACTACGACGCACTGCGCGAGCAGGCCTACGCCCAGCGTAGAGAGCAGATCACCGCGGCCGCCGCGGATGGGCCGGTACTCGAGATGTGGACCGCCGCCGACGACGAGGTGTCCTCGTTCGCGATCTGCGGACCCGAAGGAATCGTCGTCACCTACAACACCTTTCACCCCGAGGACAAGATCTACCGCAACGGCGACCAGGTCTCGGCCGATCGTTCGGTGGCGCAGCATGCGGTGTTCGTAGCAGGCCAGGCCCGCGAGGAGCTCGACGTCGAGGCAGTCCGGCTGATCCTGCACGTGCTCAATCACGAGGTCGGGGCCGACGACCCTGCCCTGGAGCGAACGGCGCTGCGAGGCCGCGTGCACGTGAGCGTCCAAATCGACCAGGAAAACCCAGCGGCGGAGTGGTGCCGCGAGAACGGCTACAAGTCGTGGCGAGAGACGAATCTGACAACCCTCGTCGTCGACGACGAACGGATCGCAGGATGAAACGCGGGCAGCTCATCGCGGTCAGTGCGGTGCTGATCCTCGTCGTGGCCGTCGCCGCCGCCGTGATCACCCTCGTCAAATTCAGCAACACCGACGAGAGCCACGACCCGGCGACCGACGCCCACGTGCACCTCGACGACGACCGTAGTTCCGATCCGGACGCAGTCGCCGAAGCGGCACTGGCGGCGATGTTCTCGTGGCAACCGGCCATCGACCCGTCCCCCGCTGCCGCCGTCGGACGAGCTCAGCGCTGGCTCGGCGGTCAGCTTGCCGCCGACGCCACGCAACCGACCGCAACCGGGATCAGGCCGCTGCCGCAGTGGGCGGGATGGCGCAACTCCGGGGACATCGTCACTGCCACAGCACAATCAGGCGATTCGATCACCGCCACCGACACTCGGCAGGTACTCGAGGTTGCTCTCACCCAGACCGTCCTGCACCGCGACGGAAGCACCACCCCATACAGCAACTACCGTGTCCGGGCCGTCGTCGAAAAGAACTCCGACACATGGCAACTGACCGAATACAACTTGGCACCGAAATGAGGACGTGGGTCATGACAAGAGACATCATTCATTCGGATCCGAGCATCGTGTTTTCCGGAACCGATCACATCGCACTATTTCATTCGTTGATCTCCTGCATGACGCTCGCCGTGATCACACTGGTTGCGGCGCTGTCGATCTGGGCCCTCGCTGCTCCTCTCTGGTTGCTCCGTCGTCCGGGGGCACGGATCGTGGCGACGTCGTTCACACTCGCGGTTCTCACCGGTGCGACGGCCACGGCACGGACAGTCCTCGACGCGCCCGGCTATTGGGCATCGATGGCGTACCTGACTCCGCTCTTCACGGTGGGAATGGTCGGTGTGATCGGACTTCGCAAAGGTGTTCCTTTCGGCCCTGCATCCCGCGAACGGAAAGCCGACACCCTCATCCAGGACCCAATCGCAGGGAAGGCGCTCTGATGGCGCAGACACGTAGATCCGGAACCGGCGCACGATCGCAGGAGAACCTTCTGCAGGCGGTGCTGCTCTGCATCGGCCTGGCCGTGGTGGTCACCCTCGTCTTGTCCTGGTGGGCAGGAACGTTCCTCGCCGGCGGCGACCCCAGCGGCAATCCCATTCAGGGGGTATTCGAGTCCTTCACCGGCCAACGCCCCTGGCCGTGGCAGTCGACGGCCATCGCCGTGGCACTGGTGGTGGCGATCATCGCAGTCTCCCTGCCTATCGCGGTCCGACGGACGAAGGGACGCGCCGATGTCGACCGAGCCGCGCGCACGATGGTGGCACCGAACAGGCTTCGCGGCGTCTCCCCGAAGGAATCGCACCGTCTGACCCCCCAGTTCGACAGGACCGACCCCCGGTCGTGGGGATTTCTGATCGGTGTGACGGTGTTGGGGAACAAGCCGGTGTACCTGTCGTGGGAAATGGTCATGGTCGCCCTGGCCGGCACCCGAATGGGAAAAACCGTCGCTCTTGCGGTGCGCGCGACCTTGGCAGCACCGGGGGCCACGATCGTGACCAGCAACAAGCCCGACCTGTACGCCGCGACGCGCCTCGGGCGCGAACAGTACGGGCGGGTTTGGGTGTTCGATCTGCAGGCGGTCAGCGGATCGGTGCAGCTCACGTTCTGGTGGAACCCGCTCAAGCACGTCACCACCCTTGCTCAGGCCCGCAAGCTCGCCTCCTTCTTCGTGTCCGCGTCGACGAAGAAGGACGCCAAGACCGACGGTTACTTCGACGGTGGAGCTCAAGAGTTGCTCGCCCTCTACTGCCTGGCTGCGGCGTCGGCCGGCGGTGATCTTCTGCACGCGGTGAGTTGGCTCGGCCGCGATCAGGACAGCACCCCCGCACAGATCCTCGATGCGTTCGACAAGAAACGCGCCGCGGCCCGAGTCCGTGAGGCGCAGGGCCTGACCGATCGCCAGCGCGACGGCCTGTTCGACATGGCGCGCAGATTCCTCGACATCCTGTCCGACGACGAGTACGCCCAGGCCGTCACACCGCCTGCGCGGGCGATCATCGAGGTAGACGCGACGGACAAGACCGTGGCCCCGCGCGTGAACACGCGGTACGAGGAGCCGCTGCACGATCGCCTCGAGTTCGATCCGCGGGCGTTCGTGGCCAGTACCGACACCCTCTATGCACTCTCGCTCGAGGGTCCGGATTCGGCGGCACCGCTCACCACCGCTTTGGTGGGGCAGATCTTCGACGAAGCGACCGCGCTGGCCTCACGGACCCCGGCTCGCACCTACGACAAGCAGATGCCGCGGTGGTGGCCGACCAGGATGTGGCAGCCCACCATTCGCACTCAGGGAGGCCGGCTCGACGTTCCGCTGGTTGCCGTACTCGACGAGGCCGCGAACACCGTGCTGCTCCGTCAGTTGCCTGACCAGTACTCGCATTTCGGTGGCCGTGGAATCATCCCGATCGCGATTCTGCAGTCGCCACAGCAGGGTGCGCGGGTGTGGGGCCGCGACGAGTTCGATTCGATGATTGCCGGTGCAGTGCATTTCTACGGCGGCAACATCAAGGACAAGCAGTACCTCAGCGATCTGTCCGAGCAGATCGGTTCGCACGAGGTGCAATCGACCACCCGCAGCAACGGCCAAGGAAGCCGCAGTACGTCGCAAAGCTGGCAGGAACGGCCCATACTCCCTATCAACGAATTAGCATCCCTCTCGAAATACCGTGCCATCGTGGTCTTTCCGGAGAATCCGCCCGTTCTGATCAAGAAAGTCTGGTGGACCGACACCGACGACGCCGAGATGATCACCCAGTCCATCATCGACTACAGCGGATCCGCCGAGCAGGCGAAAGAACTGCTCGACGGTCCGTTCAACATCGACTACGAACCGGGCCACGACGACATCGACGAATACGAGCTCGAGGACTGGAACCGATCGGCGGTGAGCATCGATGGACGATGAATTCGACCTCGACGAGGAACTGGATCTCGACGCCGAACCGGAGGTCGAGCCCGCGTACGAGTCGGTCGAGGACTGGGTTCAGCACTACCTCGCACGGGTGATTCAGCGTCGGATCAGTGACCGACCTGGCCACGGGCTCACCTGGGATGCCCGGTGGTGGCGGCATGGCGAAGCAGTCGCCCGCCTGACCGCACTGTGGTGGGCCTGGGAATCTGCCCGGCGTTCTGTCGAGGACCGGTCGGCGATGTCGGGATGGTGGGTCGAGCACTGCGAACCTCACCTGCGGATGCTCCTCGACGGCGTCACCGGGCCGATGAGCGGTGCCGACGACACCGGCACCTGGGGCGGCCACGGACCTCTGACGTGCGAACCGATTCCCGCAGGCTGGGTCGCGGACGATCTGGCAGACCTTCCTCATGAGCATCCGGTGCCGATCGGGGAGGACGCCGACGAGCTACCGGCCCCGGCGTTTCTGCGGCTCGAGGACTTCGTGGAGAAGTACCTCAGCCACGTCATCAACCGCAAGATCGACGACAAGCCCGGCCGCGGACTGTCCTGGGATCGGCGCTGGTGGCAACACCAGGAGGTCGTGTCGCGGCTCAGGGCCTTGTGGTGGGCGTTCGAGGAAGCACGCAGTTCACCCGACGATCCCGCGGCGATGTCGAGCTGGTGGCTTCGGCACTGTGACCCGCAGATGCGGGTGCTCCTCGACGGTGAATCGGGACCGATGAGCAACGCCGACGTCGGCGGGAGCTGGCCTGGCCATGGCACTCTGCTCATCGCCTACCCACCGGAGGGCTGGCAGGCACCGAAACATCTGACCCCCTGACGAGCAATACCTGACACCGAAGGCTTCCCCATGAGAACAGCACCTGCACCCGCGTTCGAGCGCCCAGGTACGTCTGGCGACCGGCACCGACTACGGGCATCGATCGCCTTGACGGCGATCATCTGGTGGCTCGCCTGGTCGATACCCGTCGCCGAGTGGGTGCTGTCCTCGGCGGCGAGTGTCTCGACCAATAGCGGCAGACGTGACGCCGCCAACGATGCTGTGGCGCAGGGATGGTGGGCGATCATCACCGTCGTCGTAGCGCTGTCGATCGGAAGCTTCATCGTCGTGGCCATCGACTACACGAACGGACGCCGCTGGGCTGTCACCGCATGGAAGAACGCCGTGCGCCTGGCGAGCACCCTCGTCCTGATGTGGGCGATCTGGACCGTGAGCGTCCTCGCCGCCGGCGGAGTGCAGACCCTGTGAACGCGACCGAAACCGGACGCTCATCGGTGGCCTTTCGCGTGGTCACAGTTTGCATGTCGGTGGCCATCCTGACGGGCTGTATCCCTGATGCCGCACGGTCGACCACCGCGTCCGGATCGGAATCTTCTGGGTTGGTCGAGCGAGTGATCGACGGGGACACGATCGAGGTGCGCCTATCCACCGGTGGCGAACCGATACGGGTCCGCATTCTCGGGATCGACACTCCCGAGACAGTCGACCCCGACACCGACGTGCAGTGCTGGGGGCCGGAAGCAAGCGTCTGGGCGCACCAACAGCTCGAGCACACGGCCGTCACGCTCATCTCCGACCCGGTGGCGGACGCCACCGACCGGTACGGTCGCGCCCTGCGGTACGTAATCCTCCCGGACAGGAGCAATTACAGCACCGTTGCCGCTGAGGCGGGAATGGCCCGGGCCTACACGTACAAGGGCCAACAGCTCTCCGAAGCGACGAATATCGTTGCTGCACAATCGACAGCGCAACACAGAGGTACCGGCCTCTGGGGTCCACCGTGCTACGGGCAAACCGCTCACAGCTGACAGCCCAAGTCGATTGATCCGGACGGGCATCGACCTGTCGGTGCCGCCGCAGCGGCAGTCGACTCCAGTCCGGGTCTCGCGGATCCTGGAAAGCCTGAAGCCCCATCGCCATTCGCAAGTACAGTCGAAAGCTAATGGCCTTGACGAAGGGTGTCCGACGTTGACTATCGCTGGTGCTGTGCCGGACTTCGCCGACCGCCTGACTGCGTTGGGATCCTCACGATTCACCCAGTTACGACCCGGCCAGAGTCAAGTTCTCAGCGCATACGCCGCAGAACACCTGGAGACGTCGGATCTGGCAATCGAAATGGCCACTGGTGAGGGAAAGACCTTACTTGCTCTGCTCATTGCCGATTACGCGCTTGATCAAGGCCGGTCGGTCGCCTATCTGGCCGGAACGCGTCAACTCGCAGAACGTGTGAAGGCGGAGGCGGAGCAACTCGGGTTGGAGGTGGCTCTTTTCGCTAGCAAGTCCTACGGCGGGACCTCGCTCGACGACTACAACCAAGGCCATCTCGTTGGCGTGATGAACTACTGGGTCTACTTCAACTCCAGCCCAGTCCCCGAGCCCGCTGACCTCGTCATCTTCGACGATGCGCACCTAGCCGAGCAACCGTTGAGCGCCAGGCAGACGTTCCGCATCCCAGACGATAGTGGCGACGCCAGAACGCTTTACCGAATGATTTGTGGCTTCGTGATCGCACATACAACGTCGTATCCGGGGCTGCACGCTATGGAGGACGGAACAGCACGACCCGGCACTCCCCCCGAGTTACTGTCCTTCAAGGACTGGGACACTCTCGAGGAACGTGTACGCAACGCCATCGAAGCGTCGCCATACGTTCAGACCAATGAGGCTAAATATGTCTGGCCCACCATCCGGGACCATCTTGGACATTGCGGGGTGCTGATCGGGCCCTCTGGGATCGAGATCCGCCCGTATCATCCTCCGACGACCCTCAACAAGTGGTACTCACGTGCCAAACAGCGCATTTACCTGTCCGCAACGCTCGGCACCATGGATGACCTGCAGCGACGAGTGGGCGGCCGTCAGATTGTGTCCTTGTCAACCGCGGATCCGTTGGATGCAGCTTCGACGGGTGAGCGTCTGTTCGTACTCAACCCCAGCCCAGAAGACGCTCTCGGCCCGAACACCCTTGCCTGGGCACTTGATCAGTCGACCAAGGCTGGCGGCAGAACGGCGTGGCTGTGCTCGAGCCACGCCGAAGCCAACGACCTACAAGCCAAGTTGACGGCGGAGGGGCTCCCGGTGTTCAGGCTCAAGCCGAGAGACGACTCCATGTTCGACAGTTGGACTCAAGCCCCATCTGGCCATCTCATTGCGGCCGGCCGCTACGACGGCCTCGATCTGGCAGGAGACCTGTGCAAGCTCGTCATCATCACATCGGTACCTCAAGCAAGCAGCGAGTTCGAGCGATTCGTCGTCGCCTATCTGGGTGACGCAAGTTTCATGCGCCACCGCGTCGGCCAGCGTGTAACGCAGGCCCTCGGCCGCGCGAACCGCGAGCCCACGGACCGGTCGATGTACCTGGGCCTGGACCCACTGTTCGCTCGCGTGCTGGCCGACTCGGCTGTTCGACAATCCATTCCCGCGGGCACCCAAGACTCCGTCAAGCGAGCACTGGAAATCTACGACACCGGCTGGCCTGGGACGCGAGACACCTGTGACACGTTCTGGGCCGCAGGGTCGCCGGCAGCAGGGTCGCCCGGCACGCCAGCCCGTCGGCGGCGACCCGGGAGACAGACGGGCGGTAGCAGCACGGTGTCGAGTGCTGACCTCGAAGTGACCGCTGTCGCCGATATGTGGATCGGCGACCACAGGGAAGCGGCACGACATGCCCGGGAGGCCTCGGACATGCTCGCGGCTGCGGGAGAGACCGAGCACGCGGCGTTCTGGCGGTACGTCGAAGCCCACGCACACTTCACCGGAGGAACACCGACAGACCTCGCAGCTGCCCGGAACGCGCTGGAAGACGCCACCCGACATGGACCGCGAACCACCTGGTTCAAGAGGCTCAGTCGCACGATTGCGGACCTCGACGGCTACACGAATCCCGCCGATGACACTGACCAGCTCTTTCTTCTGTGGGATGAATGGCGTAGGGAGGTCGGCTCCAGACTCGCCAAGGAGCTATCGGCCGGACGTGTCTTGCTGGCCGGGGATCACGACGAGCAATGCGCGGGCCTACTCGTGCTTGCCCGTCTAGCTGGTGCCAGCGGTGAACGACCACCAGCTAAGGAACAGAGCGCCACAGACTGCCGATGGACCTGGTCGACCACCAAGCGATCCGAACGCCGTGCCTGGGAGGTCAAAACAGTGGAGGCCGATGACCCACCCCCGTTGGATCGTGGCGACGTCAACCAGCTTCTCGGGCAGATACAGGTCGAGAGGACACGCGCACCCAAGACCCGTGTCTACGGCTGTCTGTTGACTCCCGCGACGGAGGTGAGGAAAGATGCGCAAGAAGCTTCACGAGACAGCATCGCGCTGGTCAACCATGCGGCGGCTCTGCACCTGTATGACCTTCTTGCCGAACGAATACAGCAGTACGACGCGCTGTGTGGAGACGACAGTGCAGCTTCTCGTGGAGAAGCCCGTACCCAGGTGGAGGCTCGACTACCGGGCGGACGCTGGCTCGGCGAACTTTTGAGCCCGACGCACGGAAAGCTGCTCACGAAGACCGATCTAGATGATCGCTTTCCGAACTAGATGCCGTTGAGCCTCTTGCAGATTGAGCGGGCATGACCACGTCTAGGGCACAGCGCGCCCGTCGAGTGCCCACGCTCGGCGATATCCGGACATGTCCACCGGACGTGCTTGTGGCGCATTTGGTCAGATCGTGTCGTCGACATCCGCGGGGGTGGCGGCAATCAGAGTTCGCAACTGATCGACCGAGATATCCAGGGAGGTCTCGCCGCTCGTGGTGATCGCATGATCGATCAATCGGGCACGTACCCCGTACGTGAAGGTTTCGATAGTGATGCCGTCGCTGGCTTCGAGAAGCCGGCCTATGTCACGACCAAGCTTGGTCGGCCCGCTTCCATGGCCGAAGCTCCATCCGTTGAAGCGGTTCTCTTCGGGTCTTGGCATGGGTTTCAACGGCTGGTTTGGCTCGCGTAGAAACACTGCCGTATGCCCGGAGCCGGTACTGCTGGCGACGATGTGGGTACCGTCTGGAATCCGATCGACGGCATGAGCGAACCATGGCCACATGATGATCATGGAGTCGAGGTCGTTGCGGGAACCCCGGTAGCGCGCCATCAAGGTGCCGTCGGCTGCGGTACGAAACCGCGGTTCTGCTTCCAGGAGATTGACTGCCTTACTGAGTCTGCGGAGCTCCGCGCTGTCTTGGACACCTTCGGTCCCGTGACGCCAGTACTCGTCGAGCACTGGGGAGACGTCGAACCTGGTGGGTTCGGTCGCTGGGTAGGGAGGGAGCGGCTGCACTGGTTCTTCGCTTTGGTAGGACCGGAGCCGATAGACGTTGTAGACGGTGTTCATCGCGGTGCCGAGCGCTTTCGCGAGCTCCTTGTTTCGGTGCTCGCCGTCGACGGCATATTCGCCGACCGCGTCAAGCCAGACAGCCAGACCTGACCAGCAGGACCGTAACTCGTCCGTGGCCGGGTCAGGTGGGCCTGACAGCGGTCGCCAGTCGAGGTCGTCGAGGTTGTCCACAGTAGGGTCGATCGCGCAGTGGTCGGTGTCGAGCGCACTGCCCCCGAAGCGCATCGCGCTCAGCCATTGCGGCTCACGATGGGTTTCATCGCTTTCCAGGATCATGTCGAGGCGTTCCCACATCGTGCGCAAGGCGATTTCGCTGATGGAATCGTCGTAGCAAGGGTGTTGCTGAGACCGCCGCAGGGTGACCATCGCTTCAGCAAGTGGGCGGATTTCCGGAGCATCGACAACGACCGGGACGGGTGCATTCGTGGCGGCAAGTTGGGCGATGTTCTCCGGTGTGGCGAGCTCGTCGGCCGGGAAATGCCGGACTGTCTGACCTACGAGGGCGTCGATAGTTGCCATCGGCTCATCCAGTTCGATCAGCGTCGTGTCGACCGTCTGATCGAGATCGCGAGCGGCTCTGCCCCGCAACGAGTCCCACCACGACGGTCGAGGCGTATGCTCATCCGCCCGGGTGACGAACACGTGGTTGTACGCCTTGATCCCGGTGATGTCGTTGCAGTATGTGTTGATCCAGTAGGCCCCCAGGTAGTCCCCGTCGAGGTAGGTCGCTGCCACGGCCGGCAGTACGTAACTCTCGAATCGCCATCCTGAGAAACCACTCGAGCCCGCTACGGGGCCGGTCAGGACAACGGTCCGCGTCGACGAGCGCCAGATCCGTAGGTGCACTTGCTCCGAGTCATTGCCGCGGCCCGCGCCGATCGTGGTGACGATGTCGACGACGAGCGGCAGCGGTGATGTAGCGGGCGTGGCGGTGGTTGCCACCCCTGACGCAGAGTCGTGGCCGCGAGTAGCCCTTTTGTACACCTCGATCTCGCCGACGTCGTAGAGCATGGTTCGCGGGCCGATGACCCGGCCGGTGATCGCTCCATCGAGGGTGAGCTGGCGGATTCGAGCCGAGCTCACGCCGAGAATGTCCGCGGCTTGCGCAGTCGAGATAAGAGTAGACGACATAGCCGAACGCTAACACAGCGGATGCGTTCATGAAGGTCAACGCTTGCGGTATCGCAAATGGTTGCCTTTTATACGCATCTACCGCCGACGCGTCCGCCACGGATGCTGTGGCGGTTTCTTTCTCCATCGTGTCCGCCACGACTGCGGTGGTGTCTCGAACTTCCGATAGGACTGGGCGTGCCGCTCTCCTTTGACCCGGATGTAGGCGTTCATACCGAGGTCTTCGGGGCTTCCCTTCCGGGCCGCTGCCACCTGACCAGAGCTCACTGGGTAGTAGTGACGTACCCCGTCGACGAAGGTTTGTTCTACAGCCATGACCAGCCTGAGTTGTCTGTCGAGCTCGTCAAGCCAGTCTTCGACACTGAATTTGATATCGGGAAAGCCCGGTGGACGCGGGGTGTACGCACTGGGAGGTCGATCACCCCCTTCCTCGAAGTACGTGCGCAGCTGATTCAGCAGGCCGGCAACAGACTCGACGTAGCTGAGCATGTGCCCTTCGTCGAGAACGAGGCGTGCGTAGAAGGCTGCAGCTTCGACGTCGGTAAGAGCTTGCTGCACGTCTTTGGACAGCAGCTCGAGCTCGGAGGACGGGATTCCTCTGTCGAGCCCTCCCTGATGCCGAGCGACGGCGTCGAATGCCGACAGTGGTCGGCGGACTGCAACTACTGCCGCCCAGAGATCGGCCACGGCCCGGGCCGCTTGGCGATTGACCGTGAATGTTCGGTCCGTTCTGTTCGTGAACAGTGCTACCGACACTGCCGCTGCGGTAAGGATTGCACCTACCCACGCCGCGGCCGACCCCACCGCGCCGACCGACCAGCCCCAGAAAACGGCCACAACGCACAGCACGACGCCTGCAGCACCTGCAGCGATCGCCAAAGGCCCCATATGTTGCGCGACGACAGCGAGCAGGCTTTGCACGATCCGCCGGCACTTCAATCCGATCCCGGTATTGGCCGCCATCATCGAAGTATCGCCTGCATCCGTTGCGCCGTGGTCGTTTCCCAATCAGCTTCCTTACTGGCTGTTAGCGTCGCGCAATGGTCGTAACCGTTCCAGAGAAGACGCTCGAGCACTGGATCAGCCAGTACATCGCCAACCGGTATGCGCGCCACGCGGCGCTCTGGTGGCCGACACAAGGTGAAGACATCAATGTCGGCTCGCTTCCCGCGCGCTCCGGAAAGGCAATTCAGCTCGAAGTGAAGACGTCCACCGTCACTACCACCGGTCATGAAGTCCTGATTAACCTCGAACAGCTTGAGAAGTATCTGCGCAAACGTTTTGCGCTACAACCCTTTTACGTATTCCCGCTCCCCTTTTGGCAAGGGACCCTGCGAGAGGACGCTCACCGTCGCGGCGATGAAGTGACCGAAGGGGGATTCAAACGCAGCGGGTCGCCACGGTGGTTCGGACATTGGATGGTCGTCCTGACCACGCAACAGGTCTACGCCGCAATCAATCCCCGCCTCGGTGACCCCGAAAAGAAGGTGCTGGCCAGAGTGCAACCGGGCCCATACGGAGTACCGCATGTGACATGGCCCAATGCTGGTGGCATCACGCCCGCACCCGTCGACTTCCCAGATTTCTGGGATGTCCTCGGCCGGTGCGGTCGACCGGATTGGCCGCAACTCGTGCGACTGCCCACGCACCTCGTCGGCGAGTGGTTTTACAACCACAATGAGATGCTCGACCTACTTCAACTCGCTGCCGCGAACGACAACAACGCTTCGGCGGAGTCGTTGACCACCTTCGAGAGTATGGACAGAGAAGGTTTCGCTCGCGCTTCTGAATTGGATGACTTTCAGGAGGGTGAGGACTCGGATACCAGCGGAGGCTCCGATGAGCACCGTCAGATCGTATTCATCTACGCCCGAAACTTCCGATGAGAACCGTTGCCTCACCGCCCCCTTGAGCTGTGCAAGCAGCGTCCTGGACCAATCAGCAGACTCACGTCGCCGAGATGATGTGCTCCGATACCCGAGTTGACGGAAATGCGGATTCCAACAGGGGTAGCGAGTAGCCAGGTAACGAGTAAGGACGCAGGGGCGTAGAAGTCGGCCCCGATGGGAGATCAAGCCAGGAACCGGGAGCACCGACACGGTTGCCATCGCGGCGCAGAAGACGCCCGTGTTGCAGGCCTGCAGTCGTCGACTCAGAGCTGACTTTGATCTGCCCGATCCCCAGCGCTTCTTCCTCGAGTAGGAAAACCGCCATGTCTCTCTCTTCCGGCCGCCGTTCGCGAACTTCGCGGAGCTTCGTCTGCAGCACCCGGTCCGTGGTCGATGTTTCGTACACGTCGGAACCGTCGTAGCGTGCGAATGCATGCACTCGGTACCACAGCGCAAGGCCAGTCTGCACGAGACCGATGATGCTGGGGCTGGTCCAGCCGATGAAGTGTCCGGATCGGGCGGGGCACATGTACGCGTGCTTTTCGTCGAGGTCGCCTGCCCCGAGGGCGTTCATCGGGACTGCTGCGGCCAGCGTTGGAATCATCGTGCTGCGGGCGTCGATCAACGCTTGCCGAGACCAGAGATGTCCCCGTGAACCCGCTGCGTCGGGAGGCGGTATGAGTCCTCGACGGAGATACCCATCGACGGAGGCTCGGGAGAGGCCGTAAAACTCCTGAAGATTCGCGCGCGATAGATATCGAGGAGAGGTCTCTGCGGAAGTCGTCATACGTCGACCCTCACACCTGCCGTGCCGCATGTCAATGCATTTAGGCATATTGCCTAAATGCGTTTAGCGATCCGGGCCTACAAGCTTGTCCGTCCACTCCCCGCTGCTGTTTTTTGCGTAAGACTGTTCGTGCTTAGGGGCGATTGCATCAACAGACGCCCTGTACAGGTCGTACCTCACGACCTCCCGGAGCCCGTTAGCGATGTCGCGGGCGTTCACTTCGCAGTCCGAATAGTCCTGTCCAGCCGTGAAGTGTCGGGTCACGGCCGAGGCAGGCAGCCAGCGCCCACCCATTGCCGCCTCCGGATCGTGCGGATCAGCCACAGCATTCTCGTAGCCCGCTCTCCACCGCGCGACGATGCGCGTGAGCGATAGTTCCTGCGTGGCCTCGACGTCGATGACGTGGATCTTGTACCCGAATGTCCTCAGCTGTTCGGTCAGCTTTCTTGCCCATGGCTTGTGCCCCAGGGTTCCGTCGATGGCGATGTTCTCGCCTGCTCGGATCGCGTCGTTCAACGCACGCTGATAGAGAATCATCGACTCGTGGTGAACCAGGGCGGAGAGTTCGAGAGGGTGAAAATCCTCGGACAGCGTGTGCCGCAGCGGCTCTGGAAGCAACATCTCCAACGTACCGCTGGCTCTTGCAGATCGGAGAAGTAGTTCTTTGAAGTCGTCGGCGTCGACGCGACGCCGCTCTGTAAGGTGCCCGTCCATGAGAGTGCTCTTGCCAGCTGCTGGCGGACCGGCGAAGAGTATCGCTTGACGATCCCGGGGTGGATTCGAGGAATCGGCGCGCCACGTATCTAGGAGAGCGGTGTGACGTCTCCTGCGCGCTGCCGTGGGAATCCACTCACCGCCCACCGATCGGAACTCGAGCTCGTCCATGACGGTCGCGTTTGGAGCGTACGTGTCAAGTGGACCGTCGGTCAGCGACATGCTTTCCAGTCGCGCCCGACGGTCCTCTACAGCTTCGTGAGACACGTCAGCCTGCTACCGCCTCAAGGACCCGGTCGTAGTCGGAGTCGTCGATGAATCGATCATCCAATGCTCTGCCGACCTGGAGGTTGAA
Source organism: Rhodococcus sp. 14-2496-1d (assembly GCF_002259365.1). NCBI lineage: Bacteria > Bacillati > Actinomycetota > Actinomycetes > Mycobacteriales > Nocardiaceae > Rhodococcus > Rhodococcus sp. 14-2496-1d. The sequence goes on along the minus strand of NZ_NPFV01000033.1, from coordinate 30,591 downwards.
TCCCGCCAGGTTCAGCGGCGGCACTTCACCCTCGCTGGCTGGTATCCGGTCGACTGATTCGTAGACCCATTCCGACAGCTGTTTGATCATCAGCTCGCGAGTGAGCAGTCCCGCTGCGCAGCGTGCCGCGATCTCGTAGGGAGTTCCACCAGCCGTACCTGGCCGGATGTCCGGTGCATCGATGCGTGCCATCTTCAACCACTGCGAGATAGCCGGCTGGCTGACCTTGTTGGCTTTGGCCAGGTCTAATTGATTCACTCCACGCTCGTTGGCTTGCCGCACCTTGCGGAGCTGCTCGATGCGAGCCAGTACGACACGAGCCCTGGCGGCCGTCATGGAGGTCTCTAGCTCGCGTTCCAATACATCGGACATGACTACCTCCTTCGATATAAATAATCTTATACCTGCTGTTCAACGGCTGCAAATAGAAACTATTCCTGTCTTCAATCTCTATCTCTATATGCACAACACGGGCCACACCTGTCTACCGCTCGTTTCCGAGGTCACGGTCCCGATCGGCTGCAGACGGCGGTGGTCGATCGACGTCGCGGCGTCTGGTCGCCTGTCGGTTCAGCATGGACTTCAACGACGGTGCGCTGGGGGACGCACCGGGAGCGTGTCCATAGTCAGGTGACGTCTCCGCGTCTGGCTCTGCCTCGAGCTGTCGTATCCCCTCGTCTGCGGCGTAGCGGGCGGCGTCGCGGCGTTCCTCGAATCCGGAGGTCGAGCTGTCGGGGCCGGTCCATGCCGTCCAGTGCCAGGTGCGGTCGGTCCACTGGATCGCCGCTCCCGGTGCCCCGCTGTCGCGGTCCGCTCCGCGTTGAAAGCGTGACCCATCAGGCGATTTCGGCTTCCACGGGTCGTCGGCGCGGCGCGCGTCTCGCTCGGATTGGGCTGCAGCCCACTTCTCGGCGAAGGCCTGCATCCGCTCAGGAACGGACTCGACAAGCGCTGCACGGCTGCTGTGTTGAGCGTCGGCGTGCGCGGGGGTGGGGTTGAGGTCGAGGCTCCATTTCGGGTACAGCCCTTGCGATCGGCGCCGGTCGAGGTCGCGTCCGCGTTCGGTGAGCGCTTCGGGTGAGTTCTCTCGGGCATTGACGTCCGCTTTGAGTTCGGCGAGCGCGTAGCGTGCCTGGGCGAGTTCGTTGGTGCGCGTGAAGATTCGGTCCTCCTGCGCGGTGAGTTCGGTCAGTCTCCCGGCGATGTGCGCGCGGTCGGCGTGCGCTGCGGTCGCGCGCACGGGCAGCTCCCTGATCATGTTGCGCATCTGCTGGAGGATCCCACGTGCGGCGGTGGCACTGGACATCGCTTCGGTGAGTTTGCGGTGCTCGACGTACCGCTTAGGCCCTGCATCGATGGACAGTTCGAGCTGGTCGTTGACCGGGCGGTAGGTGCCGGCGATCGCGACGCCGGCGATCTCCGCGAACTCGCTCGGCCGTCCGCTCTTGACCGCCCGCATGTCGATGTAGGTGGTCTGCAGGACGTTCTGCAGCGCGTCGACGAGCGATTCGGTGTCGTCGTCGGCCGCGGTCCGGTGATCGATAGTGATCATCTTCTCGGCGCGGTCGTCGATGTCGAGCCACGCTGCAGCGCGGTCGGCATTGGCCTCGATCGTCGGCATGTCGGCGTCGAGGCGCTGGGCGGCGCGGTCGAGGCGGTCGATGGCCGCGCGGCGTGAGGCGTTCGCGTTGGCGATCATGGTCTGTTCGGATTCGAGCGCGTCGACGTACGCCTGCTGCTCGATCGCCCGGACGTAGACGGGGTCGCCGGTGGCGGCGGCCTTGGTCTGCGCGGCCGACAGGGCGATGTCGCCGCCGACGTCTTCCATCGTGTCGGGGATCTCGCCTCCGCGTAGCTGCTGCACGGAGTGGGCTTTGCGTTCGATGATCTGCCACATGGTGGCGTCGTAGGAGCGTCGGGCGACGATGTTGACCACGTCGACCTCGCGGTGGACGTTGCCCTGCCGGATGATGCGCCCGAACCGCTGCTGCATGTCCGCTGCGGTCCACGCGGGATCGAGGGAGATGAGCTGTTTGAGCAGGCGTTGGGCGTTGACCCCGGTGCCGAGCTTGGGTGTCGAGCCAATCAGCACGCGTACCTTGCCGGCGCGGCAGTCGGCGAAGAGCTGCTGTTTCTGTTTCGGTGTCGGGTAGTCGTGAATGAACACGACCTCCGATCGCTCCATTCCTCTGTCCACCAACGCTTCTCGCAGTCGAGCGTAGAGACTCTTCTCCCCCGCTCCACCGGCTTTCGGAGTGCCGCGGTCACAGAAGACCATCTGGAACACCCCGCGCGCGTCGGGGCCGTGCCGGTCGGCGGGGGTGAACAGGTCGCGGTGCTCGAGGTGGGTCTTCCAGAGCAGATCCGCTGCGACGGCGACCCGGTCGTGTTCGGGTTCGGGTTCGGGCAGTTTCGCGAGCGTCGGGTGCAGGGAGGCGTTGCGTCCGTCGTTGGAGATCTTCAACGCGTTGTCGACGTCCATGCTGCGTCCGGAGGTTGCGGCCATGCGTTCGTCGAGGTCGAACATGAAGTCGCGGACCTGCGGCGCGAGGTCGAATTCGACGACCAGCGGCTTGCCGGTGCGCATCCGGGGTAGCTCGACGGGGATCTGGTCCTCGGTGACCACGTCGCGGAACTGGTCGACCATGGCGATCAGTTGCCGCAGGTTCTGGTACTCGGCCATCCGGGAGATCGGCCGCAGTGAGGTGCCGGTGATGTTCATTTCGACGGTGGTGCGTTGTTTGGCGAATGTTTGTGCCCAGGCGTCGATGTGGCCGATGCCGGCGGCGTCGAGCAGATCGGGGCGCAGGTAGCGGTTCATCACCCACAGCTCGGACAGGGAGTTGCTCACCGGTGTTCCGGTGGCGAAGGCGATCGCTTTCGCCGGCGCGTCGGGCTGTCCGGATTCGATGTTGCGCAGGATGGCCCGGTCGCGCAGCCAGCGCGCTTTCATCTCCAGGTCGGAGGCTCGTTGCGATCCCTCGGGCAGGGACAGGTCGGCGGAGTTGGAGGTGCGAGCGAGGTTCTTGTAGTAGTGCGCCTCGTCGACCCAGAGGAAGTCGCAGCCGGACTGCTCGAACGTCAGTCCGGTGTCGGATGCCTTGGAGGACACCAGTTTCTGCTGTTTGGCCTGTTCGCGTTTGAGGACGCGTTCGATCTGTTTGACGGTGTGCTCGCCGCCGCTCTCCTTGGCGCGTTCGAGGCCTTCGCGCAGTTCCATCATGCGGGTGTCGATGTAGGCGAGTTCGGTGTCCTTGCTGACGGCGATCAGCTTCATCACCGATTCGGGGACGATGACCATGTCCCAGTCGGTCACCGCTGTTTGGCCGATGAAGCGTTGCCGGTCACGGGGGCCGGACAGGTCGCCGCCGACGAGCACTTTCGCGGCCGGGTAGGCATCGCGAACTTCCGCGGCCCACTGGTCGACGAGATGGTTCGGCACGACCACCCACGGCTGGCGTTTGTGTCCGAGTCGGCGCATCTCCATGCAGCTGATGGTGATGGTGAGGGTTTTGCCCGATCCGACGCAGTGATCGAGCAGGATCGTTTCACCGTGGGTCAATCGTTGTTCGGCTTGGCGCTGGTAGTAGTACGGAATGTAGTTGGGGTTCAGGCCCGGGTACTGCTTGTGTTCGGTGGAGAACTGGGGTTTGACGAACCGGTTGAACCGGCCGTTGTAGACCTCGGTGAGGTGCTCGTAGCGGGCCGGATCGGACCAGAGCCACTGCACGAACTTCTCTTCCAGCCGAACGGCGCGGTTGCGCAGGTCGGTGGTGTGTTTGGGGTGGAATCGCGGTTTGGGCTCGCGGTCGAGCTCGCTCTCGGTCTTGAGCACTTCGACGGGCTTGTTGTTGGCGATCGCGGTGAACAGCTCGAGCCCGGAGTAGCGGCCGGCGATGCCCCACGGGTCCTCGTAGCCTTGCGGGTCGTCCCAGTTCGGTGCCGAGCTGGTCTCGAACTGCCAGGTCGCGTTGACTGCGGCGTACGAGACGGTCAGCTCGTCGGGGTCGATCCCGAACTCCTGGACCAGGAACTGCTTGTGGTTGTCGACTCCGACCCATTCCGCGCCGGGGCGCACCCCGATACGGGCCGGGTCGGCGTCGGGTGGCACGACGGCTTCGAGAGCGTCGACGACGCCGGTGTAGACGTCGGGGTTCTCCGCTTCGGCGACGCGTGCGCGTGCGAGCTTGCTGCGGACATCGCCGGCGAGGAATTGGCCGGCGACCTCGTAGGTGCTCGGATCGGTGAGCGAGGGGTAGATCTTGCCTCGCGCTCGGTCGAGTACGTCCTCGACGTCGGTATCGAGGAGCTCGGCCACCCGTTCGGGGTCGATGCGGCCGCTTTCGTCGAAGGCGATGGCGATCGCTTCGTCGATGCCGGCGGCGCTGGTGGCGCGTTCGGTGGTGAAGGTGACGTCGGTATCGAAGATCGAGGTCTTGGAGGCCTGCTCGGTCTCGTCGTCGAAGAGTTCGAGCGATCGGACCATCGCCATGCGGGGGTCGAAGCTGATGGCCCCTTGCAGGTGGTGGCGGCTCTTACGGGGCCCCTGCGCCGGGGTGCGTGCCTTCTCCAACAGTGCTTCGGTGACCTCGGCGGGCATCTCACCCCGGTAAGGGGGTAGATCGAGATCCACGAGGTCGTCGGGGTCCACTCCCCGGTCGAGAGCAGCCTGTTGGGCTGCGTCGATACGCCACTGCGCTTCGAGGGCGGTGAAGTTCTCGGCGGTCTTCTCGGGACTGTTCTCGGTGGCGTGGTTGGTCCACTTGAACCGGTTGATGAAGCCGTACCGGCTGGTGTAGTCGGTGTATTGCCGATCGAGCTTCTCGCGCAGATCCTGTCGGTGTTCGGGTGTCGAGTCCGCGGTGCGCGCGCTGTCACCGATGTCCAGGACGGTGTCGCCCATGGCGAGCAGTCGTTGCCACTGATCGTTGATCTCGCGGCCCTTGGCGGGGGTGAGGACCCATCCGGCACCGACTTGGTACTGCTCCCATCGGGAGCTGTGGGCGTCGAATCGCAGTGTGCCGGGGATGGTTCCGGTATCGCTCCCGGAGTCGGTGTCCAGACCGGCGGTATCGAGCTCGTGATGCTGGGTTCGATCCGGAGCCGCCGCGGTCATGGCCAGGCCTGAATCCAGGGCGTCGTCGACGATGGTCTCCAGCGCCCGGGTCAGCAGTGCCGGCACGGATTGCGATTGCGGGGCAACGACTTTCATCGTGGTCGAGCCGTACATTCCGGAACCGACCTCGACGGTGCCCAGGATGCGGTCCCGGTGCCGGTTGAAGTACCGGTTCAGGTGGGCCGGTGCGGTGCTGTCTCCGTTCCCGGTGGGAAGGGTGACTTGGGCGACCTCGGTCCACAGCGTGGTCTGTTCGGTGGCCTCGCGGCCCGGCTCTCGCCGGCGGAAGATCAGAACGTCGGTGAGCACGTCGGTGGCGGCCTGGCGGCGATGCGCGGCCGACGGGAGCCGGACGCCGCCGACGAGGTCGCCCAGGGCTGCTATCTCGCGCCGCGCGGCCGGGCGCACCGAATCGGAGGTGAACGTGCTGGTGATGACCGCGACGTACCCGCCGGGCGCGGTCAGGTGCAGGGATTTGATGATGAAGTGGTTGTGGATCGAGCGACTGTTGGGGTTGTGGATGTCGTCGTAGACCGGATAGTCACCGAACGGGACGTTGCCGATCGTTGCGGTGAAGGTGCCGTCGGCGGCGAACGCGGCCTCGAATCCGTGATTGCGGATGTGCTGGTTCGGATAGAGGTGATGGGCGATCGCCGCGGTGATCGGGTCGAGCTCGACGCCGACCATCTTGGTTCCGGCGGGGGCGAGACCGACGAAGTGTCCACTGCCGCAGCCCGGTTCGAGGACGCGGGCACCCTCGGGCAGACCGGCGCGTTCGACGGCGCGCCACAGGGCAGAGGCGATGGCGGGGTCGGTGTAGTGGGCGTTGACGGTGCTCAGGCGGGCCGCGGCGTAGTCCGGGGCGCTGAGCAGGGTGCGCAGTTCCTCGCGCTCGGGCTCCCATTCGGCCTTGGCGGTATCGAATATCTGCGGCACGCCGCCCCATCCGGACCAGCGAGCCAGGGTGTCCTGCTCGGCAGCGGTGGCGGGGCGAGGGTCAGCGGCCAACCGCTGGACGACGGCGAGGGCGTCGAGGTTGGCGCGGGCTCGGGCTTTGGCTCCGGACGGGACGAGAACGTCCGTGCCGAGAGTGAAATCGACTGCGGGAGAGGCAGTTCTGACTGGATCGGCGGTTGCCTGGCCCCCGCTACCTAACGGTTCCGGGCCCCGGTCGCCTGCGTCGACGCCAACGCGGTCGGTGGCGGTCTCGGGTTCGGGTGTCGCTTCCGGTTCGGTCGTGGTCTGGGGTTCGGGTTCTGGCGTGACGGTATCGGAGACGTCGGCATAGCGGCGGGCGGTGTCGGCGCTGATGTAGACGGTGGAGCCATCGGGGCGTTGGGCGGCGATGAGGCTGTTGCTGCGCCACAACGGGCTGGTGAGGGGTTCTCCGGTCTCGTACTGGGGTACTTCGACCGGCGCGTCGGGTACCTCGCGGGGTGTCGCGGTATCGGTGAGATCGCCTGCGGGAAAGGATGTTTCGGTTCCCGCAGCGGCTTCCCTGGCAGCATCGGTACTGGCGGCGGTGGTATAGCCGTGGATGAAGTCGGCGCGGATCTGTGTGGCGTCGGCGCTGACGGCGGGCAGTGATTCGAGTGCTGCGCCGACGACGGGGTCGGCGGAGGGGTCGGGCGCAGCGAAGGGTGCGCGTGGGTCGTAGGCGCGACGTCCGCGATCGTCGAAGTCCACGATCTCAGCAGTGGCTGCTTTGTCGAGCTCGTTCTGGGCGCGGTGCTGACGTGCTGCTTCGTCGGTGGTCTCTGGCTCGGTGGGGTCGGCCTCGGGTGCCCGGTGGTGGGCCTGCCAGAGCAGGTCGACCAGCTCGTGGGGAAGTGCGTCGAGGCGGGCAGGGTCGGCCAGTAGCGATTGTGCGGCAGCGGTGAGCGCGGTGTCGGTGTCGTCGATGGCCACGACGGCGTCGAGCATGACCGTTTTCGTCCGGGCCAGTGCCCAGGACTGGAACTGGGCGTAGGTGTTCGACGACGCCTGGGCCGAGACGGTCAGATCTGCGTCGGCGAGGACGGCGGCACGGATCCGCTCGGTGAGTGCCTCGTGTGCAGACGCCTGCGGGGGTGCCGGCTGGGTCGCCTCGTCGGTGCTGCGCAGCAGTGGCAGCTCGCCGGCGAGGATGGCTTTGATGGAGCGGTCTGCTTCGGCTTTGGTCAGGCGCGCGTCGACGGTGTCGTCGGGCAGTCCGGATCGGGCGAGCAGCGTGCGCAGGGTGTCGAGTTGGCGTCCGGTGGCGGGATCGTTCGCCCAGGTCGGTGGGGTGCGGCGTTGCGCGGCATCGGCGCGGGCGACGGCGCTGTGGTTGATCGAGGCGGGATCGATTCCGGCCGCGCGCAGGGCGTTGCCGAGCTGCCCCTCGGCCGCGCGGGCGCGCTCGTAGTCGGCGAGCAGTCGGGTGCGGCGGTAGGACAGGTCCGAGATCCGCTGTGTCAGTGCCTCGATGCCGTCGCGGTTGCCTTGCTGGCGTGCGCGTTCGAGCGCCCTCTCGGCGTTGTCGAGGTGCTGCCTGAGCCGGCCTCCTCGGTGCAGGATGTCGGCGGTGGCCGTGTGGGCGTCGACCCACTGCGCCCGCAGGGTCAGAAGGGAGTCGTGCCCGGTGTCCGGTCCATCTCGTCGAGGATCAGTGTTTCGAGCTCCGCGGCGATCGGATCGTTCGCTGTGGTCGGCGTCGGCTGGTCGTCGTCGAGTCGTTGTTGGATCAGCGCCTGGGCGAGCAACAGGAATCGGCCCGGCCGGTCCATCCACACCCGGTCCACGATCCGGCTCGCCAGCGGCGAGATGTCCACCGACAGTGTCGTCCAACGCATCTCGTCGCGATTGTCCTGTGCGGTCTGCAGGTGCGCTCGGCGCTCCCCCTCGATCACTGCGTCCGTGGAGATCACCCGTTGGTAGATCTCCTCGGTCACCTGCGGGTAGAGGTGTTCCTCGAGGATCTTCGACCGTGCCGACTGCCAGGCCGTGGTCATCAACGCCACGGTCGTGGGGTAGTCCGGTGTCACTCCCGGGTTCTCGGCCCGCCACCGATCCATCAGGAAGCCGTGAGCGCTGTCCCCCACCGTTTCCTCCACCAGTTGGGTCAGTCGCGCCGCTTCGCGTTCGATCTGTTCCTCGCGTGCGGCCTCGGGCAGGTCCGGATCGAGTCCGATCCACTCCCCCCAGATCCTGCGCACTTCGTCGCGGATCCGCAGATCCACGGTCATCTCCGGTTCCGACATCGTCGGTCCCCTCTCCGATCGAAAACAGGGACGGTTGGTCCTGGTCGTTACGCGCCATGGTCGCTGCGCCCCCGCTCGGTGTGTGGTGAAAGCGAAAAATCTACCCATGCGGCACACCGGATCGGTGCGGCCGTTCGGCTGGTCGGGCTCGTCCATCGTGGTCCGTCCTTCATTCGGTGCTCACAGTTCATGGCCACGGTCCTTTCGTGGGCCGCTCTCGGGTTCTCGGTGCGGGCCCTTGCTTCCCTTCGCCTGCTGTTTGCGTAGTCGCTCGCGTACCGCGTCCTCGGCGGTGCGTTCGTCCTGCGTGAGGGCGGCGCGGCGTTCGAGTTCCGCGCGGTAGCGAGCCAGCGTCGCGGCTCCGCTCTCGCTGGGATTGAGCCGTTGACTGAGGGTGGTCTGTTTGATCTTGGCCTTGAGCTCGGGTGTTGCGGTCTTCATGGCCTTGGTTCCTTCTGAGATGCGCTGGTCGATCGCGTGCGGGTCGAGGTCGTGCTGCGTGGCCTCGGTGCGGGCGCTGTCGGGCTGGGGCGTCTCGTCGACGGCAGAGCTGGTGGTGCGGGCAGCGGTGGGTTCTTCCCGGGTCGGTTCCGGTTGCCGGCGTTCGGAGGTCTGGACCTCGGGCACCGCACGATCAGCGGTGATCGGCTCGGCGGCGATGGGTTCGAGGTCGGCGTGCGGTGAGCGGGTGTGCTCGGCGTCGAGGGCGAGCCGCGGCGTGGTGTGTTCGATGTCCGGTCTGGGCAGGGTCGAGACTCGGCCGCGTGCATCCGGCTCGGGTGAGCGTGCGGGCGGCAGTGGGGTGTGTTCGGCGACGGTAGGGGCATCGTGGTGGGCCTCGTGCATTTCCGCGCGCATGATCTCGCCTTCGAGTGCGCGGACGGTGGCGCGGGCGTCGTCGACGGACATCTGGTCGATGCTGGCTGCCGTGTCGCGGATGACGTCGGCGTCGGCTGTGGTGACGATGTTGGCGGGTCCCCCGGCGGCGGTCTCGAGGTCGGTCTGGGCCCGCTTCCAGAGCTGGTGTGCGTCACGTTCGGTGGCGTGAGCGTGCTCGCGCAGGATCTCGACCAGGGCGAGGTCGGCCTGGGCGTGGAGTGCGTCGTCGTCGCGGCCGTCCTTGGTCGCGGCTGCTGCAGCTCGCGCCAGGTCTCGGCATCGAGCGTCGGTGGTTTCGAGTTCGTGGGTCGTGTCGAGCCACCGGGCGTGCGCGTCCTGTGCGGCGAAGTACAGCGGGCGCAGGGCGTCGGCGCGGCTGCGGATCTCGATGATCATGGGGATCGCGGCGGTCATCGCCGGGCCTCGTTCGTCGAGGTACGCGCGCCACAGATCGTTGCTGCGGTTGCGTGCGTCGGCGAGCTCGGCGTGCAGCGCGGCTACCCGTGCGGCGGGTGCGATGTCTTCGTGTTCGGGGCGGACCATGCGCAGGGAGTCCATCGACTCCGCGAGCATGTCCCAGTCGGCTCCGGTGTCGTACTCGAAGTCCGGTGGGGGCAGGTCGGACTCCGGGTCGGGAGGTAGGTCCGCGTCGCTCAGCTCGGGGTAGTAGTCGTCGAAGCCGACGTCGAACACCGGGCCGGTCCCGGTGACGGTTGCAGTGGTGGTCTCGGGGGCGTGGCTCTGTGCGGCGGCGGGGGTCGACTCGTACGGGTCGGTCTTTCCGGCGACCGTTGCTGCCGCCTCGTCCTCAGCAGGGTCGACCAGTGCATGTTCGACGGCAGGAAAGTCGTGGTGGGTGAACTCGTGGTGGCTCAGCGCGGTGATCCGCCACGCCAACGCTTGGGTGAGCTCGTCGGGGCGTAGTTCGTCGTCGACCTCGCGGGCCTGGGTGAGCAACTCGTCGGTGAAGGCCAGGATCTGCTGCGGCTCCCAGTCGATGGGCGCGTTGTCGACCGCGGCGACGAGGGAGGGCCATGCGTGATCGCTGCGGATCGTGCGAGCCGTTTCCTCGCCGAACACGACGTCGAGCGCCGGCGTCCAGTGCGGTGCGAGGTGCTTGGACGGTGTCGTGGAGTCCAGAGCTGCCGGGCTCAGGGTGCGCGAGAGCCGCCACCACAGGGCTGCGGCGGGCATCTCGTCGGGAAGTGGGCGGTCCCCGGTGACCGAGCGCAGCAGAGCGGGGACGTCGAGACCGGCGCGGCGGGCGGTGGTCAGCCGGAGTGCGAGCACCGGCCAGAACGGGTCGGTGAGGATCCGCGGCTCGATCTTCTGGGCGAGCGCTCTCCAGGCGTTGGTGGCGGCATCGGGTGAGCCGATGACCGCTGCTGCCCTCTTGTCGAGCCTGTTCTGCTGCCGCTTGTGTGCGGCCGCGAACTGCGCGGGACCGGTGGGCCGGAGGTCGATGTCATCGATCGTGCGGGCAGCGCGCCACACGGCGAGATCCGCGAGCAGGTCGGGGTGTTCGAGGAAGGGGCGGGCCCAGACCGGCGCGGTCTCGCTGGTCCAGTCGCGGGCGCGTTCGTCGACCGCTGTCGAGAGCGAGTCGACCAGGTGGGCGCGTGCGGTGAGGTAGTTGCTCCACGTCGGGTCTGTGCGCAGGGCTGGGGGGATGGCGGGCAGCCACGGTAGGGGTCCGCTGCCGGCGGAGTGCTCCCCGCTCGGGTCGAGCCTCCAGTCCAGCACGGCGGCGACGTCGACGGCGGTGTCGAGTTCGCGGTGGCGGGCGGCGCGGGTGAGGGCGGCGATCGGGTCGGTTCCCCCGACGGCGCGGATGGCCAGGTGCTTGCGCAGCACGGGCCATGCTGCGGCGTCGGTGACGCCGGGGACGATCTTGCCCGCTTCGGTGTCTATCCGCTCCATCTCGTCGTTGCCGAGGACCTGTTCTGCTGCGGTGCCGACGGCATCGTCGTAGGCCGCTGCGGCGATCGGGAGTCGTTCGGCGGGGTCTGCGAGTCGGCGGGCGGCGGTGGTGGCCGATTCCTGCGCGCCGTCTCGGCCGAGGATGCGGGTGAACAGGTCCACCGCCGTTTGAGGCGTGACGGCTTCGGGGGTGATGACCGAGTGTTCGTCGCCGTCGAGGGCGGACCCGAAGTACAGGTGGTTCTCGTGGCGGCCACGGGTGGCGGCGACGTAGGCGAGCTGTCGGGTCTCGTGTCCGCTCAGGACGGTGTGGCAGGTGTCGGCGGTGATGCCCTGTGCGCCGTGGATGGTGCGGGCGTATCCGAGGGTGACCTTGTCGCTGACGTAGTCGGCGGGCAGGGTCACCACGCGGCTGTCTCCGATGCGGCGGACTTTCAGGCTGCCGTCGGCGTTCGTCTCCTCGACGGTCCACCGGTTGCCGTTGCGGACGAAGTCGGTGGCACCGACGACGAGTCGTCGATCGTTGCGGCGGGTGGTGATGACATCCCCGACCGAGGCGTGCAGTCCGTCGGCCAAGGTGACCTCGCGGCCGATGATGGTCTTGCGCGTCGCTGCGAGGCGGTCGATGCGGGCACGTTCGTTGAGGGTGCGGACCGTGTCACGGGTGGGGGCGAGCATGACCGCGTCGAGGCCGTTGTCGATGTCGCGTTGCCACGCCGAGTAGGCCTGGTCTTCGGCGGCGACGAGATCTCCGACGTGGACTCGGTTGTTGTCGATGTAGAAGCCGATCGCTTCGGCGTTTCCGGCTCGCAGGTCCAGGGAGGCGAGGCCTTCGGCGTTGTCCTTGAATCGGACGACGTCGGTGAGGGTGATCGCCCCAGTGGTGGTGGCGATGTCGCGGAGAACTCCGCCGGCGGCGACGGAGGCGAGCTGTTGATCGTCTCCGACCAGACGGACGCTGCCGCCCCGGTCGAGAACGAACTGCACGGCCAGGTCGAGGTCGGCGGTCGAGGCCATGCCGGCTTCGTCGATGACGACGAGGGAACGGTGGTCGATGCTGTCGAACCAGTCGGGGACTGTCACGACCTCGCCGGATGCGGCGTCGTCGAGCTCGCGCAGGGTGTGGACGAGTTTGCCGAGGGTGTCGGTCGTCGCGTCGAGGTCTTCTTCGAGGGCGGAGGCTGCGGCGGCGGTCGGTGCCAGACCGAGAACGTGACCCCCTTCCGCTTCCCAGCTGCTCCGCAATACGGCCATGGCGGTGGTCTTGCCGGTGCCGGCGGGTGCGAGAGCGAGCTGGAGGCGTTGCCCGGAGGTGGCGAGCTCGCGGACCATCTGCGCTTGCGAGACGTTGAGGTCGAATTTGTTGGCGGCGTGTTCGAGCAGGGCGAGGTCGACGGTGAGCGGGTCGACGCTGCGTCCCCCACCGAGGTGCGCGGCCTGTACGAGGCGGTCTTCGGCGGCGAGGATGGACTCGCAGGTGTAGAGGCGGGTGCCTTCGGTGGTGTAGACGCTCGCCCCGTTGCTGCGGCGCAATACCCCCGGCTCGTCCAGGTCGTCGTCCGGTCCTAACGCGACCGCTCGCTGCGGATCCAGAGCAGCATCGGTGATGGCGGTGATGGCGTATTCCATCTGCTCGCTCGGGACCGAGCACGCGCGCACGATGCGGGCCGCTTCGGCGCGCACATGCCATTCCTGCCAGCGGGCGCGGCTCTGCCCGACCACCGACAGGGCGTGGTCGGCGCTCTCGGCGATCCACTGTGCGTCCACGGTGACGGGTTCGCGTACGGGCCCGTGGTCGTGGGTGGTGCGTCGGATCATTTCCGAGAGTGCGCGTTCGTTTCCGAGGACTTCGATTGCTTCGGCCCGCCAGGCGGTGCGTTGTTCTGCCAGCGAGCGTGGTTCGTGTTTGGCTTCGCGGGTTTCGAGGTTGGCGCGTTGGTTGAGTTTGCGGGCTTCGGCGGGTGTGGGTTCGCGGCCGAGTTCGCGTTGGAACTCGGCGGCGAGCTCTCCGCGGCGCAGGTCGATCATCCCGGCGCGGGACGACCAGCGGGCGGCCAGATCGGCGTCGACGCCGACGATTTCGCGGATCGGGCGTTTGCCGGGGTCGGTGCCGGCGCGTTCGGCGAAGTCGACGCCGAGGCGTTCGCGCAGGTATCCCTCGAGGCGGGTGTTGTAGGTCTCGGAGATCGCGACCATCGCTTTGTGCAGTGGCCGGCCGTCGATGGCGAGCCACTTGTTCTGCCCTTTGACTTTCACCTTGTTCGAGATCGCGACGTGGGTGTGCAGATCGGGCTCGCCCGCGCGGGAGTCGCGATGGGTGAAGGCGGCGGCGAGCATTCCTTCGGTGTCGACCTGCTGCACACCGTCGGTGCCGAGCCGAGTCAGTAGGGCGTTGTTCTCGAACCAGTCGAGCGCGTCTTTGACCGCGTCGTGGTGGGCGGCTTCGATCGTTTCGGACATCTCTCGCGGGGCCAGCGCCCAGAGGGCACTGACCGATTTCACCGGGCTGAAGGTGACGTCGTATCCGGCGACGGCGGTGGTCTTGGCGCGGGAGTTCTTGGCGACCCAGCCGCTGAGTTCTCGGTCGTCGAGCGGTGCGCGGCCGAGTTCGGTCTCGAACATCTCGCGGGCGATTCGGGTGCGGATCTGCGCACGGACGTCGTCGTCGACCGGCGCGTGGGAGGGCAGACCGAGGGCGGCGTTGTGTTCGGTGAACGCTTCGCCGACCGCCTTGCGGAACTCGGTGACGCCGGAGTGAATCCGAAAGGGGTTGCCCAGCTTGCTCTCTCGCAGCGCGAGCGCGGCGGCGTCTTTCTTGCTGGCACCGTCGGCGACCAGGGCGGTGGCGTGCCTGCCTTCGATGGCGGTGGCGTCGGGGTGTTTGCCTTCGCCGAACAGCGCGAGCATGTGCGCTTCGGTGACCTCGTCGCCTGCGCCGATGGTGCGCAGCGTGGGCAGCCCCGAGCCCATCCAGAGGCCGGGTGACTCGCCTTTCGAGGAGTAGTAGTCCGCGAGGGTGTCGCGTCCACGTGCGGTGGCGTCGTGCGCAGCGACCTGCCGGATCAGGTACATGTACCCGTCCCCGGCGGTCAGCTTGTGCATCGTCGCGGTCACGAAACACATCATAGCTGCTGTTATCTTTTCGTTATCCTTAATGCAAGAGGTCTGTAGGGCTTGATCTTGGGTTTGTGAGGTGGAATGGTGTGGCGACAGGCACGGAGCTGCAGGCGAGGGCCTGTGGGGCCGTGGCGAGGTCTGACTGGCGTCTGGGTTGGAGGTGGGTGTTGCGATGAGTAGGTCGGGTGATCGGATCTCTACGCGGACTCAGCTCCGCGCGGCAGCGGCAGCGAAGGTGGCCGATGCGGCGAGCTCGGCTCGACCGGCGGTGGCATCGTTTCTGGCTGCGCAAGCTCAAGTCGTCGCAGCGGAGCAGGCGATGGTGGCGGCGTTGATCGAGTTGCAGTCGTATGTCGGCGGTCTCGACGTGGCGGCGGAGATGGTGGGGCTCGATGACGAGTCCGCCCGTGCCTTGGTCTCGCGCGTGGCCGCCAGCGGCGTGGGGAGTGAGGGCGGGTGATGGCCGCGCGTCGACCGGTGCCGCAGTCGACGACGACCGACGAGCATCGCCGGGCGTGGGTGGCCCGTATCGGTGAAATCGCCGCGTTACTCGGGCAGTCCACTCCCCCGTCCGTCGAGTTCCTGCCCGGGCCGTTGGGTATGGGTGCGCGCTATCACCATGGGACCGACACGTTGGGTGTGACGGACGGGTGGATCAGCGCAGAGCCGGATCCTTGGTCGTTGCCGTCGTCGGCGTTGCTGGCGCACGAACTGGGTCACCGTGAGGAGTTGACCAACATTCGTCGCGCTCGCCGGCTCTACTATCTCGCGTACTTCGCTCTGGTGGCACTTCTGCTCGGTGGCTGCGTCGCCGCGTTCGTGTCGTGGACGCGTGAGTCGGACGGCGGGTTGGATGCGTCGGTATGGTTCCCGCTGTTCGTCTCGGCCGTGGGAGTTGCCGTCGTGGTGTCGATGATGGTGACGAGTTGGCCGCGTGAGTACTACGCCGACGGTGTGGCGGCGCGCCTGTTCGGCAGTAGGGGCGTTGTGGCGTGCTTGGCCGTGTACGCCGCGAACGGTTCCCGTTCGACCGTGTGGCCGTCACACACGCACCCCTCACACCGCATGCGGATCGCACGGCAACGCCGCCGCGAAGCCCAGAGACGTTAGGTGGCCGGCGGACCCGAATTGACCCGTTCCCGCTTCGCTTCCGAGAGCATCCGGTCGGGTGAGTTTGTCTCGGTCAGGTCCGATCGAGTGCAGCTTGAGCCACCGCACGAACGTTATCCCTGACGGACTCGGCCTCGACCGGGATCTGGATGGGCTCTCCGCTGTAGGACTCACCGTAGGTTTGCGCGGTCACGGTCCACTCGGCGGATAAAGAAGACGCGGTGTGGTCGACCGCGCGCAGGACCAGCAGTTCGTCATCGCTGGTCCATGTCTCGTCGGGGCGCAGGTGTTGCAGATCGATTGTGATGACGATCGTCTCGTCGTCGACGTTCTCCCATGCAAGGGGAGCGCCCGCGAATTGCAATCTTGTGCTGTAGTCCATTGCTGGGGGCGGAATGTATGGGTCGAACAGAGGCGTGCTCGGTGGCGTGACGGGGGGAATGAACTCGTCGAAGTCGAAGGCGTCGCGCTCTTCCCAGTCGAGACCTTGCGCACCCTTGATCGTGATCTTGACTTGGACGTCGTTGAGGAAGACGCGTTCGATGTTTCGTAGCCGCAGTCGCGTGCCTGGCCACGCAATGGCTGCCAGGTACTGCTCACTGTCGTCCCAGCCTTCTTGCACGTCCTGCGACCACTCGTCCAGAAGGGTGTCGAGGTCTGTTCTCGTTCGCGGCTGCGGGTCGGACTCGACTCCCAACAAGCTTGAGAGGTTCGGGAGGTTCAGGGGTCGGACACCGAACGGTGATTCCTTTCGTGCCGCCTCGGCTGCCTCGTCGAATTCCCGTCTTTGCTGATCACTGATCGCGGCGATCAACGTAGAGCTCGCAGCGTCACCGTCGGAAAAGTAGCGGGCAGAACCGTCGATGGACAGTGCTACGTCGATGGGAGGTGGGCCGGCTTCGATGTCGAGGTACTGCTTGCGGATCTGAGCCATGTTGGGCCGATCAATGACACCCATGGTTCGCTCGAGATGGTAGATCTCGATCTCGGTTCCGTCTCCCAGATCTTCTAGATCCTTTCGTTCAGCCAACAGTATTTCCTGGTTGGTAACGAAGACAAAGCCATGCGGGGCGTGATTCTTGGCAGCGGCCAAATCGTCGGTGAACTTCTTCTTGATGGTCGCGGCGAACTTCTGCTGACCTCGGGGAAAGTAGACACCCATGATCCAGCTCTTTCCGTCCTTGGTGGCGACGGCGTCTTTGCCGCTGTCCTTGCCGCCGAGCGGGTGTGAGGGGTCGATGTTCTCGTACCCCTCCGCGTGGAGGACGTGCGCCGCGAGGCGTTCCGATGGGGTCTGTCCTTGCGTCCACTCTCGGAGGCGGAACCACGTCTCGTCCTTGCGCGTCATCTACGGGGCCTTCCGATCTCGAACAACGGGGCACCCGCGAGCGTAGCTATCTGCCGGCGCGCACCTCGGCATATCGATGCGGCGTTCTGTCGTTCTCGATCGGGGAGGAATGCCTGGCGTTCGACCCGTGTGCGTACGGCAGCGACCGGGTAGACTCGGCGGCGCTGAGGATGCCGTTGCGGGTCGATCCTTCAAGCGCAGATTCGTGTACCCACCGAACTCGTCGCGCTGTTGGTGCCGGCGGTTCGGGCGACTTGAAAGGCCCGCAACTCATGAGTGTCACCCCAGTCAATACAGAAGCCATCTACGCCGCCGCGGAGGCCGCTGTTCGTGGACGTGTCGCCTTGGCAGAAGCCATCGTGACCGCACAGCAAGCAGTCGGAACTGCCGAGGAGAACGCCGCCAAGCAACGAGCCGAAGCCGACGCCGCGATCAAAGCGGCCGAGGCCACCAAACGCGCAGCAGCGAAATCGGTCGACGCCAGCAAGAAGGCCGTTCACGCCGCGATGCGAGAAGCATTGGTGGGCGGGTGGACTGCAGCTGAACTGCGCGATATCGGGCTCGCAGTGCCGACGTCGGTCATCTCCTCCGCTGTCGGCAGTAAGTCGACGGAGTCACGCAAACGCAGTGCGAGCACCACACCGAAGCGCCCGCGGATCAGCCTGAACGCGAGCGAGGACGCCGCGTCGAGCAGCGCCGGTGAGCGAAGCTCAACCGAGACGACTGCTCCCTCGGATCATCAGCCGCAGAACGAACACGGGCGCATCGACAACGCTCCCGACGTACAGTCACTGGCGCACACCGGATAGCGCGGGAGACGGGTCGATGAGATCCTCGACAGTGGGCCGTGTTCGCGGCGAGAAGCCGTTGGCGCACAGCGGCCGTCGTGTTCACGACAGGCCGACCGGCCGGGAAGCGTTAGGTGGGTTGGGAGTCGGTGCCGAAACCGTTGGTAGTGGGCGACGCCGACGAGCGAGCTCGGTTTCGCAGCTACGTCGTGCATGGGCCGCGTCGGTCGTCGTGTGCGATCTGGATCGGGGCTATTGCCGACGACGGGTACGGCAGATTCTGGGTCTCCCGCGGTGGACGACCGCGGGTGGTTCGCCCGCATCGCTACGCGTTGGCGATCGCGCTCGGTGGGTCGATCGACGAGTCGGTGAACGCGTTGCATATGTGCGACAACCCGATCTGCGTACGAGTGACGCTGGACGAGGCGCAGCAACAGCCACTGCACGTGGTCGACGGGAACCAGTCGCAGAATCTGCGCGACATGGCAGCGAAAGGTCGCGGCGGTGGACGTCGCCAACCCGGGCTTTGGTACGGGCCGGATCGAGCCGCACGTGCTGCTCGCTCGCGACGGCTTCGTGCGGCGGTACGCCATGGTTGGGACGACGCAGCGGTACAGGCAGCCCTATTGGAGAGCGCTACGCCGACCTTGTTCTGAGACCACGGCTGGACGCAAGGTCATAGGGAGCTGCTGAAGGCACTGGCTACGACCGCCACGGCCATCGCGAACAGGACGCCGACCACCACGCTCACGAGCCGGAAACCCATGCCGAACACCATTCCGGTCGCGCGCATCGGTGCAAATCGCCAGCCGCCGTCGTCGGTGACGCCGGCGCGCAACACCGCAACGACGAAAACGATGCCGACCACTATCGCCATCACCACGATCATCACCTCGCTTCTCGTTCTGGGGGTCGCCCTGTGTGGCGGCCAGTAGACACCACGGCACCGACAGGTTTCGAGGCACGCGGCTACAGCCGGCGCGTCGACGCCCTCTGAACCGACGCCCTTTCGCTCTTCCTCCGCGCGTGTCATCTCTCTCTGGGAGATCCTCACGCGCACGACGAAAAAGGATCAACCGTCATGACTTCTGCACGAAATCGTCCCACCCATTCCGAGCGCATCACGGTCGAGGTCGCATCCCTCGATCAGCACAACGATCCGGGGCACGTGTTCGCCCGCGCCGAATTCCTTTCCCGGACAGCGGCTGCGACCTTCGCTGTCGGTCAGGCCGCGATGCTGTCCGCCGGCCGGGAGGTCGACCGTATCGCGGCCACTGTCAGTGTCCGGGCGGGCGACGGAGCGCACACCGAGCTGCCCTTCATCGGCACGCCCAACGAACTTGCGGTGGTGCTCAGTAGCGAGCCGGGGTACGCATCGGGGGTACGCAGGGCACAGGTGCCGGCCCCGCCTGCGGTGGCCGAGGTGATCTCTCGATTCGCGGACTCGGCTCCGTCGCGCATCGACGCCGCCCCGACCGAGCCAGACGTGAGTGAGGTGCGGGTTCAATCGACCCGTCCCGAGCCGATTCCCGATTCCCGGACCGTGGTCGGGGTGTACTCGACCGCGGACGCGGCGCGCATTGCCTCCGCGATCGCCGAACGGGTCGGCGGTTCGGTCACTGCGGATCCCGAGAGCCGGAGATTGACCGTCAGCCATGCGGCACCGATCACCGTGCACGAGAGTGAGGCAGTCGAACGACGTCATCGCATTGGATCGCTTCGGGCGAACATCGCAACTCTGGACGCAGTGCGGGACCGCGACCACGTCGCCGCGCTCAATGGTGAATTGGACGATCTGCGGAAGCACACACAGTCGTTCGAGCCACGTCCGGACGGCGTGCCGATGGACGACCCGGCGGCGCACGCTCAGTTACGCGGGCAACTGACCGGTGAGAACGCGACAACATCAATGCCCCCCTCGTTGCGAACGGTGCTCAACCGACAACCGAATCACCCCCGCGAGGCAACCCCACCGGTGCCATCACCTCAAGCGCGCACCACACAGGATCTCGGACGTTGACCGATCGAAGCCTCGTCCGGGCCAACGTCGTCTCCATCCCCTACGCCAGCTCTGTGACCTGCTTCCCCACCGTGAGGACCAATCATGGGCACCGTTGATCCTCGCTCGATCACTCCGCCGGCCGCACACGGCGACGTGATCGAGGCCGGCTGGTCTATCGGACTGGCCGGACACCGCACGGCCGAGGAGATTCCCGAGATTGTCGAGCGGCTTCGGGTGTGCGGTATCACGGCGGAGATTCTCGACGAGGTTCTCACCGATCCGAACCGACTGTTGCATTCCCCTGATCGCGATGGTGAGCAGTGGGCGCAGCAATACGGCGGACCTGCCGGTGCCGCGCTGCTCGTCTCCGAGCTACTCGCCTACCTCGCGCACCAGCACCGTGTCGCTGCCCGGATCCGCGTGGATCTGGTCACGGGCATGGTGGCAACCGGCTCCGTGTCCACCGTCGCGCATCGTCTCGGAATCCCCGATCACGACGTGACCCGACTACCCCTCGCGCACCCTGACGTGCAGCCCAGTGACATCGACGCGCCCTCGACCGAAGGACTCCGACCATGAGCACACCCGAGTACGCCACCGCTGTTCTCACCGAAGTCGACACACTGGAGTTGGCGGCCCTCGCCGAGCTCCGATCGCCGGAAGCGGTTGCCGCGTTCGAGATGCTGCACAGCAGCATTCGGCCGGAGACCGCTGCGCGGTTCGTCGAGCTATTGGCGATCATCAACGAACTTTCCGGGCCGGACTTCGCCGTTGCCGCATCGTTGGATCTGCTCGCGGCGGTCGACAATTCGACCGACCTCGCGTTGGTCGTCGGGGCCGCGCCTACGCTCGACGATCCGATCACCGCGCTCGCTCTCGCGCAGCTCCTGCGGACCATCCACCAGGACTGACAACGGCTCCTCCCGACGTGGTGAAACCCCCGGCCAGCGCGCGTGGTCGGGGGTTTCTTCGTCTGGCTACCGCATCTTTGTGGCCTATGGGATTTCGAGGTCGTCGTTGCGTCCACTGGAACCCGGGCGGTTCAGGATGTAGGTGGTTGCCGAAAACTGTTGAGCCGGTTGAAGGCTGCGCGCTGTCGGATGCCGAGTTCGACCATGTAGTCGAACAGGTCGGCTTCGGGTGCTTCTTCGGCGGCCTGGGTCAGTCGTTGGCCGGCGATGTGGAAGCTGCGGCGGTAGGACTGGGACAGGACGTTGTCGGCGTAGTGCACGGCCGCGACGGAGTGCGCGCCGGCGGTGACGATGCCCATGAGGCGTTTGCGTAGCGGTGCGTCTTTGGCTCCGTCTGCTCCGGATCGGATGAGTGCGCCGGTGACGGAGGCGAAGTCGTGGGGTTGGCCGGCGGTGATGAGGTCGACGATGTGGCTGTACATGCGTGCGTGCGCGGGGTCCTCGAAGTCCGTCGCGGTGAGCGTGGCGGTGATCCGCTCGACGTCCGCGCCGTCCGTGGACTGGTTGCGGACATCCATCAGTGCGCACAGGAGCATTGCTTCGGGGTCTGTGGCCGGGTCGTAGCCATGCTCGACGGTGAGCGTCTCAAGATCTTCGACGGGCGCGAGGTCTGCGCGGGCCTGCGCTTCGACGTCATCGCCGGGTGTGGGAACTGCGCGTAGCGGTGTCATCGCGGACCCTCCTGTTCGTCTCGGGTGGGTCTCAGGCTGCAGCGAGCTGGTCGAGGGCGTCAATCCGGAACCCAGACCAGTGCTCCCCGCCGTCGACGACCACCACGGGGGCTTGGAGGTAGCCGAGTTCGCAGGTGACGAAGTGGCGGGCGGTGTCGTCTTGCGTGATGTCGATGGTCCGGTAGTCGAGGCCGTGTTTATCGAGTCGTCGTTTCGTTGCGTCGCATTGTCCGCAATTCGGTTTCGTGTAGACGGTGATGGACATAGTTCTCTCCTTGTGGGAATTGTTCTGTTGGCTACTATCCTAGGGCATTTACGGTGGCTTTGCCAGACTAATTCGACTCGAAATTCTCTCTATTTCTATTGTCTTACTTACCTATTCGCACATCAACCGAACCTTCTGAACTGGGTTTTATCGGATCTCGGGAATTGCTGTTGACGTACGACTTTCGGGGCTTATTTCGCCCCGTTCCTTCGGGTCGATCTGCGTATGGTTTTCAGTGGCGTAGTTCGCGGCGTGCGGTGCGGCGGTCGCGGCGTGCGCTGGCGCGTTTGACGGTGCGCCGGACTTTGCGATGGCCGCGTCGGTGGACGATTATGTCGATTTCGTCGGCGGTGGTGGGGTGTTGTGCGCGCATGGTGACCTCTTCCTCGGAAACGTGGCCGGACCTTCTGCCCTGCCGAATTTCTTTCGCCGTGGTGGCTGGGGAGAGAAACCAGCGCACGGGAACGACGGGGCAACCCCTCGTCTCGGACAGTTTTCGTGGGAGCGCAGCGAGTACGGGACGAAAAGTGTTCGGAGCCTTGGCCGTAGCGCAGCGGAGCGGGGGGTTGAGCCGGCGGGCACGGGTGATGGATGCTCGGAGAAGCCACCTACGTCGAAAGAAAATTTGATTCTTTTCGCTCTTTTGAGTGCGGAGCGCAGCGGAGTTCGATTCGGTGCAGCCCGTAGGGGAAGCGTGTCCGTTCAGGAATAAAATCGTCGTCCGGGGATCTACGCATTCGCTGCGCTGGCCGGGGAGGTTGTCAGACAGTTGGCTCCGAACAGGGCTTTGAGATCGCCGTATAGGGCTGGTGTCTTGTGTACTCGAAACTTCGGATCGGTTGCCCACCGTGTCGTCGTAGTGCCGGTCAGGGCGATGTGGACGTCGGTGTTCCCGGGATGGCGTTGCAGAGTTTCACGGAGGGCTTCGATGTTCGGTCGTGTACAGGAGTGCACCGCGAGGGTGAGGGTCATCGGGGAGAGTGATGGGTCGGCATTCCCCAGCTCAGGTGCGCAGATGTCGACTGCAACGACTGACGTTCTACCTTCGCGAATACTGACGTTTGCGGTAACAAGTAAGACGGAGTCCTCGGTGAGCGCATGCTGGGAGCCGGCGTAGGTCGTCGAGAACACCAGTATCTCGGTGGCAGCGTCGAGATCAGCAATCTCGACGATGGCCCACGACTCACCTTTCTTGTTCACGCGACGGTCGACAGCGGCGACGATGCCGCCGATCTTGATCTTCTGGCCGTGACGAACCTTTCCGGCATGCACAGCCGCGATGGAGGTGTCCGTCATCGATCTGAGCGAAGTGGCGATGCCGTCGAGCGGGTGGCCGGACACGTAGAGTCCCAACATCTCTCGTTCCAGTGCGAGCTTGTGCTTGGTGTCCCATTCCTCGTCCGGCACTCGGACGTTGAACACTGCGGAGATGGACTCGTCGGCGTCCTCGCCGCCGAACAGATCGAATTGACCTATTGCCTCGGCCTTCTTGGTGCCCATCACCGCGTCGATCGCGTCGGCGTGAATGAGCATCAGGCCCTTGCGTGGATGGTCGAGTGAGTCGAACGCACCGGCCTTGATGAGGGATTCGGTGACTTTCTTACTGCAGGCAGTGGCGTCGATCTTGCCGAGGTAGTCCGAGAAGTCGGCGTACTTGCTCTTATGCTCGCGTGCCCTGATGATCGACGCGACCACGTTGGTTCCTACGTTGCGGACCGCACCGAGGCCGAATCGGATGTCTTTGCCCACCGAGGCGAAGTCGACGCGAGAGGCGTTGACGTCGGGGGGCAGCACGACGATGCCTCTGGTGCGGCAGTCCGCTAGGTAGACGGCGATTTTGTCCTTGTCATCGCCGACCGAGGTGAGTAGGCCCGCCATGTACTCGGCTGGGTAGTTGGCTTTGAGGTAGGCGGTCCAGTACATGACCAGGCTGTATCCGGCGGCATGTGATTTGTTGTAGGCGTAGCCTGCGAACGGCAGAACGGCCTCCCACAGTGCGGTAACAGCATCGTCGCTGTATCCGTTGCTGCGCATGCCGTTTCGGAAGTTCTCGAACTCGGCGGCGAGAACTTCGGGCTTTTTCTTACCCATCGCTCGCCGGAGAAGGTCGGCCTGCCCGAGCGTGTAGCCGGCCACCTTCTGCGCGAGCTGCATGATCTGCTCCTGATAGACGATCAGGGCATATGTCTCTCCCAATATTTCGCGGAGTGGTTCCTCGAGTTCCCGATGGATCGGGGTTACTGCCTCGCGGCCGTTCTTGCGGTCCGCGTACGCCCAGTGTGCTCCGACCCCCATCGGACCTGGTCGATACAGGGCGTTCGATGCAATGAGGTCGTTGAATTCGGTCGGTGCCATGCGAAGTAGGAGCTCTCGCATACCAGCCGAATCCATCTGGAAGACACCGAGGTTGTCTCCTCTGGCGAGCATCTCGTAGGTAGCCGCGTCGTCCAGTGCAAGGGTGTCGAGGTCGAGGTCGATTCCGCGGTTGGCCTTGATGTTGTCGATCGCGTCGCCGATGACGGTGAGGTTGCGCAGGCCGAGGAAGTCCATCTTGAGCAGGCCGATGGCCTCGCACGACGGGTAGTCCCAGCCGGTGATGATCGCACCGTCCTGCGCGCGCTTCCACACCGGAATTGCGTCGGTGAGCGGCTCCGAGGACATGATGACCGCGCAGGCATGCACGCCGGCGTTACGGATCAGGCCTTCGAGGCCCTTGGCCGTCTTGTAGATCGTCGCTACGTCGGGGTTGGAGTCGATGAGCGCTCGAACCTCGGTGGCTTCCTTGTAGCGCTCGTGCGACGGATCGGTGATGCCGGCCACCGAGATGTCCTTGGCCATGATGGGCGGCGGCAGCGCCTTGGTGATCTGATCGGCGATGCCGAAGCCCGGCTGGCCGAACTGCACCCTCGCGGAGTCCTTGATGGCCGCCTTGGTCTTGATGGTGCCGAAGGTAATCACCTGAGCAACGCGGTCGCTGCCCCACTTCTCGGTGGCGTAGCGGACCATTTCGCCGCGGCGACGATCGTCGAAGTCGATATCGATATCGGGCATCGACACGCGCTCGGGGTTGAGGAATCGCTCGAACAGCAGACCGTGGGGCAGCGGATCGATGTTGGTGATGCCCATGGCGTAGGCCACCAGCGATCCGGCCGCGGATCCTCGGCCCGGGCCGACCCGGATACCGACGGAACGGGCGTAGTTGATGAGGTCACCGACGACGAGGAAGTAGGCCGGAAACCCCATTTCGAGGATGACGCTGATCTCGTACTTGGCGCGGTCGCGGTACTCCTGCGGCACACCGCTGGGGAAACGCCATTCGAGGCCTCTGTCGACCTCTTTCGTCAGCCAGCTGCCTTGGGTGTCGCCCTCGGGAACCGGGAAGATGGGCATCCGGTCGCGGGGTGCCCACACCTCGTCGTAGGGCTGGACTCGCTCGGCGATGAGGAGCGTGCTGTCGCAGGCGCCGGGCACCTGATCGTCCCAGAGCTCGCGCATCTCGGCGGCGGACTTGAGGTAGTAGCCGTCCCCGTCGAACTTGAATCGGGTGGGATCACTGAGCGTCTTACCGGTCTGAATACACAGCAACGCCTCGTGGTTCTCGGCAGCGTCCTTGGTGACGTAGTGGCAGTCGTTGGTCGCCAGCGGCGGGATCGACAGCTTCTTGCCGATGTCCAGCAGGCCCTCTCGGACGCGACGTTCGATGGACAGGCCGTGATCCATCAACTCGAGGAAGAAGTTGTCCGGCCCCCAGATTTCGCGCCACTTCGCGGCCGCCTCCAGTGCCTCACGATCCTGGCCGAGTCGCAGGCGAGTCTGTACCTCTCCGGACGGACAGCCGGTGGTGGCGATGATGCCTTCCGCGTGGTGAGCGATGATCTCCTCGTCCATGCGGGCCCACTTGCCGAGCTGACCCTCGATCGACGCAAGTGACGACAACTTGAACAGGTTCCGGACGCCGGTGGCGTTCTCCGCCACCATCGTCATGTGCGTGTACGCACCGCTACCGGAGACGTCGTCGGACTTCTGGCTACGATCGCCCCACAGCACGCGCTTCTTGTTGAACCGAGACTCCGGGGCGATGTAGGCCTCGATGCCGAGGATCGGCTTGATACCGGCCTTCTTGGCCTCGTTGTAGAACTCGCTTGCTCCGTACATGTTGCCGTGGTCGGTCATCCCGACCGCCGTCATCTCCAACCGCGCCGCCTCGGCGAACATGGCCCCGATCTTGGCGGCACCGTCGAGCATCGAATATTCGGTGTGGTTGTGCAAATGCACGAACGACGTTCGACCCATGGTCACCCCGATCAGTTGTAAACGCCTACTGGTTGTCGGGATCACCTCGTCCCCAGCAGCCATATGACCAGCTAGAGTCACACCGAGTCGAACAATCGACACGCGTAGTCGAACAACTGTTGGAAGTAGAGCAGGTGGCGAAGTTGGATCTGGATCTGTCCGCGCTACGCGCGATGGTCGCTATTGCCGATGAGGGTCAGTTCAGTCTGGCTGCGTCTCTGTTGGGCGTAAGTCAGCAGGCGGTGTCCAAGCGAATCGCCAAGCTCGAGGGCCAACTCGGCACTCGTTTGTTCGAGCGGCAGACCGGCAACGTCGCGCTGACCGTTCACGGTGCCCGCTTTCTGCCGCACGCGCGCACAGTCCTCACATCGGCCGACACTGCAATCGCAGCGGTGCGAGAACTGCAGGTACTCCGTGTCGCGGTGCATGGTGCCCAGATCGTCGACGGAAACCTGATGAGGTTCTACTTGGAGAGGCACCCGGACGCCCAGATCGAGCTCATCATGATGGGACCGTCGAAGACATCGCGAGACGCGGTGGTCGCCGGCCGAGTGGATGTTGCATTCGCCCGCCATAACTGGAGTGCTCATCGTTTGCCGACCTATGTCAATGCTGCGCCGGCCTACCTCGACGCTCTGCATCTGTTGGTCGGTAGCGGCCATCCACTCGCAGGGCGTGACCACATCGAGTTCGACGACCTCGTAGACCTCACCGCATGGGTGCCCGGAGCCGGATTCGACTCCGAAGTAGGCGACTTCTACCGCCAGCTGAGCGCCAGTTGCGGCGTCACAATCAACTCCGATCGGCACCCCGGCGGGATAGGTTTCACCAACATTCTCGACCGCATCGCGGACTCCCAGGCGTTGGTCACTTTCGGCGGCGAAGGAACCACAACGCCGTGGCACCCCAATATTCGTCGTGTACCCATAGTGAACCCCACGCCCGCCTACCCCATGGCACTGCTGTGGCGAGAGACAGCAAGCTCCCATCCTGCACTCAACTCGCTCACCGACTTCGTCGCCGACAGCTACCGCAGCAACGAAACCAGCTCAATATGGCTACCAGAACCAGATCGCGCATTGTTCCGAAAATGACGACCGCCGCACTTCGCACGTGCGCATTACCCTCACGGTGTTCAACCGAAAGCCGTTGCGTTACAACGCTATCGACAATGAACGACCGTATCGGTAAGCACCACGCCCGCGACCCGCAATCAGTCAAAGCGATCGCAACAACAACACTCCACTGGCTAGAGACCCTCGGCCCGGACTTTCAACGCAGTGGTGTCGCGGAATCGTCCGCCTCCGGATCGTCCGATGGCGAGCGCCACGTTCACTTTCACTGACCTCGGTGGGTCGACGATGCGTCGGGTGGGTGGCTCGAAGGTGGTGGGCCAGGCATCGAAGATGCCGGCCTCGTTGTCGGTGGTCATTGCGCGACCGCGACGGGGCGGTGGCCGGCGAGGTCGTCGGCGGGTGCGGGTGTCCAGCGCAGGCCTTGCTCGCCGAAGCTCGGGGCGGTGAGGGTGTGGCGGCCGGTGCGTTGTTGCGTTCCGCGTCCGTGGACTGTGGTCTCGAGGGTGATGGACCGGATTCGGCCTCTCCCCTGCTCGATGCCGCCGTAGCTGTGGACGGTCGATGCGATCGTGAGATCGATACCGGGCATTCGGCCGTCCGTGATGACCAGGATGCTGCCGTGCCTGCGGTTGCGTGCGAGCAAAGCTCTTGCGCGCGTGGGTGGTACGTCGCGGCCGTGCACGGTGGTCACGACAAGATCGAGGCCGTCGAGGCAGATCGAGGCGGCGTCGAGAGGGTCTGTCGATCCTGGATCCACAAGATGCACTTTTGCGAGATCGCCGCCGTGTTCGTGGACGGCGAGCAGGCTCAGGCGGGGTTGGCCGATGAGGGCGACGTGGTGGCCGGCTGCGGATGCTTCGGCGATCAGAGCGATGAGTATGGACCCGGCACCGGTGACGGTGATGGCGGTTCCGCGGGCCAGAGCCCCGCGTGGGAGCAGAGCGGCGAGTGGTGGGGGTACGGGAATGGTGCGGAGGGTTTTGCCGCGTACAGCGGCGGTGAGTGGTTCTGGATCGTCGTCGATGATGGGCGCGACCGATTCCGCCGGTCCGGCAGCTGTGATGGTGGGCAGGTCGGCGGGTGCGTGGTCGCGACGGCCACCGGGTACGGAGGCCATCCGGCGACGGAGGACGTCGAGCTGGGCGCTCTTGTCGAGTCCAGTGAGGTCGGCGACGGCGTCGACGGTGGCCATGGGATCGACCTTTCGCCGTGCCGGTAGGAACTACCGCCAGAGTATCGAACGGGTGTTCGACTGTCGAATGCGCTGGTGAGACAGTTCAGCGGGGTAGGCGGTGGCCGTCCAGGTCGGACGCAGTGAAGGTCCACGCGAGGTGCCGGTACAGATGCAGCGTTCGTTTGACCTGGTCGAGGGCTGTGACGACGGCCGGGTGGTCGGGGTCGTGGCCCTCGTCTAGGCTGGCGGCTCGTTCGTCGTGGTCCATACATGCTTGGACGCAGCTGGGCTCGAGTTGGTTCCGGCAACAGTCATTCGCGTGAATGACTGGACGAGCGCCGAACGAGGGACCGGTGGTGGCCCCGCCCGGTGTGGGCGGGGCCGTCCGGCCTAGAGCTTGAGGGGCTGGATCGGTTCGTCGGTGCGGTGTTTGCCGAGTAGGCATTCCCAGGTGCGGGTGTCGAGTTGCTCGGGTGCGACCCGCTGTCCGCACATCGTGGCGTGGTGCACGTCCGCGTGCAGTCCGCCTAGGTTGTGGGTGGCCATCGTTGCGCCGCGGTTGTGAGCGGCGGATGCGATGGCGGAGAGGCGATCTGGAAGCATGGCGAGATCCTTTCGAGGTTCGGATGAGACGCAGCGATCGGACGTGACGAGGGTGGCCTGTCAACCCCG
The DNA here is from genome assembly GCF_002259365.1 of Rhodococcus sp. 14-2496-1d. Lineage (NCBI taxonomy): Bacteria > Bacillati > Actinomycetota > Actinomycetes > Mycobacteriales > Nocardiaceae > Rhodococcus > Rhodococcus sp. 14-2496-1d. The sequence goes on along the minus strand of NZ_NPFV01000033.1, from coordinate 1,968 downwards.
AAGAGGGAGCTTGCGACCGTGGGTTGACTGGTCGGGGTCCCCGGCATGTCAGACTCGGCGTCCTCGTACGACCCCCTTGGTGACCCATATGGGGCGACGCCGGAGGCGGCGAGGTAATGCAGTGGACGTCCACTCCCCCCGCGTGACCGTCCCCGACACCCGGGTCTTTCAGTTGTGGCGGCGGTCTTCCTCAAGGCCACGGAGTCGGTCGAGTTCGGCGCGCTGCAGAGAGATTTCTTCGCGTAGGTCTGCGGCGATCGTCTTCTGTTCGTCGATGCGTTCGGTGTAGTCGCGGCGCAGCTCGACCTCGCGTTTGGTGGCGTCGGTGCGCTGCTGGGCGAGTGTTGCTGCGTTACTGCGGTTGTCGTCCTGGTGTGCGGAGCGTTCGGCGGCGAGATCGGCACGCAAGCTTTTCGCTTCGGCGCGCAGCTCGGCCAGCTCGGCCTCAAGGCGGCGAGCCTTCTCGTCGTACCGGTCGATCACCTCGCGGTGGCTGGTGTTGAGCGAAGCCACGATGGAGTCGTGGGTGTCCTCCAGGGCGCCAATTTCGGCGCGTTGGCGAGCATCGAGCTCGTCGAGAGTGCGCCGGTGTGCGGCCTTCTGCTCCTCAAGGTCGGTACGGGCCTGCGCTGCTGCCTGCTCCGCTGCTTCGGTCTGCTCCCATGCGTCGGCGGCATCGGAGCGGAGCTCGTCGTTCTCGACGTCGAGGGCGTCGGCGCGGACGGTCGCAGCATGCGCGGCCGCTTCGGCGGCCGCGGCGCGCTCTTCGGCGGCGGAGACGGTGCGTGCGGTTTCGGCGCGCATCAGCTCAAGACGCTGGTCGAGGGCTTTGGGGTCCGAGACGGTGCCGATCGCGGATTCGACCCGCTGGACCAGTGCGGTGATCTGTTCGGCCTGCGTGGCCAGGGCCGGCAGAACAGCGGCGAGGGAGGCGACGGCGAGTTCGGGGGTTGCGGTGTCGGCTTCGTCGACACCGGCAACTGCCGCGCCTTTGCCGGCCTTTTCTGCTGCTCGGGCTCGGTGTGCCCGCACCCGGTCGGACGCGCTGGCGTGGATGCGGGGTCGGCCTGGCTTGCGGGGCGGCTCGGCTGCGGTCATGACCGAACTCTACCATTTCATTTCATATCGTTACGTTTCATTTCATTACGTTGCGATAACGGAATAGGAGCAAAAAAAAGGGGGGGTCCCGGCCCCATGGTGGGACCGGGACCCCCGTGGGGGCTGGCTCAGTGGGTGCACCAGAAGGACCCGACCGGGATGGCTGCTCCCGGCTGCCCGGCGCACCACCGGCAGGTGGTGTCGTGCTCGATCCGTCCGAGCACTCCTTCGGCCTCCTCGATGAGGAGGGGCAGCTCTGCTGCGCTGGCGAGCGCGAGCGCTTCGGTGGCCCACCGGGCCGCGCGCGGATCTTCGGCGGGGAGCTGAGCGGCTTCGCCAATGAGGCCGGTGATGATCTGGTGATCGTTGAGCAGTTCGCAGTTCTTCATGTCAGGGACACCTTCCAAAGGTTCGGATGAGACGTCCCCGATCGACATGACGAGGGTGGCCTGTCAACCCCGAAGAGGGAGCTTGCGACCGTGGGTTGACTGGTCGGGGTCCCCGGCATGTCAGACTCGGGCGACTCGTACGACCAAAATGGTGACCCATATGGGGCGGCCCCGAAGGGGACGTGCGGACGCGTTCACGCGACCGAATACTGTTGCACTGCAAAGTCTGTGGCTGCTTCAATAGCTCACCAGCGGGCCCAGCTGTATTACTTTCTCGCAGCCTGTATGTCCGTTTCCGGGAAATCGAATGCCGCTCGATTTACCATGTCGATGAAGAATGCGGATATCGACGCTGGTTATCCTCGAGAAGACGAATGCGGTTGCGCATTGCGAATGTGTCGATGAAAGGTTTTCCGGCTGTGGCCAAACGAGTGACAACCCAATTGGTGGACGATATCGACGGGTCGGTCATCGACGACGA
>NZ_NPFV01000007.1:0-136166 GCF_002259365.1 Rhodococcus sp. 14-2496-1d | reverse complement strand
GATTGACTGCGGGGAACCGGCAGCGAGGGACCGGGGAACCGGCAGCAGAGGGCGGGCCGACGATGGCTGACGTCGACGACCGGTGGCGATGGAGTGACCCCTGTCACGAACCGGCTGACCGGTCGGCTGAAACAAACTTCGAGTTCGTTTCGCGAAAGCGCATGCGCAAGCGCTTGTATGCGTCCTAGGCTCCTGCAATCGAGCGACGCGACCGCGTGGCCAGGGGACAAGGGAGTCCACATGTTCAATCACCGTCGGAAGTCCGCGCTGACGATCGGGACCGTGCTCATGGCCGGTTCGCTCGTGCTGGGTCTGACCGCCTGCAGCAGTTCGGATTCGGACAGCGTCAAGGTCGGGCTCATCACCAAGACGGACTCGAATCCGTACTTCGTGAAGCTTCGCGAGGCAGCACAGGCCAAGGCCGATTCCAGCGGAGCCGAGTTGGTGGCTCTGGCCGGCGCATTCGACGGTGACAACGAAGGACAGGTCGCGGCGATCGAGAACCTGGTCGGCCAGGGTGTGAAGGGAATTCTGATCACCCCGAACTCGTCCACCGGAGTGCTCGACGCGATCAAGAAGGCACGAGACGCCGGCGTCGTCGTCATCGCCCTCGACACCGCAACCGACCCCGAGGACGCGGTCGACGCCACGTTCGCCACCGACAACAAGGCGGCCGGAGTGAGCCAGGGTGCCTGGGTCAAGGGCACGCTCGGCACCACCGCACCCCAGGTCATCATGCTCGACGGCACCGCGGGCGGCACGGTCGACACCTTCCGTCACGACGGGTTCCTCGAAGGCATGGGTCTGACCGACAGTTCGCCGGAGATCGTGGGCCAGGAGAACACCAACGGTGATCAGACCAAGGCGCAGACCGCCATGGAGAACCTGCTGCAGCGCGCTCCGGGCGTCAACGCTCTCTACACGATCAACGAGCCTGCAGCTGCGGGTGCGTACCAGGCGATCCAGTCCGCCGGTCGCGCCGACCAGATCACCATCGGGTCGATCGACGGTAGCTGCACCGGCATCGCGAATGTGAAGTCCGGCATCATCGGCGCGACGGTGCTGCAGTTCCCCGCCAAGATGGCCGAGCAGGGCGTCGACGCAGTGGTGAAGTTCGCGCAGGACGGCACCAAGCCCAGCGGTTTCAACGACACCGGTTCGCAGCTCGTCACCGACAAGCCCGTTGCCGGAATCGATTCCCAGGACACCGCGTGGGGCGAAGCGAATTGCTGGGGCTGATCGCGAATTCCCGGACCGCCGTCGAGTACGAGGACTGATCAGTGAGTACCGAAACCGCTGCGCCTCCCAAGGCACCGAGCCGGTTCAACGTGGGAACCGTCCTGCGTGAACCGCTGCTCGGGCCGTTGGCCGCGCTCGTCATTGCCATCATCGTGTTCAGCTCTATTTCGAGCTCGTTCCTCAACCCGCAGAACGTCTCTCTGATTCTGCAGCAGTCGGTGGTGGTCGGCATTCTCGCCGTCGGCCAGACACTGATCATTCTCACGTCCGGGATCGATCTGTCGATCGGCGCGGTCGCGGTGATGGGCACCATCGTGATGGCACAGTCGGCCGGGGCGAACGGACCGGTCGTAGCGTTGGGTTCGACGCTTGCCGTGTGCGTGGCGTTCGGCGCGATCAACGGCGGATTGGTGACGGTACTGAGACTGCCGCCGTTCATCGTCACGCTCGGCACGTTCACCGCGATTCAAGCGGCCACCAGACTGTTGGCCGGATCCGAGACCTATCAGGTCCCGAGCGGGCCGCTGACTTTTCTCGGCACCTCGTTCAAGGTCGGTAGCTTCTCCACCACCTACGGCGTGGTGGTGATGCTGCTGGTGTACGCCGTGATGTGGTACGCGTTGTCCCAAACGTCCTGGGGCAGGCATATTTACGCGGTCGGCGGGAGTCCGCAGGCCTCGGACCGTTCCGGCATCAAGTCCGGTCGCGTGCTGTTCTCGGTCTACATCGTCACCGGCGTCATCGCGGCGATCGCGGCGTGGGCGGCTCTCGGACGAATCCCCAATGCCGACCCGAATGCGTATCAGAACGCCAATCTGGAAACGATCACCGCGGTGGTCATCGGTGGAACCAGCCTGTTCGGTGGCCGCGGTACCGTCATCGGAACTCTCGTCGGAACCCTGATCGTCGGTGTGTTGCGCAACGGTCTCACCCAGGCAGGCGTCGACAGCCTGTACCAGAACATCGCGACCGGCATTCTCGTCATCGTGGCGGTGGCCGTCGATCAATTCGCACGTCGGAGGTCACAGTGAACGCCCCTCTCGCTCTGGAAGCGCGTGGTCTGGTCAAGACCTACGGCAGTGTGACGGCCATCAACGGTGCAGATTTCGAGTTGCGGGCCGGTGAAGTGTTGGCGGTGATCGGCGACAACGGTGCCGGGAAGTCCAGTCTCATCAAAGCTCTGGCCGGGGCTGTCATTCCGGATTCGGGTGAGATCCTGATGAACGGATCGCCGGTGTCGTTCAAGAACACGCGCGACGCACGAGCGGCAGGCATCGAGACGGTCTATCAGGACCTGGCCGTCATTCCGGCGCTCGACATCGCCTCCAACGTCTACCTGGGGCGCGAGATCAAGCGTAAAGGCATCAGCGGCAGTCTCTTTCGACGTCTGGACATGCCGAGGATGCGAGAGGAGTCGTCGAAGCACCTGCAGGACCTCAAGATCGGCATCAAGTCGGTCAACCAGGCGGTCGAGACGCTCTCCGGTGGCCAACGTCAGGGTGTGGCCGTAGCGCGGGCAGCAGCGTTCGGCCGCGGAGTGATCATCATGGACGAGCCGACTGCCGCACTGGGTGTGCGAGAGTCGGGCATGGTGATCGATCTGATTCGCACCATTCGCGACCGCGGCATCCCTGTGGTGCTCATCAGCCACGACATGCCGCACGTGTTCGAGGTCGCCGACCGGATCCACATCCACCGCCTCGGCAAGCGGGCGGGCGTGGTCGATCCGAAGAACCGCAGTATGTCCGAGGTCGTCGCGCTCATGACCGGCGCGGAGGAGCCGACCGACGATGAACGCGCCGGGCTCTGAATCGACAAGCCCGGTCGGTGTTTTCGTCGGGCTGGCGACACTCGACGTCATCCATCGAGTGTCGGCAGCGCCCGCACCCAACCAGAAGATCACCTCGAGCGCTCAGTTCGTCGCGGCGGGAGGTCCGGCCGCCAACGCGGCCGTCACCTTTGCCGCGCTCGGCGGGACGGCCGTGCTCGTCACCGCACTCGGAGACGACCCGGTGGCCGCGCTGGTGAAGGCGGACCTGGCTGCGTTCGGCGTCCGCGTGATCGACGCGGCCGCGGACTCGAGCAGATCGGTGCCCGTCTCGGCGGTGACGGTGATCGAATCGACCGGCGACCGATCGGTCGTCTCGGCCGACGCCGTGAACTCCGACGCCTCGCCGCCGGAGGGGCTGGAGGCCGTCGTCGCCGGTGCCGACGTCGTTCTGGTCGACGGGCACCACCCCCTGATCGCCTGCGCCGCCGCGGAACATGCGGCGGCGCGGGTTACCACGTTGGTCGTGGACGCCGGTCGCTGGAAACCGGTGATGACCGAGCTGATCGAGCACGCCACGGACATGGTGTGCTCGGCGGACTTTCGCGCCCCCGGCACCTCGGACACGGCTGCGAACGCCGCGGAACTCGTTGCATCCGGTGTGCGGACCGTCGTCACCACCCACGGCGGCGAGCCCGTCGAGTGGTGGTCCGAAGGATCGACCGGATCGGTCGATGTGGAGCCGGTCGCGGTGGTCGATACTCTGGGTGCCGGGGATGCGTTCCACGGCGCGTATGCCTACTACTGCACGCAGCCGGGCTCGCTGGCCGAGCGCATCGCCAGTTCGGCTCACGTTGCCGCGCTGCGCTGCTCGGTGATCGGCCCCAGAGCATGGCTACGCGAACTTTCCATCAACGGACTCGAAAGCGACAACGGTGAGCATTGACCAGGACGTACAGGAAGCCACCCTCGACGAACTCGTGGAGCTGGCGCGACAGCTGGCCGTACCAGGTGAGCGGCGAATACTCGGCCTGACCGGTGCACCGGGTGCCGGAAAATCCACTGTGGCACAGCAACTCGTCGACGCGCTCGGGCCCGAACTCGCGGTACTGGTTCCGATGGACGGATTCCATCTCGCCAACGAGGTGTTGATCGAGCTGGGCCGGCTCGATCGCAAGGGTGCCCACGACACGTTCGACGACGGTGGATACGCGCGGTTGATCGCGGCCGTTCACGATCAGCAGCCAGGTGGTCCGCTCGTGTACGCGCCGAGATTTCGCCGAGAGATCGAGGAGTCGATCGGTTCCTCCATCCCGGTCCCGTCGACTGTTCCGCTGGTCATCACCGAAGGCAACTACCTGCTTATGGAATCCGATGCGTGGCCGGCGGCGCGGGCGATGATCGACGAAGTCTGGTTTCTGGCTCCACACACGAGAGTTCGGCACGAGCGGCTGGTGGCCAGGCACGAGGCCTACGGAAAGTCGCACGAGGACGCGGAGTTCTGGGCACTGGGATCGGACGAACGCAACGCGGAATTGATCGGGTCCACCGCACGTCGCGCCGACCGAATCCTGCGGCTGACATGACGATTGCGCAGAACCACGAGACACGACAGCGCTGGGCCGACTGACATGCCCACGATGGACGACGTCGCCCGATTGGCAGGTGTATCGGTATCGACTGTCTCGCACGTGCTCAACGGCACTCGTAACGTCAATGCCGCCACCCGGGAACGCGTCGACGCGGCGATTGCCGAGATCGGATACCGACGCAACGTCGTCGCTCGATCGCTCGCGGCAGGTCGGACTCACACCGTGGGACTGTCGATCGCCGCGTTGACCAACCCGTATTTCGGAAGCCTGGTCCATGCCGTCGAGCAGCGATTGTCCGAGGCCGGTTACGTCTTGATCCTCGGTGATTCGCACGACGAGCCCAGGTCCGAGCGGAGGGTGACGGACTCGTTGCTCGACCGTCAGGTCGACGGCATGATTCTCGCACCCGCGGCGGGCTCCGAATTCTCGACGATTCCCGAGATCGTCCGCAGTGGAACGCCTCTGGTGTTGATCGACCGGATGCTCGACGTCTCCTGCGATCAGGTGGGTCCGGAGAACGACGCGTCGGCATACGAGCTCACCACCCACCTCCTCGACGCCGGGCACCGACGTATCGCGATCGTACGCGGCATCGAAGGGATCTCCTCCACGACCGAGCGATTCGACGGCTACGCCCGCGCGCTGGCCGATCGAGGAATCGAACTCGATCCTCGACTGATTCTCGACGGCCGGTCCAACGTCGAGGTGGCCGAGTCTCGGGTGCGTGAGCTGATGTCCGGTCCGGACCGGCCGTCGGCCCTGGTGTCGATGAACAACTCGATGACGATCGGATCGCTGAAAGCTGTTCGAGGCCTGGGCTTGTCGATTCCGGCGGACCTGGCCTTCGTCTGCTACGACGACTTCGAGTGGTCGGACCTGTTCGAGCCTCGGCTCACGGCGGCAGCTCAGGACGTGCAGACCATCGGCCGAACCGCAGCCGACCTGGTTCTCCGGCGCATCGAGGGACACGAGGACGCGCCCCGATCGATCCGAGTACCGACCACCTTCACCCACCGAAATTCCTGCGGCTGCAGTGCACCTCGAGCCGACGTGCCGGCCGCACCCGAAAGATAGGACAGTTCATGCCGATTGCCAGTCCGGACCAGTACGCCGCCATGCTGGATCGCGCCAAGGAGGGCGGGTTCGCCTACCCGTCGATCAACGTCACCGGTTCACAGACACTCAACGCAGCCCTTCAGGGCTTCGCCGAGGCCGAGAGCGACGGGATCATTCAGGTATCGGTGGGCACGGCGCTCTATCTGTCCGGCAATGCGGTGCAGAACCGCTTCGCCGGCTCCAAGGCGCTCGCACAGTACGCCCACGAAGTGGCGCAGCACTATTCGATCTCGGTGGCGCTGCACACCGATCACTGCCCAGCCGAGAATCTGGACGACTGGGTGCGGCCCCTGCTGGCCGACGCCATCGACCGACGCGGACGCGGACTCGACCCGCTCTACCAATCGCACATGTGGGACGGCTCGGCGGTGCCGCTCGACGAAAACCTGCGTGTCGCTCGGGAATTGCTCGATCTGTCGATGCAGGCGAACACGATCCTCGAAATCGAGGTCGGCGTCATCGGCGGCGAGGAGGACGGCGTCTCGCACGAGATCAACGAACAGCTGTACTCGACCGTCGACGATGCTCGGGCCACGATCGCCGCGCTCGGCGCCGGGGAGCGCGGTCGCTACATGACCGCCCTGACCTTCGGCAACGTGCACGGCGTCTACAACCCCGACTCGGTGCACCTACGCCCGGAAATCCTCGCCGAGATCCAGGCCGTCGTCGGAGCCGAGACCGGTAAGGACAACCCGTTCGATCTGGTGTTCCACGGTGGATCGGGATCCAGCGCAGAAGATATCGCCTCCGCGGTCGCGAGCGGGGTGATCAAGATGAACATCGACACCGACACCCAATACGCGTTCACCCGGTCCATCGCCGGGCACATGATCAGCAAGTACGACCAAGTCCTCAAGGTCGACGGCGAGTACGGCAACAAGAAGGCCTACGACCCCCGATCGTGGGGCAAGCCGGCCGAGACGGCGATGGCGGCTCGGGTGGTCGAGGCGACGCAGATGCTGGGCTCGGCAGGTCGCACGATGCGCTGAGAATCTTTTTGGTCGAACGTGTCGAAATCTGCGGACCGGCTCCGTCCCAGGGTCGAATGCGGCAAGAATGGCCGCATCGGACGACAGGAGACACCATGGCCAAGTACCTCATGCTCAAGCACTACCGCGGAGCCCCCGAGCCTGCCGACTGGATCCCGATGGACCGGTGGACCCCAGCCGAAGTGCACGACCACATTCAGTTCATGCGAGATTTCGCCGCCGAGCTCGAGAAGACCGGCGAGTTCGTCGACGCGCAGGCCGTGGCCCCCGAGGGGACGTGGGTGCGCTCGGACGGCGAAGGAAAACCTCCGGTCACCGACGGTCCGTTCGCGGAGACCAAGGACCTCATCGCAGGTTGGATGGTGATCGACGTCGACTCCTACGAACGCGCACTCGAGCTGGCAGGGCGGCTGTCGGCAGCGCCCGGTGCCGGTGGGAAGCCGATCGACGAGTGGCTCGAACTGCGTCCGTTCATGGAGGCTCCTCCCACCATCGCCGACTGACGACCGTCGTGGATCCACGGATTCTGCGGGAACTGACGCCCGCGGTGATCGGCGTCCTCGTCCACCGCGGAGCAGATTTCGCGGCGGCCGAGGATGCTGTGCAGGAAGCTATGCTCGAGGCGATCTCGACGTGGGTCTCCGAAGCACCGACCGACCCGAAGGGCTGGTTGGTCACTGTTGCCTGGCGGAAATTTCTCGACGCGCAACGCTCCGAGAACGCGCGACGAGCACGTGAGGATCGAGTCGCCGCCCAACCGGATCCCGGCAGTGTCGGCGGCGTCGACGACACGTTGCAGTTGTTCTTCCTGTGCGCGCATCCCTCGCTCGGTCCGGCGGCAGCGGTGGCACTGACTCTGCGTGCCGTCGGGGGATTGACGACGCGGCAGATCGCGCAGGCATACCTGGTGCCGGAGAAAACCATGGCGCAACGCATCAGCCGAGCCAAGCGCACGGTGCGCGACGTGCGTTTCGACGCCCCCGGTGATGTGGGGACGGTACGACGGGTGCTGTATCTCGTCTTCAACGAGGGGTACAGCGGGGACATCGATCCGGCGGCCGAGGCGATTCGGTTGACCCGGCAGCTGGCCAGGTTGTCCGACGACGAGGAAACGGCCGAACTGTTGGCGCTGATGCTGCTTCACCACGCACGCCGTTCGGCCAGGACAGGGCCCGACGGTCACCTCATTCCTCTCGCCGAGCAGGATCGATCTCGTTGGGATACAACGCTGATCGCGGAGGGAGTGCAGATTCTGCAGACTGCGCTCGCCCGAGATCGGTTGGGAGAGTTCCAGGCGCAGGCGGCCATCGCTGCCCTGCACGCCGACGCGTCGCGTGTGGAGGAGACCGACTGGGTGCAGATCGTCGAGTGGTACGACGAGTTGCTCGCTCTCACAGGCAGTTCCGTCGTGCGGCTCAATCGAGCGGTGGCGATCGGGGAGGCCGACGGTCCGGCGGCGGGGCTTGCGGCACTGGGCGAGGTCGATTCGGCCGTCCCGCGGCACACAGCGGCGGCCGCGTACCTGCACGAGAAGTCCGGCGATCTGCAGCGTGCCGCCGAGTTGTACGTGCAGGCAGCCGAGAGGGCGTCGTCGATGTCCGAGCGGCACCACCTGACGCTGCAGGCCGCGCGGATCCGGGCCGAGTGAGCCCTCCTGGCAGTAAGCGAACGGACCGATCGGTTTTGTAATCCGATCGTTAGCGGTAGGAAGCGAAATTCGTGCGACCCTCGTGTGGTGCTTATGTTGCGTGTGGGGCAGAAGAGGAAGAAGCGGACTCGATCCGCTGCGGTCGTGGCGGCCGCGGCGGTGGCGTCGATGCTGATGACCGGAGCGTCGGTGCAGGCGCTGCCGGGGAACACGGGGTCGGCCGACGCGGCTGCGGGTGCCGTCGGCATCCATCAGGTGTCGGCGACCCGAGCGGTACTGAACGTGTTCTCCCCGTCCATGAATCGCGTCGTATCCAACGAGGTGCTGCATTCCCCCGACGACGGACCAGCACCCACTCTCGTGCTGCTCAACGGCGCGCTCGGCAACGAGGACGGCGTGGGCTGGCTCAACAATTCCGGCGTCGAGAAGTTCTTCCTCGACAAGAAGGTCACCGTGGTGGCACCGATCGGTGGCCGGTTCAGCTTCTACACCGACTGGCAGACAACGGATCCGGTGCTCGGCAGCAACAAGTGGCAGACCTACCTCACCCGCGAACTGCCCGCCGCCGTCGACGCAGCCTACGGATCGACCGGCAGGCGCGGCGTGGCAGGGCTGTCGATGAGTGGTGGTCCGGCACTCGACCTCGCGATCCAGGCCCCGAACGTGTTCGACGCGGCCGCGTCCTTCAGTGGATGTCCGGCACCGTCCACTCCGCTTGCCACGGCGGGTATATCGGCGATGATCGCCGGCGGACTCAACAATCCCTTCAATATGTGGGGGCTACCGGGAAGCCAGGGATGGCGCGATCACGACCCATCGCTCAACGTCGAGCGACTGCGCGGAACCGCGGTGTACGTCAGTTCGTCCCGCGGACTCCCGGGGCCTGTCGATCGCATTCCCGAAGGCGCGATCCCGCCCTTCGGAGGGATGGCGGTCGAAGCGATGGTCAACCACTGCACGTCGATCTTCGTCGACGCTCTGCGCCGAGCCGACGTGCCGGCGACGGTGTCCATGCGCGAGGAGGGCGCGCACACCTGGCCGCTGTTCGAGGATCAGCTACGCGAGGCGTGGTTCACCACGCTGGCACCTGCTCTGGGAACCAGGTGATTGCGCCGACACCGGCGCGGGTAAGCGCACGTGAGACATCACCGGCGAAAGGACACCCTGACCATGGCGAAAGACGAACTGCACAAGGGCGACAAGGTCGAATGGAAGACCCACGGCACCACGACCGAGGGAACGGTGGTGGAGAAGATCACCTCCGAGACCGAAGCCGCAGGCCGCACCGTGAAGGCATCGAAGGACGAGCCGCAGTACCGCGTCGAGAGTGACAAGTCGGGCAAGGACGCGGTGCACAAGCCGGACTCGCTCGACAAGAAGGACTGACGCCCGACCGAACAGCGATGCGCCCCGAGTCACGGACTCGGGGCGCATCGTGCATCTCAGGCCTGGGGCACCGAACGTTCTGCGCCCCAACTCCGCTCGATGTATCCCCGGATCCGCTCGATGTCCTCGGCGGGAATTCTCTCGGGCTCGCCGTTCTCCAGGGGATCGGTGTGGAAGATGTACAGCCGTGAGGCGAACTGGTCGAACGGCAGCGAACCCTCGCCTGCGCGTTCGCCGTTGCCCGCCGTTCCCACCACGACGCCGTCACCCCAGTCCTGGCCGCTGTCGTTGTTCGGGTTGAAGAAGTACACCCGCATGACGCCGTCGGGATCGGTGTTCACGCGCAGGATCGTGATGGCGTGCCACCCCACATACCGTGCGGCACTGTCGGTTACGGCCACACCTGCCGGTTGCGGATGGATCAACGGTTGGTGCCCGTTGTACTCCGGGTGGTACGCGGAATAGAACTGCCGCAAAAATGCGTCCAGGTCGACGAGATTGCCGGTCTCGACATCGACGTCGATGTGGAATTCGCGCGCCGACCACCATCCGTGGAACTCGGGATTGACCCAGCGGTGCGGATCACCGGGACGATCGGCGCAACGCCGGACCATCTCGGCGTAGATGCGGTCGAGGTGCGGAACCAGCAACAGCGACGCGGGATCGAGGTCCACCGGATCGGACGTGGCGACGCCGCTGACACTGTCGGTCGACGAGATCGACTGCCCCTCGAAGTGCATGACGATCTCCTCGTCACGCGCCGCCCACACCACCATCTGCAGCAGGTAGTCGGGATCGTTGTAGGCCCACATCGACAAGGCCCGCGCCGACTGACACGTCGGGTTGTCGCCCTGACCGACACCGAGGGGCTGCCCGAGCATCGAGAGCAAACCGCCGAGCAAGCGTGACTCCGGCGCGGGGACCGGCCCGAACGTCGTGATCAGTCGTTCCCGCACCGCAGGGGCGAGCTTCAACGAGATCTGTCGCCACAACGACGGCACGATCGGCGGCTGATGCAGAATTCCGCGATCGAGCAGCAGCGCCAAACCGTAGAGGCACTGCGCGGTTTCGGGGTACACCGTCTCCTCGATGAGGCGATGGACCAGTTCGGGGTACCGCGTCAGGCAGGTCCGGCCGGTGTCGGACAGACCGAGGGCCTCGGGCAGAACGTACGAGTAGTGGTCGACGAGATACTGCGTCAGCGTCGCGTGGTACGGCGAGACCAGTCCGGTGTCGTGCATCGCTCGCGCGAATCCGCGGGCCTCGAACTGCAACGCCTCGACGTCCATCGCTTCGAGCCGCGACCGGTACACCTCGACGCCCGGGTCCTCGCGGCAGGCATCGGTGGTGCCGAACAGCGCCGTGATCAATCGATCGAGGCCCTGCCCGGAGTTGCCGAGGTCCACGGTCGGGTCGTCGCGATAGATGGCGATGCGCGTGACCATCGCCTTGATGGTGTCCACCTGAATCGGACGCTGGCGCAGAATCCGCCAGATCTCCTCGACCAACTCGTCGAGCACGCTGTCGTACCCGATCTGCTGCGCGACGTAGCCGAACAGATCACGAATCAGATGCGCGGTGCGGCCCAATCGAACTCGCTCCGACTCCGACGGCGGTGTGAAGAGCACGTCGAGGTTGAGTGCGAGAACCTGCGAGAGAAATCGTCGAGCCTCCTCGGCGGTCACGGCCGGATGCTCGTACTCACCCGCGACGATCGCGATCATGCGCAGTTCGCTGGTCGCCTCGAGCACCACGGTGTCGTCGTTGCCGCTGCGCAGGCTCGGCCCCACGAACGCCGGGACGAGAATGTCCGGCTGGGCCCAGTCGGTACCTGCGAACAGTCCGGCCTGCTCGAGCATCGCGGCTCGTTCGCGAATTGCGCTGCAACCGCCGGGCTGCAACAACACTCGATGCAGGCCGTCGAGCACCCGCCGTACCTTGGTGTTCTTGCTGAACTCGGGTGCTCCGGCCAGCGCCTCGGTGGCGTGGTCCAGCTGGGCCAGCCGTGACACCAGAGCCTTGTCGACCGGTGCAGAGTCGTTCATCGTCTGCGTCGATGGTTCGTGGTCGTTGCCGAGTTGCTGCTTCACACGTAGAAGTCCAGTTCTTCCTGTTGCCTGAGCAGATCACGCATTCGGTACGGGTCCTCGCCGAAGAAGTACAGCAGGCCCCAGTGAGTACCGAATGCTGTTCTCTTGGTGACGGTTTCCTCGACCGGAGCGGACAGGTCGTTGGTCTCGTAGTAGTCGTCGTCTGCGGTGACATCGGGGATGACGAGATCGCTGACGACGCGTCGCCGCGGGTAGACGCCGAAGCATCCGGCGTGACCGGTGGCGTCGACCACCTCTCTCGGGAAGAAGGCGTCGATCTCCTCCTCGGTGGTTTTCGGGTCGAACGCCAATGCCAGGCCCTGGTACGCGTTGAAGCCGTAGGCGCGCTCGAGCAGCTCGAAGACTTTGAAACCCGGTGGCCGGTAAGCAACTTCACCGAAGTACATCTCGCCGTCGCTGGTGACGAAGTACTCGGGGTGAATGAAACCGAACTCGATGTCGAAGGCCTTGATCAGCTTCTCGATCTGCACCGTGATCTGCTCGCGGTACTTCTCCAGTTCCGGTGTGGCCGGGACGAACACCGAGTAACCGAGCCTGACGTACTCGGAGATGTTGAGGAACTTGATCTTGCCGTTGTGAATCCATGCTTCGACCGCGAATTCCCAGCCGTCGAGGTGCGATTCCATCAGCGCCGGAAATTCCTCGTCGGGAATGGAGTCGACCTCGTCAGGGGTGCGAATGACGCGGTGGCCGAGGCAACCTGCCTTGTCGAAGGCCTTGACATGAATCGGGTCGTTGGGATCGCCGTCGAGCTTGAGCAGCGTCTGGTTGACACGCTTGAGGAATCGAATGACGTCCTCACGGTCGTGGGCTTCCTCGAAGATGCCCACTCGAATGCCGCCGAGCTGAGCACGGCGCTTCATCAAGGACTTGTCGCGCAACAGCATTGCCTGACCGAACAGGCGTGGGTTGCCGAGCAACACCGAGTTGATGGCACCGGCCCACTCCACTGTCTCCTCGTACAACGGAATCGCGACGTCGACGCCCTTGGCCTGCAGGGTCTCGGCGATTTCCAGCGAGCGATCGTTGAGTCGCTCGAAGTTCCACGGGAGGTACGGAATGTCGTGCTCGGTGCAGTACGCCTCGGCCCACTCCGGAGCGACGACCACGTAGCGCCGATCGAACTTGTCCAGTGCTTCCACTGCGGCCAAACTCCAGCCCAGCAGGGCCACGAAACCTTTGTTCGGGTCTTTCTCCAGCCTGTCTGGCTGAGCCATGAAGTTCCTTCCCCTTGATGATTCATCGGTCGAGGTCCTTCGCTCCACCGTACAGAGGCGCAAACGGTCGCTCGGCACCCCTGTCGGTGACGGTGGATCACGAACCCGCCGTACGCAGGTGCTCGGTGCGGTTCACGATCGACAGATCTCCGCCGATCGTGCACGATCGTGACCGACGAGGTGCGGTGCGCGCCTACCGGGAACGAGGAGTGCGGAATGACGGTCGACAAAACCGGTGCCGAGGTCGAGATCGCCCAGCAGGCGGACCGTTTCACCGTCTCGGTGGAGGGTTCGCAGGTCGGCTTCACCGAGTTCGCCGACGACGAGCAGGGCAGGCGCATCTTCTTCCACACCGAGGTCGACGCAGCCTACGGCGGACGTGGTCTGGCAACGATTCTCGTGCAGCAGGCGCTCGACGCCACCCGTTCCGACGCCAGGCGAATCGTTCCGATCTGCGAACTGGTGGCCGCCTTCGTGGGTAAGCATCGGGAGTACGACGACATCGTCGAACCGGTCACCGACGAGATCCGGCAGTGGCTGGCCGACCGGCAGGGCTGACCGCGGGAATACCGTCGGACACCGCCGGGTTGAAGCGCGTAGAGTAGTTGCAGAGTCAACTACATTGCCGAAAGGGAGCCCATGCCCGCAGTGACGGTCGACAACATCCTCGCGTTGCCCCGCATCCCCATGCCCGACGCCACCGCCGTCCCCCGGCCGGTCCGGTCGGTCACGACGGCACCGACGGGATACGAGGGGGAGGGCTTTCCCGTTCGCAGAGCATTCGCCGGGCTGGACATGTCGTCCCTCGACCCGTTCATTCACATGGATCAGATGGGCGAGGTGAATTACGCGCCCGGTGAGCCGAAGGGGACGCCGTGGCATCCGCACCGCGGGTTCGAGACGGTGACCTACATGATCGATGGGATCATGGAGCACAAGGACTCCCACGGCGGCGGCGGAATCATCAGCGGTGGCGACACCCAGTGGATGACGGCGGGCGGTGGCATTCTGCACATCGAGGCTCCGCCCGAGCATCTGGTGATGTCGGGCGGGCTGTTCCACGGTGTGCAGCTCTGGGTCAATCTGCCGCGCGAGAACAAGATGGCGCATCCGCGTTACCAGGACATCACCGGGAGCAAGGTGGCGCTGGCGTCGAGTCCGGACGGCGGTGCGCTGGTGCGTGTCATCGCCGGCGAGATCGCCGGTCTGCAGGGACCGGGTTCGACGTACACCCCGATTGCGCTCTCGCACAGCACGATCGCGCCGGAAGCGGCGCTGACGCTGCCGTGGAATCGAGAATTCAACGCACTCGTCTATGTTCTCGCGGGAGAGGGCACGGTGGGCGCGGAGAAGCGTCCGATCAGGATGGGGCAGACGGCACTGTTCGGCCGCGGCGACACCATCGAGATGTCCGCATCCGCGGTGGGGGAGTCGCTCGAGGTGTTCGTTCTGGGTGGCCGGCCGATTCGGGAACCCGTCGCGATGGCAGGCCCGTTCGTGATGAACACCAAGTCCGAAGTGCTGCAGGCGTTCGAGGATTACCAGGCCGGTCGGCTCGGAGTCCCCGTCGAGTAATCGCGCCTACCGTGCAACGATCTCCGGCATGAGCGACGCAGAACCCGGTATCGGTGGAACACGGCTGTACAGCCGATTGGTCACCCGCGCGGACGGCCCGCTCGAGCCCGCGCGGGCGGCCAGGAGGCTTTCCGCCTACGTCTACGGAAACATCCTGGTCCTCGCGGCGGTCGCAGCATCGACGCCCAGCTCGATCGAGCACGGAACGGCGGCTGTTCTGGTTCTGGCCACTGCGGTGACGACGTTTCTGGCGCATGTGTTCGCGGATTTCGTCGCGGGCAGTCAGATCCCCGAAGCGCACGGTGATGCCACCGACGAGCAACGCAAGTTCAAGGCCGTCGAGGAATTTCGCGATGCCGTTCCCATCCTGAGTTCCGGCACCGTCCCTGCGTTGATGCTGGCCCTCGGTTGGTTGGCGGTGCTCCCGGGCCAATGGTCGGAACTGCTGGCCGGCGCAGTGATCGTGGTGCGCATCGCCACGATTCAGATGGTCACCCAGCGAATTCGCGGCAATCGGTTGACCTTCCGTGCCTTTCTGGGTGGCCTGGCCACCGCTGCGGTTGCTGCGTCGATCGTGCTGGCGAAGGTGTTCCTGGGGCACTAGCTCCCGAACTCGGCGTACAACTCCGGTAGGAAGCCCGCGAGATGGTTCATCTCCTGTCCGCAGTGCAGCAGGAGGTCTCGGGCGAGATCGAGGCCAAGAACGAGGTCCGTCGGGTCCACCGACGCCCCACGGCCGACGGCGCACGCGGCCTGCTTGACGTCCGGTACGTGGAGCCCTCGTAGGTTCAGGAAGAAGCGGCTACGCATCTCGGCACCACCGTCGACAGGGCGCACCTGGTGGGCCAGCCAGCCCAGATCCACCGGTGCGATGGAACTGCCCACTCGGCCGAAGACGATCGTCTGATCTGCGGGAACGTCGAATCCGTGCGCGATCGGATCGCGAAAGGCAATGCCCAGCTGCTGCAGCTTCGGACCGACGTATTCGTCCACGAACGTCGTGTTGCCGATGTACTTGGCCTTGTCGGGAATGTCGAGTGACGTTCGATCCTCGGCGAAGTCCGCGTAGAGGTGGGCATCGGGATGCCACAGCTTGTATCGCGCGGACTCGGTGGAATGCCAGCCGAACCACCAGTCCCACATCGCTGCCGTCACGCGCGGCATCACCGTACGGACCGCTACGAACGTCACCCCGTCGGCGCGGCGACCGTATCCGGTCTCGATCGTGGAGTAGCCGGTGGACGCGAGATCGGTTGTGATCGCATCGAATCCGGGGATCGACTCGGGCGCTAGGGCAGGTCCCGCGTAGGCGTCCGCGACGACTGCCGGTGCGGGCGTCGTCCTCGGTGCCATGTATCGGGCATACGGCAGGTTTCGATCGTCCTCGCGGTAGCCCTGGTAGCGCTCGGTGCACTGGCCGCCCGAGCCGGTCGCCGGGGCCGCTGCCGCCTTGGCGACCGGGCCGACGACGGCGATGGTGGCCGCGGCGGCCGCTCCGATCATGATCTGGCGTCTGGTGGGCCCCCGGCCCGTGTTCCCCCCGATGCTCAACATCGGTTGAGACTAGGTCTCGGAATCGACGGATGTCAACGGCCTGGCACTACACTGCGCGGTATGAGGTCGGCACACTCCAAGGACGACGAGTCGAGAGTGCGTCGGCGCGACGAGATCGCCACTGCCGCCATCGAGGTGCTCGCCACGCAGGGGCTGCGCGGCTTGACCCACCGGGCGGTGGACGCCGCAGCGGGACTCGGCCCCGGATCGGTGAACTACCACGCGCCCACCCGGAGTCGGCTGCTTCACCTGGCTCTCGGTCAACTGTTCGTCCGCGACTTCGAGGTTGCCGGAGCGACGTTCGGCACCCTGGTGGACGTCAAACCGCTCACCGTCGACGTCGTGATATCCCACATCATCGACTTCATCGACGCCATGACATCGGCGGACGCGGTCAAACGGGTGATCGCGCGCCACATCATGCTCGGCGAGGCGCAGCACGACGACGAAATCCGCGAGTTGTTCGACAGTCAACGTGCAGCGTTCGTCACCTACACCCAGTGGATCGTCGCCTCGCTGGACTCCGAGGATCCACCCTCCGACGCCGAAACTCTCGTGGTGATGATCGAAGGTCTCGTTCAGCGGCAAGTGCTGATCGGATCGCGACTTTCCCCCACCTTCATCGAGCAGATGTTGCGCAAGATCATCGTGGCCTCGCCGTTGGTCGAGGGCTGACCGGGGGACGTTGCTTCATCCCAGCAGCGTGCGACGCTCGGTGTGGGTGAAGGTGAAGATCGTTGCGCCGAAGCTGAGCAGTGCGGTCAGAAGCAGCACCTGGGGTCCGGTGATGACGACGCCGATGAAGGCTCCGATCGCTCCGCCCAACGCGAACGATCCGAGAAGGGCTGTGTAGCACAGCCAGTCGTAGCGCGTTCCCCCGCCGAACAGGTGCCGTTCGATACCCTGGCCCAGCTTCACCAGCGTTCCGGTGACGTAGCTCAGCGGAATGTAGGTCTCTTCCTTCTTCGTGAACGCGGTGTTGAGTGCGCCGAGTGCGAAGGCCACCAACAGAATCGGGTAGAAGTTCACGTTCGCCGACGACCATCCCGAGATGGCGATGTCGATGGCTCCCGCTCCGGCGAGCGCGATCGTGGTCAGCACCGTTGCTCCGTGGGGATGGTTCGACCAGTACCGACGGCGGCAGATCGACGAGATCACCACCCCGGCCAGAAAAGAGCCCATGAGCGCGAGAGCCGCTATCGGTGAGGCGCCCGGGGTGACCTCCTTGCCCTCGGGGTGCCCGAAGTGCCCGACGACAGCACGTTCGGTGTTGCCGGTCATGAAGGTCACGAAGTAGCCGGCGGAATGCAAGAACGCCACTGCGCCCACCATCCCGGCCAGTCCGGACAATATCCAGGACAGACGAGCTTCGGGACCGACTGCTGTGTCGCGGCTGATTGCCACCGGAGAAGTCATGACTCGATTCTCCTGGCTACGGGCGAACCGGCAAATCTTTGAGTTGTCAATCACATAACCGACGCCGATTCACCATTCGCCACCATTCCGCGATGCATCACCCTGTTTCCCACGACTCCGCTGTGATCGGCTCGATGCATCACACATCGGTTGTCCCACATCACCACATCGCCGGGTGCCCACGCATGCCGCAACAGGTTGGTTTCGCGAGTCGAGTGCTCGAACAGCACTTGCACGGTCTCGTGCGCCTCCTCGGAGGACATTCCACTGATCGCGACGCACCGCGCCGGTGCCGACAACGCCAGTGCAGTGCGCCCGGACACGGGATGCACTGCGAACAGGGGATGTTCGGCACTGGAATCGGTGTCCGACGCCACCCCGGTCACTCGATGCGTCACGGTTCGTCCGGCCAGGTTCGCTTTCAGGTCGGCGGGCAGTGTGTCGTAGGCCTTGTACTGATCGCTGAACAGCGTGCTGCCTCCAACTTCCGGTACCTCGACCGCGCGTAACGCGGTGTAGGCAGGCGGATTCGGCACATACGTGGTGTCGACGTGGAACGTCGACTTCGGCGGTGTGGTTCGGCCGACGTTGCTGATGACGTTCAGATCGGGGAAGCCCGGCACCGGCGTCTCGCCCTCGGTGAACATCATGTCGCCGAACCGTCGGAGAAACGCCAGGAAACCCGCGTCGTCCAAGGGCTGCTCGCGCAGAATCAGCACGCCGTGTTCGGCCAACAGGGCTCGCAGTTCTTCGGTGTCGGTAGAGCTCAGGTCCAGCTCGACGATCTCGATTCCCAACGTCACGAGGACAGCTCCTTCACCGACAGTTCGTCGAGCGATCGTGCGAACAGTTCGTCGACGGCGATGCCCGCCGCCGAGGCCATCACCGCGAGCACGCTCGACGGCGAGTACGAGCAGTACAGGCCGGCCTCGAGGAACCACGGCTCCCCGTCGGGGTCGATTCGGAAGTCGAAGAGACCGTAGTGTCGGCAGCCGAGAGAGCGATAGCACGATCGTGCTGCGGCCCAGACCTTCTCGGTGATCGGATCGGAGACGTCGACCATCCACGCCTTGGTCTGCTCCTTCGCGACCAGGTACAGATCTCCGTCCGAGGTGCGATTCAACTTGTCGGCGCTGGTGCGGATCGACTCGACGGCGTACTCCTCGAGCGGAAGACAGATCAGCTCGTCGCCTCGGGCGATGATGCCGCACCGTACCTCCCGGCCGAGTGGAACGTACGACTCCACCAGTGCCGCAGACGAGTACGCCAGAGCCTCGCTCACTGCGGTTGCCAGACGGTCGGATTCGCGAACGAGCGCGACGCCCATCGAGTTGTCCGAGTCCACCGGCTTGACGACCACGGGCAGATCGACGTCGATGTCGTCGCCGCAGCGGACCACCACCCCGGTGGGTACGGCGACCCCGGCCGCAGCGACGACGGCTCGGGCACGGGCCTTGTCCGCCGTCATCGCCATCACGTCCGGACCGTTGCCCACGTACGGCACGCCCAACAGATCGAACAGACTGCGGTACGTCGTCATCCCGGGCAGACAGAACATCTGCGGCACCATGACGTCGAAATGCCACGACGACATGATTTCCACTGCCTGTGCCAACGACATCTGCTGCGCCGCAGCCACACTGGCGGCATCGATCGCGCCGGGGAAGCTCCAGAGCCCACCGGGGGAGACGAACGCCACCTCGAACCGGTAGTCGGGATTCCCGCCGAGCGCGTCGAGGAATCCGCCCGCGTACACCCGTGACAGATCGCAATGGAACTCGTCCACCGACGATCCGACCAACACCAGTACCGACAGGGTCATCAGTCGCCTCCTTTCTCCACGAGCTTGCCGATGTTGAAGTCGATGCGCGACCAGCCACGTCGCGCCAGCAGATTGCGCAGCAACAGGGACGGGATCTGGAGGTGGTGCACGAGAAAGTACGGCAGAGGATCCCATCCGGTCAGGATGGCGTCCTTGCCGCGGAAGATGCTGCGAAGGCGAGCTTTTCGGTTGCCCTCGGAGAACAAGCGCCATATCTCGTGGTAGATCCAGTAGGTCGGCCGAGCCGTCGGACGCGGCACGATCACCGGGTGGCCGTCGTCGAGATACGCGGCCACCAGGTCGGGATGGTCGTAGAACATCGTGATGGCCGAGTGGGTGCGGGGGTTGCATTCGATCGCGTAGATGTGGCCGTCGGCGGCGGATTCTATGAAGTCGAACGACAGCTGGCCGGTCACGTCCAGCGAGGAGACGAATGTTTCCACCCAGCGCAGGATGTCCGGCTTGTCCACCATCTCGTAGTTGACCTGGAACGCCGAGGACACGCAACAGCCGTACACCTGCAGCCGACCCTGGCGTACCGTGCCGTGCGTGCAGTACTCCTGACCTGCGATGAACTCCTGCAGAATCCACGGATCGTCGTCCGTGATGTGCAGGCTCCTGGCGAACGACGAGTTCCGCTCCGGTGTGCGTGCCGACAACCGCGTCAGGTCCATTCGCCCGACCGGGTTGTACGAGATCCGTTTCAGAATGTATTCGCGACCCGGCGGAAACTCGAAGTCGTCGATCTGGGCGGGATCGGTGATCCGCCGGAAGTCGGGCACGCGAAGTCCCAACGATGTTGCGTGCTCGGAGAATCGGGACTTGTCGTCGACCATTCGCACGGTGTCCGCGTCGCCGTGGATCACTTCGCAGTGCGGGTCGAGCACGGCCCTGGCGTCTGCGTCGTGAATGCTCGCCGCAGGGCTGGCCACGGGGACGAAGACATCGACGTTCTCGCGTCGCACGATGTCCAGCAGAGCCTGCGCGTATCCCGGGGCACCCGGATCGGGTACACAGTGAAATCGGTCGACGGCCCGGGAGAACCGGTGGCCGGTGAAGCGGTACTTGGCCGATTCCACCAGGATCACCCGATGCCCGGCGAGGTGAAAGGAGCGAGCGAGCTGCAGTGCCTTGGTCATCTTGCCGCCGCTGATCAACACCGTTCTGGGTGACTCGGATCGGCGGGTGGGCGGCGCAGTGCCACCGATCGCGGCCACCGCCGTCGCCGCGAGGTCGACGGGCAGGGTGGCCGCGAGACCGAGCAGCGCGGCAACCGTACGAATCATGTTCGACGGATGAGCGTGACGCCGTCGCGCAGAGGAAGCAGAACCTGCTCCACGCGAGGGTCTTTCGCTACGTAGTCGTTGAATTCGGCGACGGCCCTGCCGTTCTCGGTGGGCTGCTCGCTGTACGGCTGGCCCTGCAGCAGGGTGTTGTCGACCGCGATCACGGCGTTCTCGGCGAGCAGTTCGCTACCGAGCAGGTACTCCACGTAGGCGCGGTACCCGGTTTTGTCGGCGTCGATGAACACCAGGTCGAACCGACCGTCGAGCCGTCGAAGGGTCTCCAGTGCCGGACCGACCTCCACCGTGATGGACGAGCCGGCAGGTGATTCCGCGAAGCAGGACTGCGCGAACTCGGCCACGTACGGATCCACCTCGCACGCCACCACCTCACCGCCTGCAGGCAGAGCCTCGGCCATCGCCAGTGCCGAATAGCCGGTGAACATACCGATCTCGAGTACCCGCTTCGCCCCGGTCATGTGCACGAGAAACGCGAGGAAGCGTCCCTCCACGTGGCCGGAGAGCATCTCCATCTCCAGGGGCCCCGAGCCGGAGACCACGTCGCGTGATCTCCAGTCCTCGGTGCGGGTCCGCGACGCCAGTGTCGCCAGCGCTGCGGATTGGGAGGTGGTACAGGTGTCGAGATACGGGTCGAGTCCCGCTGCGAGATCGCGGGCTCGATGAACACGGGTGGTCAGCTCGTCGGTCACCCCGGCACCGGCGTCGAGCAGATCTGCTATCTCGCTCAGCTCACGCGCCAGAATGGTCGTCGGGGTCACCGGTCGCGGGGCCTTCGTCACGGCGTCGGCGCGGTGAACGTGTCGAGGCCCTCGCCTGCCCGGGGGAAGTCCAGGCAGATCTTCTTGTGCAGCGTCAGGACATCGGCCAGCTCCGCTGCGTCGAGGTCGTTGAGGAAGCGGCACGTGCCGATCGGATCGGGCACCGCGGCACGCAGGATCCCGTCGCGTGTCTTGAGGATCGATGCCGTTGCCTCGGAGAGCAATTCGGGTGTCAGGTAGGGGCTGTCCAGGGCCAGGCCGATGCTGGACATCACACCGAGCACGCGATCGCGGTCGGCCGTGGACAGATGTCCGCGTTGCTCGGCGACGGTCGTCGAGAGCGCCATGTCGATGTTGATCGCGTGACCGTGGAAGAACGGTGCAGGCGGGGTCAGCTCGAGCGTCGGACTCCAGGTGTGACCGAAGGCGATGACGCGATCGAGATCGATCTCGTGCAGATTGGGGGCCTCGAGTTCGAGCATCGTCGCGATCGCCGAGTAGGTCAGTTTGTCTGCGACCGAACGTAATTCCGCTGTTCCGTCGAGATGGCCGAATCGGGTTCGCAGCAGTTCGGGCCCATACTGTTCGAGCATCTCGAAGATTTCCAGATTGCCGACCACGGAGATCTTGATCAGCTCGGCCATGCCGTTGCGCACCTGGTCCTCGGGCAGCGTGCCGAGGAACGAGAAGTCCAGCAGCACCTTCTGTGACGCGTGGTAGGCACCGAGGCGGTTCTTGTGCTTTCCGTAGTTGACGGCCACCTTGATGGACACGCTTGCATCGATCAAGCCGATCAGGGTGGTGGGAATGCGGATGTACGGGGTGTTGCGGCGGTAGCTGGCGCACGCGAATCCTGCTACGTCCGTTGTCAGTCCGCCGCCCACAACCAGTACCGGCTCGGTGCGGACCAGACCGAATGCATCGAACTCACCCACGATGCGCTCGAAGGTCTCCAGCGACTTGGCGGTCTCCGCGATGTGCACCGGAACCACCGTCAGTGCGATCTCGTGGTGATCGAAGTATGCGCTGATCCGGTCGCCGTAGATGTCGTGCACCGCTTCGTCGACGACCATCAGCGCGCGACCGTACGGCCGGTAGCTGTCGGCCAATTCGGTGTTCTCGATCGCGAACACCCCGTCGACGTAGATCAGGTCGTACTCGATGCGCTCGTATCCCTCGACGCGAAACGACCTGTCCCCGGCAACGACCTGGGCCTGAAGATTGCTCACTGGTTACTCCTGGAGGATTGGATGAAAAGGTCAGACAAAACGCGCGCTCCGCAGGTCGGGCTCAGGCGGAGAGCAGAGCTCGGACGCGCTCGGGATCGAGTGCATCGACGGTCTCGGTGGCCGAGTCGAATTCGGTGCCCGCAGTGTTCTCGTTGGGGAATGCCACACAGGTGATGCCCGCAGCCGCTGCCGCCTGGACACCGCCGGCGTTGTCTTCGATGGCCACACTGTCGGACGCGTTCTCGCCCAGCGTCTTCAGCGCGTACTGGTACGAGGCGGGGTCGGGCTTTCCCGGCTCGACCGAGGTGGCGTCGACGATGACGTCGAACGAGTCGGCGGTGAGTTCGGGAGACAGAGCCGCGAGGAGCGCGTCGATGTTCTCTCGCGAGGTCGTCGTCACGAAGCCGACTTTGAGGCCGTTCGCTTTGGCGGAGTCGATCGTGTCGGCGACTCCCGGACGTGTCTTGACGTCGGACTCGCCGATCAGTCGTTGGAAGATCTCCGATTTGGTGGCGTGTACTGCCTCGGCGTCCACCTCGGTTCCGGTCTCGGACGCGTATTCGCTGATGCGGTCGGCACCACCGTTCGAGCCGAGCATGGCCCGGTAGTCGTCCCGGGACCAGTTCCAGTTCAGATCGTGCGCTGTGAACGCCTCGTTGAACGAGCGACGCTGCAGTTCGGACGTGTCGACGAGTGTGCTGATCGAGCCGAACAGAATTGCGGGCATGGTTGCCTTTCGGAGCGAGAGACGTTGTACCAGTCAACGTCTCGCGTAAGCGCGATGGGGTGAGTTGGTTCGGGGGGTATGCCCCATCGGAGTCGAACGGGAAACCTTCGAATTTTTTTCGGCCGAGCGATCGTCAGCGGGGCCGCACGGGTGCAGCCAGAATGGTCGGTGTCGAGCGGCCGCGCAGTGTCACCGTCTCGCCCGTCGTCCAATGCGTGCGTTCGTCGTCGGATGCGTGATCGAGCACCGTCGACGACGTGAGCACATCGGTGTCGGGGTCATCCTTGGCGAGATCGGTGAGCCGGGCCGCCTGGTTCACCGTGTCGCCGATGACGGTGTACTCGAAACGCGACTCGGCGCCGATGTTGCCTGCGATGACCGATCCGTACGTGACTCCGATGCCCAACTCGTAGTCGCCGTCGATGGACAGTTCGGCCGCCAGGGTGCGCGCGGTGCGTAGTGCGGCGGTCGCGGGATCCGGGTGATCGACCGGAGCACCGAAGATCAGCAATGCGGCATCACCCTCGAACTTGTTGACGAATCCGCCGCCTCGCTCGCCGTGCTCCACGACGACCGCGAAAAATCGATTGAGCCAGTCCACCACGGCCTCGGCCGATTCTCGTTCGGCGCGAGCCGTCGAACCCACGAGATCGACGAACAGCACCGCCACAGTCCGATTCTCGCCGCCGAGGCGGGGTGCGCTCGCGAGCGCTCGTTGGGCGACGTCCTGGCCCACGTGGCGACCGAACAGTGATCGGAGACGTTCGCGCTCGTCCAGTCCGACCACCATCTTGTTGAACCCGTTCTGCAAACGGCCGATCTCGGAGGCGTCGTAGACGTCGACACGGGTATCGGTCGCCCCGGCTTCGACGCGTTGCATGGCGCTGCTGACCTGCTGTAGCGGGTCCGAGACGGAGCGTCCGACCAGAAACATGCCGCCGAATCCGACGACCAGGGCAACCGCGGAGAGCGACACCATCGCGGGGGAAAGATCGACGTCGGGAGGGATGACGGTGTCGATCAACCTGCCGAGTCCGATGAGGCCCAACCCGAGAACGGGAATCGCTGTGCTCAGGACCCAGATGAGAACGACACGAAGCCGAACACCGAGAGCTGCGGAATCGGTGACCGCACCGACGTCCATCACCGCGGCTGTGATCGGGCGAAGAGTTCGTTCGGCCACCAGGTAACCCAGCGAGCACGTTGCCAAGCCGCCGAAGCTGACGGCGATCGCCACGATGATCGACAGCGCGGCACCGGCCGACGCATTGACCGAGACGAACACCGCGACGCCGAGCGCCCACAGCAGAACGTGGACGCCGAGTTGACGCAACGGGAGTCGGACGACGGCGATCGCGGTCTCGTCCGTCGGCGTTCCTCCGGTGTGCAGCCACCGAATCAGGGGTGCTGCGACGCGGAGCCCGAGCCCGATACCGATGGCTATCGCGACCGGTAGGTACACGAAGAACGCCAGGTAATTTCGGTCCGACAGGATCTCTTCGGAACCGACCGGCAGCGGCAGGACGAAGCGCGCCAATACGAACACGATGACGGCCCCGATGGCGTTGGCCGACACCATTCCCACCGCGTACAGACGCATGGGTCTGCGTTCGAGGGCAGATCGCAGGGCGGCGATCACCGGTGGTTCTCCGTGTTCGGCACGCTCGAACTCTAGGGGTCCGGCGAAAAGAATCCAGGAACTTCTGCCCGAACGACTACCTGTGTCGCTGAGTACCTGGTAATCTCCGTAACAGTTACCTACAGCTTTTCGACGATGGAAGGAACCACGGCGATGACCAGCACACTGTCCCGGAACGACGTTCTCGAGCCGGAGGACGTTTCCGCTCGTCTGCTCGATTCCGCCGCCCAGCTGTCCTACGACCCGTCCGAGGAAGTCGACTGGGAAGCCGACCTCGATCCCTCCCTCTACGGACTCAATCCGGAGTGGAGCACCCTGTACGGGACGAAGCTGTGGGACGAGATGAGCGAGGAGCAGCGCATCACGCTCACTCGCCACGAGGTCTGCTCCATCATGAGCACCGGCATCTGGTTCGAGATGATCCTGCAGCAGATGGTTCTGCGCGATCAGTACTGCAAGGACTCGTCGAACTCCGACTTCCAGTTCGCGCTCACCGAGATCGCCGACGAGTGCCGTCACTCGATCATGTTCGCCCGCGCCTGCCAGAAGATGGGCATCAAGGCATACCTGCCGCGTCGATCGAGCATCGAACTCGGCCGCGGCTTCAAGGCTCTCGCGTCCGCCGAGGTCGCCTACGGCGGCATCCTCGTCGCCGAAGAGGTGCTCGACGTCATGCAGCGCGACTGGATGCGCGGCGAGAACGTGCTGCCACTCGTGCGCACCACCAGCAAGATCCACGTCGTCGAGGAATCACGGCACATGACCTTCGCGCGCGCTCAGATGCGTGAGGAGATCGCCCAGAAGAGCCCGGCTCGCCGCAAGACCAGTGCGCTCGTCGTCGCGATCGCTGCTCGGCTGATCGTGTCCAACATGGTCAACAAGGAGGTCTACGCAGCAGCGGGCCTCGACGTCGACCGCGCGGTGAAGGAAGCGAAGAACAACGCGCACCACCACACGATGATGCGTACTTCGAGCGAGCACCTGATGGCATTTCTTCTCGACTGCGGTTTGATCACCAAGCCGGCCGAGATGATCTACCGTCGCTTGCACATGCTCTGATCGCACCGCTCCCGCTCGAGGCCGTGAAGGACATCCGATAACCCATGCCGTTCGCGATCACGCAGAACTGTTGCAACGACGCATCCTGCCTGTCGGTGTGTCCGGTCAATTGCATTCACCCGACACCCGACGAGCCGGACTTCGGTAAGACGGAACTGCTCTACATCGATCCGCGCTCGTGCATCGACTGCGGAGCCTGCGCCGACGCGTGTCCGGTCGACGCGATCACGCGCGTCTCGAGACTGACGCCGGATCAGCAGATCTATGCCGACATCAACGCCGACTACTACAAGGACAAGCCCGCCGTGGCCGAGTGGGGCGCGCCCCGATTCCCGGTGGCGACGGTCAACGACCTACCGCCGATCGACATCGCCATCGTCGGAACCGGGCCTGCGGCCTGCTACACCGCTCAGGCGTTGCTGAGGGTGCCCGGCACCAGCGTCACCTTCTACGACCGGCTGCCCGTCGCGGGCGGTCTCGCCCGCTACGGCGTCGCTCCCGATCACCTGGGTACCCGACGCATCAGCGAGCACTTCCGTGGGATCTTCGCCCATCCTCGGGTGACGATGAAGCTGGGCGTCGAGGTCGGCAAGGACGTCGACCACGTCGAACTGGCCCGCAAGTTCGATTCGGTGGTCTACGCCGTCGGTGCCGACAAGGACCGGTCCCTCGAGATTCCCGGTATCGACCTCGACGGATCCGTCAGCGCGCGCACCCTGGTGGGCTGGTACACCGGCCACCCCGACGTTCCCGCCGACGCGATCGATCTCGCCGGCGTCGACCGCGTCACCGTCATCGGAAACGGCAACGTCGCGCTCGACGCGGCTCGTATCCTCACCGCCGACCCGGACGGGCTCGACGGAACCGAGATCGCCCCGCACGCGCTGGCCGAGCTGCGTCGCCATCGAGTGAACGAGGTCGTCGTGCTCGCCCGTCGTGGGCCCGAGTTCGCGGCGTTCACTCGTTCCGAGTGCAAGGCTCTGGTCGATCGGGCAGGCGTCGACGTCGTCGTCGCAGGACCGGACGGAATCGTCGACGCGATCGATCGGCTGCCGTTGTCCGCTCCCGCATCGGCTCTTGCCGGGGCAACGCGAGTCGAGCTGGGATCGTCTGTGCAGGGCCGGCGCATCGTCTTCGCGTTCGGCCGGGCACCGGCTGCTCTGCACGGAAGCGGCTCGGTGGAGTCCATCGAGGTGGGGGTGGGTGAACACGCGGTCACTCTCTCGTCGGAGCTGGTGCTGCTCGCCATCGGATACCGCGGAACCCCGTCACCGGGCATCCCGTTCGACGACATCACGGGCACCATTCGCAACGAGGGTGGTCGTATCACCGCCGCCGACGGCACTCCGGTTCCAGGCTGTTACGTTGTCGGTTGGGCCAAGAGAGGTGCCACCGGTGGCATCGGCGACAACAAGATCGACGCCGAGGAAACCGCCGAAGCGCTGCTGGCCGACGTGCCGACACGCGGGTCTGCGCGTCCGCTCGGCTGGTACGGAAAAGTGAGCGCGGCCCTGGGCGACCGCGTCTCGCGAGTGCGCTGACCGGCCGGTATCGCTCGGTTCTGTTCATCTTGTGTAGCAGTCTCATTCGAGTCTGAGCGATTCGGATGTGCAGCGCGGCGCACAGGGTTACCGTTGAGTATGGCTGAACGGGGGGCCAAGCCCCAGGTTTCTTTTGTGAGACGGACGATGCTGCGCGCAGTCCGATCGTTGTTCAATCCGCTCCGGCCCGACGACTACCTGTCGATGATCAATCCGCTGTGGACCACTCGCGAACTTCGAGGGAAGGTCGAGCGGGTGGTTCCGGAGGGGTCGGAGGCCGTCTCGGTGTACATCCGTCCAGGTTTCGAGTGGCAGGGCCACACGCCCGGGCAGTACGTCCGACTCGGAGTGCTCATCGACGGTCGGTACCACTGGCGGGCGTATTCGATCACCTCCGATCCGGATCCGGTGGACGGCCTGGTCAGTGTCAGCCCCAAGCTGGTGCCCTCGGGCACTGTCTCGCCGTACCTGGTGGGCACCATCAGAACGGGCGATATCGTCCGGCTCAGCGAAGTCGAGGGTGAGTTCACTCTGCCGAGCCCGATTCCGGAAAAAATGGTCTTCATCAGCGCGGGCAGCGGGATCACGCCCATCATCAGCATGTTGCGCGCCCTCGACCACCACGATCAGGTGACCGATGCAGTCGTGGTGCACTCGGTGCACAACCGCGAGCAGTTGATGTTCGCGGACACGCTCGACGAGCTCGAAGCCAAGCACGCCGGGTTGACGGTGAAGTTGCGGATCACCAGCGACGAGGGGCGGATGAAGGCCTCCGAACTGGACGAGCTGGTTCCGGATTGGCGTGAGCGTGAAGCATTCTGCTCCGGCCCGGGTGAACATCTGGACGATCTGCGCTCGTACTGGAAAGACCAGGGCGATTACGACAGATTCCATCACGAGAGCTTCCAGCCCGTCATCGGCGGCGGAGACGATGCAGGTGAGGGCGGCACGGTCAAGTTCCTCAACAGCAAGAAGGACGTCGAATGTGACGGCGGCACAACGATTCTCGCAGCAGGCGAAGAAGCCGGACTGGATCTGACGTTCGGCTGCCGCATCGGCATCTGCCACACCTGCGTAGGTACCCTGAAGAAGGGGCGTTTACGTGACCTACGTAACGGGGATATCTCCGAACCTACGGGGCAAGCGGTTCGGATCTGTGTCAACACTGCTGAGGGCGACATCGAAATCGAACTCTGATCAACACATCGAACAGGGGAATTCATGACGATCGACGAAACCACCAGGCGCACCACGACCAGTGACGAGCCGGTGAACCCGCTGGCACACCTGAGCGACGAGACCATTGCCGAACTGGCCAAGGAGTTCGACGCCATCCACGACGAGGTGTACGCCAGCCTCGGCGACAAGGACCGCAAGTACATCACGTCGGTGATCGCCGCCCAGCGTCAGTTGCTGGTCGCGGGGCGTGTGCTGCTTCTCGGCTCCACCAGCAAGCCGGCCTGGCTCGCCGGAACGACATGCCTCGGGATCGCGAAGATCCTCGAGAACATGGAGATCGGCCACAACGTCATGCACGGCCAGTGGGACTGGATGAACGATCCGGAAATCCATTCGTCCGTGTGGGACTGGGACACCGCCTCCACCGCCAGTTCGTGGAAGCACTCCCACAACTACGTGCACCACACGTACACGAACATTCGCGGCAAGGACAAGGATCTCGGGTACGAGATCATGCGTATCGACCCACGTCAGAAGTGGCACCCCGCGTACCTGGCCCAGCCGTTCTACAACGTTCTGCTGATGGCGTTCTTCGAGTGGGGCGTGGCCCTGCACGATCTCGACATCGAGGCCATCCGTCGTGGCGAGAAGCCGATCAAGGATCTCGTCGAGGATCTCAAGGGCATCGGCGTCAAGGCTCGTAAGCAGTTCGTCAAGGACTACGTGGGCTGGCCGATCATCAGCGCCGGTGCGTTCGCGCTGGCGCAGCTGGCTTCGGGTGGCCGGTTGCCCGAGAGCAAGAGGTCGCGTCTGGCGTCCAAGCTGCGTGGGTCGGCTCGGTTCGGAAAGAACCGCAGGACGGCGTCCTTCCTGGACAGCCGGTTCAGTGGAGTGGAGAGCACGTTCCTGTCCACGTTGGCCGCCAACTTCACCGCCAACATCATTCGCAACGTCTGGTCGAACGCGATCATCTTCTGCGGCCACTTTCCCGACCAGGCCTACACCTTCAGCCAGGAAGAGGTCGAGAACGAGACTCGCGGCGGATGGTACGTCCGTCAGCTGGTCGGTGCCGCCAACATCGACGGCGGACCACTGTTCCACCTGATGAGCGGCAACCTGAGCTACCAGGTGGAACACCACCTCTACCCGGACATGCCCAGCACTCGCTACGCGGACGTCGCGCCGAAGATCAAGGACATCTGCGAGCGCTACGAACTTCCGTACAACACCGGACCGTTCTTCAAGCAGTGGGGCATGGTCCAGCGGACCATCGCACGGCTGGCGTTCCCGGGCGGCAAGACTCGGCCGAAGCCGGGCCCCTATCGGCCTGAGGAGAGCTGGCGTCGTAAGTTCGCCGAGGGTGCCACCAAGGACAGCGAGGCCGCGAAGACGCGTGGGCGCGTGCCCGCCGGGCACCCGGCAGCCGGGCCCGAGCACAACTCCGGTGGCGTCGACGTTGCGCCACCGCCCCGTGGCGACGACTGAGTTTCGTCCGTAGAGAGCAGACAAGAACCGCGGCCACCCGACTTCCGGGTGGCCGCGGTTCTGCGTTGTGGTGGGTCAGGTCATGTCGACGTCCTTGGTCTCGATCAGCCTCTTGGTGCACACCAGACTCAGTACCGACAACAGGGCCAGCATGACGCCGATGGAGATGCTGCCGAATGCGGCCGTGAGCGGTGCGGCGAGCATCGGCGGAATCGCTCCGCCGAGAACTCCGGCGAGGTTGTAGCCCAAACCTGCTCCGGTGTAACGGAATCGAGTCTGGAACAGCTCGGGGAGCAGGGCTCCGGTCGGTCCGTAGGCCACTCCGAAGATGGCCAGCGTGACGCACATGCCGATCACGAACGCTGCCGGTGACCCGGTGTCGAGAACGGGGAACAGTGCGATCGACCAGGGTATCGCGATGATGCACGCTCCCATGATCACTCGCCGACGTCCCACCCGATCGGAGTAGGTGGCAGAGACCGCGATCGCGATTCCGAAGATCACCGCGGCTCCGATTCCGGTGATCAACACGAACGGGCGCTCGAATCCGAGTGTCTTGGTGCCGTAGCTCGTCAGGTACGCGGTTCCCATGTAGAAGAAGGCGAACAGTGATGCCAATGCACCTGCAGCAGTGATGATTTCACGCTTCTGGATGCGCCAGGCGTCGAAGATCGGCAGTTTCGTCGGAGCCGCGTTCGCCGGTGCCTGCTCCTCGACGAGTTTGTTGGCGCGAAAGACCGGGGTCTCCTCGATGGCCAACCGCATGTACAGGCCGATGAGTACCAGAACGGCGCTGAGCAGGAACGGGATTCGCCAACCGTAATTGAGGAACGTCTCGTTGGTATCGCCGAGCAGGAGGCCGGTCGCGAGGAATGTGGCGCTGGAGAAGATGAAGGCGGCCGACGGTCCCAGCTGGGGGAACATCGCGTAGAACCCGCGTTTGCCGGGCGGTGCGTATTCGGCCGTGAGCAGGGTCGCGCCGGCCCATTCGCCGCCGACCGCGAACCCTTGTCCGAACCTGAGCAGTACCAGGATGATCGGCGCGGCCACGCCGATGGTCTCGGCGCCGGGGAGCAGACCGATCGCGAACGTGGACACACCCATCAGCAGCAGTGTCGAGATCAGGGTCTTCTTGCGGCCGATGCGGTCACCGAAGTGTCCGAACAGCACTGCGCCGACGGGCCTGGCGATGAACGCGACGGCGAACGTCGCGAACGAGGCCACCGTGCCTGCGGTGGAGCCGAGGGCCGGGAAGAAGATCGTCGGGAAGACCAGCGCTGCTGCGGTGCCGTAGATGAAGAAGTCGTAGAACTCGATCGTCGTGCCGATGCCACTGGCGACAGCGACCCGGCGGACACTGGTCTTGGTCTGCACCGCAGGTGGCGTCGACGCGGACACACCCGGGTCGTCGGGTGAGACAGTGGTCATTGTTCCTCCGTTTTGTCGGGTATCGGGTAAATGTGCGATACCGAGTGCGACGAACGGTAGTGACCCGGGTCACCCCACGAATACCCCCGGATGGGGGTGTGGGTGGCGGAGAGTGCGCACGTCCGCCGAGGGTTCGACTCAGGCGCACCTCAGGGTTCGCCGGTACCGTTTCGTCACGGGGGCGGAGAGCCCGTTTCTGCGGTCGGTGAAGCGGAGGTGTTCGTATGTCCATAGACCACAATCGAGACGTGTTCGACAGCGCGCGGGTAGCCGCTGCATACGTGGAGTACGCGGGTCCCACCGATGGGTTTCTCGACCGTGGGGAGGCGGCGGCGCTGGTCGCAGCAGCCGGGGTTGCTCGCGGGAAACCGGTACTGGATGTGGGCGTCGGCAGCGGCCGAACCACGGCGCTGCTGCGACTGCTCAGCGACAACTACGTCGCGATCGACTACGCACCGAACATGATCGCGAGCTTTCGACGGAACTTTCCCGACCTACCGGCGCACGTGGCCGACGCACGTGATCTCGCGGACTTGGCCGACGGCGAGTTCGGCTTGGTTGTGTTCAGCAACAACGGAATCGACACCGTGACACACGACGAACGCCGTCGGGTGCTGGCAGAATTCCACCGAGTCGTCGGCGAGTCCGGAACTCTGGTCTTCTCCACTCTCAACCGCAATGGACCGTCGTTCGGGGAGAAGCCGTTTCAGCTGAGCAGGCCGACCCAGAAATTCACGTTCTCACTCGAGCGCATCGTGACCGCCGTCGGCAGGCGACTGCTCGATCCCGCCGGAGTCGTTCGTAGCGTTGCCAATTGGTGGTCTGCGCGCAGTCGAGTCGTCGATCGCGGAACGTGGGCCGTGGCTCCGCTCGCTGCGCACGATTTCGCTCCGATCATGCACTTCACCACGGTGACGGATGTGCGACGACTGGTGACCGACGCCGGATTCACCATCTCCGAGATCTTCGCCGACGACGGTTCGATCGTGGCCCCCGACGCTCCGACGAGCTCGGCGGACAACTTCACCGTCGTCGCGCGAAAGTAGGGGCCCTCAGCCCAATCGCTCGAGTGCCTCGGTCATCTTCTCCACCGTATCCGGCGCGACCTTGGCCTCGAACCCTGCCTTCAGAAACGGGCCGGCCACCTTGGCGGCACCGTTGAATTCGATTTTCGCGTGGTAGTCGACTCGGGTCGAGCGCGGTCCTTCGGCAGTCAACGTGATGTCGTCGACGCTTGTGGCCGTCTTGTTCTCACCTTCGAACACGACGTGATCGGGCTCGTCGGTGACCAATGTGTAGGTCAGTTCGGTGGTGATACCGAACAACTTCGAAACGTTGTGCCACTGCGTGCCGACGGCAACCGGACCGTCGGAAATCTGTGTACAACTCTGGGTCCCGGGATCCCACGCTGCCGCATTGGAGAAGTCCCGGAGAAATGCCGCTGCCTTCTCGATCTCCACTGCGGCGGTGAATGTTCTGGTGACGTCGACCATGACGCTCTCTCTTTCTTCTTCGTGTGGATCAGTCTTCGAGGCGGACGCCGAGATGGTCGGCGAGACGGCGCATGGTGTCGACGATCTGATCCTCGGTCACCCGGGGGAAGCCGGCCATCTTCCTGAACTCCTGGTCGGTGACGCGTGACCAGTCGTAGACCTGAGTCAGGGCAGTGCGATCCTCGGAGACCGCGTCGAGCTCCCAGGACCACCGCGTACCGCGAGGCTCCATGCCTCGACGACGAGGAATCCATCCGATGCGCCGGTCCTGCTCGAACACGAACACGGTGTTCTCCATGACGTACTCGCCGAGCTCCGGCTGATACATGTCCATCGCGAAGGTGTCGCCCACGGCCCCCAACGGCATCGGGTCGATCGCCCCACGCAGCATTTCCGAGCCGTCGACCGCTGCCTGGACCTCGGGGTTGACGAGCGCGGTGAACACGGAGGCGGGGGGAGCGTCGATCACGCGCCTAACGGTCAACTCGTCGGTCATGGAACACGCCTTTCAGTTATTTGTGCTGGCTACGGACTTACCCCCGTCTGCGGGGAAAGAAACTCCGATCGCCGTTTTTGCCTCGCA
Source organism: Rhodococcus sp. 14-2496-1d (assembly GCF_002259365.1). Lineage (NCBI taxonomy): Bacteria > Bacillati > Actinomycetota > Actinomycetes > Mycobacteriales > Nocardiaceae > Rhodococcus > Rhodococcus sp. 14-2496-1d. Next base: position 102,308 of record NZ_NPFV01000007.1, on the reverse strand, counting down.
GTGGACACAGCGACGAAACACGACCGCCACCAATCGTTCGTACAGTCGCCGGGTCGGACTCCGCACAATCCAGGTGCGGAGCAGCACCTTGTCAAGGGGTAGCCATGAGTGGAAATACCGTCCGCCTGCAGGCGATCAAAGACGTCGAGGCGTATGTACCGCCTGCGGTCAGCTTCGTCGGAGACGAGAAGCCGGGCGAGATCTTCGGTGAGAACGTCTTCAGCAAGGTCGTCATGCAGAAGCGTCTGCCCAAATCGGTCTTCAAATCGGTGATGGCAACGATCGACAAAGGCAAGAAGCTCGACCCCATGGTCGCCGACGCTGTCGCGTCGGCGATGAAGGACTGGGCACTCGAGAAAGGCGCGACGCACTACGCGCACGTCTTCTACCCGCTCACCGGGTTGACGGCCGAGAAGCACGACAGCTTCTTCGATCCGGTCGGTGACGGCAGCGCACTCGCGGAATTCGCGGGCAAGACCCTGATCCAGGGCGAGCCCGACGCATCGAGCTTCCCCAACGGCGGCCTGCGCAACACGTTCGAGGCGCGCGGATACACCGGCTGGGACGTCACCAGCCCGGCATACGTGCTCGAGAACCCGAACGGCAACACTCTCTGTATCCCGACGGTGTTCGTCTCGATGACCGGTGAAGCCCTCGACCACAAAACGCCGCTGCTGCGCAGCCAGCAGGCGATGGGCGGTCATGCCGAGCGCATCCTGAAGCTCTTCGGCCACGAGAACGTCGAGAACATCGTCTCGTTCTGCGGCCCCGAGCAGGAGTACTTCCTCGTCGACCGGCACTTCTTCCTCGCCCGGCCGGACCTGCTCAATGCGGGCCGCACCCTGTTCGGCTCGAAGCCGCCCAAGGGCCAGGAGTTCGACGATCACTACTTCGGTGCCATCCCCGAGCGGGTGCTCGGCTTCATGATGGACACCGAACGCGAGCTGTTCAAGCTCGGCATCCCGGCCAAGACCAGGCACAACGAGGTCGCACCCGGACAGTTCGAGATCGCCCCGATGTTCGAGCGCGGAAACATCGCGGCCGATCACCAGCAACTGCTGATGACGACGTTCAAGACCATCGCCAAGAAGCACGGCATGGAGTGCCTGTTCCACGAGAAGCCCTTCGAGGGTGTCAACGGCTCCGGCAAGCACGTCAACTTCTCGCTCGGAAACTCCGACCTCGGATCGCTGCTGGTTCCCGGCGACAACCCACACGACAACGCGCAGTTCCTGGTCTTCTGTGCCGCCGTCATCCGCGCGGTACACAAGTACGGCGGTCTGCTGCGCGCGTCGGTGGCGTCGGCGACCAACGATCACCGCCTCGGCGCGAACGAGGCTCCGCCCGCGATCATCTCGATCTTCCTCGGCGATCAGCTCGCCGACGTGTTCGATCAGATCGCCAAGGGCGCGGCCACCTCGTCGAAGGGTAAGGGCACCATGATGATCGGTGCCGACACCCTGCCCGTGCTGCCGACCGATCCCGGTGACCGCAACCGAACCAGCCCGTTCGCCTTCACCGGCAACAGGTTCGAGTTCCGTGCACCCGGTTCGATGCAGACCGTCAACGGCCCCATGGTCACGATCAACACGATCATGGCCGAGGCTCTCGACTACATGGCGACCAACCTCGAGACGGCCGTCGCCGACGGCACCGATTTCGACACCGCGGTGCAGAACCTGTTGACGGAGATCATCACCGAACACGGCGCCGTGGTGTTCAACGGCGACGGCTACTCCGACAACTGGCAGATCGAGGCCGAGGCACGCGGTCTACCGAACCTGCGTACGACGCTCGACGCGTTGCCGGAGCTGATCTCGGATTCGGCCATGGAGCTGTTCGAGAAGTACAAGGTCTTCAACCACCGTGAGATGCACTCGCGCTACGAGGTGGGACTCGAACAGTACGCGTTGACGGTGTTCGTCGAGGCTCGTCTGACCCTCGAGATGGGCCAGACCTCCATCCTGCCCGCAGCGGTGCGATACCAGACCGAGTTGGCGCAGAACGTCAGCGCGCTCAAGGGTGCCGGTGTCGACGATGTGGACATGACTGCGCTGCAAGCAGTGTCGGCTCCACTGTCGGAGCTGCGCGCAGCGTTGACGACGTTGAAGACCGCCCTCGAAGCCGATCCCGGCGGCGAGGCACTCGCCGAGGCGACACACGCGAAGGACGAACTGCTGCCGGCAATGGCCGCCGTTCGATCTGCCGCGGACACCCTCGAGGCAATGGTGGCGGACGATCTCTGGCCGCTGCCGACGTACCAGGAGATGCTGTACATCCTGTAGTGCGCTGCGGGCAGGAGTGGAGCCTGCGGAACGACCGGGTAGCGCAGTGGTGTGGATAAATGCCCCGGAGGGCACTTATCCACACCACTGTTGTGTTCGGGGTGAGCAATATCTCGAGTCGGAATAGGTCGATGGATCTTTCGGGTTCGGAGTGGACAGTGGCAAAGACTGTGCACGCACTCGTGAGGAGAGAGATTCATGAAGTTGTTTTCCCCGTTGGCACTCGGTGAGCTGAAGCTCGACAACCGGTTGGTGATGGCCCCGTTGACACGCGTGCGTTCCGGCAAGGACGGTGTGCCGGGCCCGCTGGTGGTCGAGCACTACAAGCAGCGCGCATCGCTGGGGCTGATCGTCAGTGAAGGCACCTACCCGAGCCACGCAGGCCAGGGCTTCCCGGGTCAGCCGGGCCTGGTGACGGACGAGCAGATCGCCGGCTGGCGCAATGTCGCCGACGCGGTCCATGCCGACGGCGGACTGATCGTCGCGCAGGTGATGCACGCAGGTCGGGTGACGCACGAAGCGACGACGGGTGGCCACGAGGTCGTCGGACCCAGTGCCATCGCCATCGACGGGGACACCCACACCTACGAGGGTAAGAAGCCGTACCCCACCCCGCGTGCGCTGCGCGAAAACGAATTGCCCTCCGTGATCGCAGATTTCGTGCAGGCGTCGAAGAATGCCATCGCCGCCGGAATGGACGGCGTCGAGATTCACGGTGCCAACGGCTACCTGTTGCACGAGTTCCTCTCGCCCGCCTCGAACCAGCGCGACGACGCCTACGGCGGCTCGCCGGAGAACCGGGCGCGCTTCGTTGCCGAGGTCGTCGAAGCAGTGGTCGCTGCTCTCGGAGCGGGCAAGGTCGGAATTCGCATCTCACCCGAGCACAACATCCAGGATGCGCTCGAGACGGACTCCGACGACGTGCGCGCCACCTACCGTGCGTTGGTCGAGCGGCTCGCGCCGCTGGGACTGGCGTACCTCAGTGTGCTGCACAAGGATCCGTCGGGCGATCTCGTCCAGGATCTGCGACAGGCGTTCGGCGGACCGGTGCTCGTCAACAGTGGCTTCGGTGAGATCACCACCCGTGACGAGGCGCTTTCACTCCTCGACAACGGAATCGGCGACGCAGTTGTCGTCGGCCGCCCGGCGATCGCGAACCCCGACCTCGCCTACCGCTGGCGCGAGGATCTGCCGTTGAACGAGCCCGATCCGAGCACCTTCTACACCGATGGTGCCAAGGGCTACACGGATTACCCGGCCCTGCAGCACTGAGAGTGCCTGCGGCAGTGGTGCGGTCGAATGCCCCTGAGGGCACGCAGGAGTGGAGCCTGCGGAACGACCCGAGAACAGAGCCGCACCATTGCGCGGACCGCACTAGAAGTCGGCGGTCTTGCGGGCCCTGATCTTGCTGACGATCGAGAACACCACGGCGATGATCATCAGTGCGTAGAGCACGATGGTGATCGCGCTGCCGACCAGGATCGACGGGTCGCCCTCGCTGACGGCCAGTGCGCGTCGGAGTGACTCCTCGGCCAGCGGGCCGAGGATCACCGCGATCAACACCGGTGCCAACGGAATGTCGTAGCGGCGCATCATGAATCCGACGATGCCGAGCCCGAGCATGAAGATCAGATCCACGATCGAGGCACTCGATGCGTACACGCCGAGGGCCGCGAACACCGAGATGCCGGCGTAGAGGTAGTTCTTCGGGATCTTGAGCAACTGCGCCCACAACGGTGCGAACGGCAGGTTGAGGATCAACAGCACGATCATCGCCACGAACAGGCTGGCCAGTAGCGCCCAGACGATGTCGCCGCTGCGCTCGAACAACAGCGGTCCGGGCTGCATGCCGTACTGCTGGAAAGCAGCCAACATGATGGCCGCCGTCGCCGACGTCGGAAGACCCAGAGCCAGAAGCGCTCCCATGGCCGTACCGGCCGTGGAGTTGCCGGCTGCCTCGGGTCCCGCGACACCGCGAATGGCACCCTTTCCGAACATCGGCTTCGTGCGTTTGCGATCGAGTCTGCGCTCGGTGCCGTACGCCAGGAAGCTCGGCACTTCGGCACCACCTGCGGGGATCACACCGAACGGCACACCGAATGCCGTGCCGCGCAACCACGCCGGCATCGCATCGCGGAACTCGGCCTTGCTCAGCCAGGGGCGTCCCTGCGACTTGATCAGGCTGCGATCCTCGGGGCGACCGATCTTGGACGCGATGTGGATGACCTCACCGAGCGCGAGCATCGCGACGGTGATGACGACGATGTGAATGCCGTCGAACAGGGCGGGTACCTCGAACGTGAATCGTGAAGCGCCCGAGGGGCCGTCGATGCCGATCACGGCCAGGGTGAGGCCGATCAGCAGTGCGGTCAGGCCTTTGAGGGCCGAGTCCGAGACCACGGCCGAGGTGGCGATGAACGCGAACACCGCGAGGGCCAGGTACTCGGCGGGGCCGAAGTTCGTCGCCAACGACGCGAGGGTGGGAGCGAAGAACACCACCAGGGTGGTGGCGACGATGCCGCCGATGAACGCTCCGATGGCGGAGGTGGCCAGAGCCTGTGGGGCGCGGCCGTTCTTGGCCATCCGGTGCCCCTCGAACGTCCCGGCGATCGCGGTGCTGTTGCCGGGTGTGTTCATCAGTATGCCGGAGATGGAATCGCCGAACAGGCCGCCGAAATACACGCCGGCGAACATGATCAGCGCTGCGGTGGGGTCGAGGGTGAAGGTGACGGGCAGCAGCAGGGCCACCGCCATGGCGGAGCCGAGACCGGGTAGGACGCCGACGGCGGTGCCGAGCAGCGCGCCGACGAACACCCAGACCAGGTTCATCGGGGTCAGCGCGGTGCCGAACCCGTCGATCAGATTGCTCAGTGAATCCATCGTAAGTTCAGCTCCGTCAGAAGATCTGGGCGAGAACGCCGCCGGGGAGGGTCAGGCCGAGGCCCGCGGAGAATACGATCTGAACCGCGCTCGAGACCAGCAGAGCGACGGCCGCGTCGAATACGTAACGGCGACCGCCCAATCCGATCGAGACACCCCAGAACAACAGCGCGCCGGCGAGAACCCACCCGAGCGGATCGAGCAGTGCGATGAACACCGCTACCGATCCGACGGTGATCGACAGGGTTCGCCAGTTGCTGACGGTGCCGGTGTGCGGCACGCCGTCGCCGTCCACCCCACGGTCGACGACGTCGGGCTTGATCAACAGTTGAAGGGTGACCAGCAGGGCGACGACGAAGCAGCCTCCTGCAACGATGGCCGGAAAGACCTGCGGGCCAGGTGATGTGGCGGTGGGCGGAACCTGCATCGTGACGGTTCCGTAGACCAGGAAGGCTCCGAGTGCGACGAGCAGCGCCGGAACGATCAGTCCACTGCGGCCCGTCCAGAACGATCGGGATGTGTCCGTGTCGGTGGTCGTCGTTGTCATACCAGTCCCAACTCCTCGAGAATTCCGGTGATACGTGTCTGTTCGACGTCGAGGAACTCTCCGAATTCGTCTCCGGTCAGAACCGATTCCTTCCAGCGGTTGCGTTCGACGGCCGTGGCCCACTGTTCGGTCTCGACCATCTCGGAGACGATCTCGACCAGCGTCTGTCGGTCCTCGTCCGAGATGCCGGGTGGGGCAACGATTCCGCGCCAGTTGACGAGGTCGACGTTGTACCCCTGTTCGATGAACGTGTCCACGTCGAATCCCTCGAGGGGCTCGGGCGCGGCGACTGCGAGTGCGCGCACATTGCCCGCCTCGATCTGATCGCGGAAGTCGTTGAACCCACTCACTGCCACACCGACGGTGTTCGACAGCAGTGACGTGAGTACTTCACCGCCGCCGGAGTAGGCGATGTAATTGATTGCGGCCGGATCGATGTCGGCTTCCTGTGCCAACTGGCCCGCGACGATGTGGTCGATGCCGCCGAGCGAACCGCCGCCGATCGGAAGTCCTCCGGGGTTCGCCCGCCACGCCTCGATCATGTCTTCGAGATTCTGGATCGGTGAATCCCTCGGCACGACGAACACTTCGAAGTCCTCGGCCAGTTTCGCGATCGGGACGGTGTCGGCCAGAGTGGTCTCGGAGTTGTTGATCGCGATGCCGCCGAGCATGACGGTGCCGGTGATCATGACGGTGGTGGGTTGCCCGCTCAGGTTCTCGAGCTGGCTCAGACCGATGGTGCCGCCTGCACCGGGGACGTTGACGACCTGGGCGTTGTTGACGATGCCGTCGCTGCGCAGTGCCTGCTGCGATTCACGGGCGACGAGATCCCAGCCGCCACCTGCGGCGGCGGGCGCGATCAGCGTCAGTTTCGCTCGTGCGTCCGAGCCGCTGGCGCTGCGAGCGGCATCGATACCTGCCACGGTCACCGCTCCCACCACCACCAATGCGCCGACCGTCCGTAGCAGTGTGGGCGATATCGCCATCAGAGACCTTTCGTGTGGTGTGTCACAGCGTCAGGTTAGATACAGTTTGTCTGATTAGTCCAGTTCACAACTCTCCGAGGTGATCCTCGGTGGATACGACCAACGAGCAACGAGAAACGGGAGAGAACGTGTCGGTAGCGAGCGCAGTGGCAGTGGCGATGAGCAACACACCGGAGGGGCAGGAAGCGTTGCGTCGCGGTGCCGCCGAGGCCGAACTTCGTCAGGCTCCGTTGATCGTATTGTCCGTGGTGGACCGGGATTCGGTGTCCGCGGACGACCGCAACTCCGCGCAGGCCGAGGTCGAACGGACTCTGCCCGGTATCGCGACCACGGTTCGAGTGGAACCCGACGGCGGAGACCCGGCCGGCGCTCTGGTCGACCTCGTCGCGGACGTCGGTGCGGGAATGGTCGTCATCGGTTCCAAGCGTCGATCCGCGGTCGGCAAGTTCTTGATGGGCAGCACCGTGCAGAGAGTGCTGCTCGACTGCCCGGTGCCCGTTCTCGTCGTCAAGGCACCGTGACCACGACGTCGCACGGTAGTATCGGACAAAACTCTCACCACACGACCCTGAGGAATCATGGACAGCGATAAACCCGGGCCGGACACGGCTCCCCGCACTACGGCTACTACGTGCGAGGCGGTGTCCGGCGAATGAGCGTAGTGCTCACTCTCTTGCTCGGCCTGCTCGTCGTTTTTCTCATCACCGTCGCGACCGGCTACTTCGTAGCCCAGGAATTCGCGTACATGACCGTCGACCGCTCCCGGCTCAAGGCTCGCGCCGAGGCCGGTGACGCCGTCGCGGCTCGGACGTTGACGGTCACCAAACGCACCTCATTCATGCTGTCCGGTGCGCAGTTGGGCATCACGGTCACCGGCCTGCTCGTCGGCTACGTGGCCGAACCGCTGATCGGGCAGTCGTTCGGCGCGATACTGGGCGGCGTCGGGGTTCCGACGGCCGTCGGTGTCGGACTCGGTGCAGTACTGGCGATCACGTTCGCGACATTCGTGCAGATGCTCTTCGGCGAACTGTTTCCGAAGAACTTCGCCATCGCGCGTCCCGAGCCGGTGGCCCGCTGGCTGTCGCTCTCGACCACCATCTACCTCAAACTCTTCGGCTGGTTGATCACCATCTTCGACCAGTCGTCGAACCTGCTGCTCAAAGCGCTCAAGATCGAGCCGGTGCACGACGTGGAGCATTCGGCCAGCCTGCGCGACCTCGAGCACATCGTCTCGGACTCACGCGAGACAGGCGATCTGCCCGACGAACTGTCGACACTGCTCGACCGTATCCTCGACTTCCCAACTCGCACAGTCGAACACGCGATGATCCCGCGTTCGCGCTCGGCCACGGTCCGAGACACCGACACCCTCGCCGAGGTCGCGGCTCTGATGGGTCAGGAGCATTCTCGATATCCGGTGCTCGACGAGGACGACGGCATCGTCGGCGTCGTCCATCTCGCGGACGTCCTGTCCGCGACGGTGCCGGGGTCCACCCCGATCTCCGAGCTCACGCGGGACGCGCTGATCCTCCCGGAGATTCAGAGCCTGCCCGACGCGATGCGCGAGTTGCGCTCGACGAAGAACCAATTGGCCTGTGTGATCGACGAATACGGCGGTCTGACCGGCGTCATCACGATCGAGGACCTGGCCGAGGAGCTGGTCGGCGAGATCACCGACGAGCACGACGACGACCTGTCCGATCCGAGCCCGGTCAGTGCCGACGACGGCAGCTGGACCATGGCCGGTGAGGTACACGTCGACGAGGTCGAGCGAGCGATCGGCATCGATCTGCCCGAGGGTGATTACGAGACCATCGCCGGTTTCGCCATCGCGCACAACGGATCTCTCCCCGACGTCGGGGAAAGGATCGAAGTGGACCTACCACCGGACAACGCCGATCTGGCGAACGACGAGGAGAGTCCCGTTCGCTTCGTGATCCTGGAGATCGAAGAGATCGACAGCCACGTCCCGTCCCTGCTGACCCTGACGCTCGGCGAGCGTGACCCCGAGCACGACGACGAGTCGGCCGAGACGAAGGAAAGTGTGCACCGATGAGCAACATCTGGGTCTTCCTGGCCGTCACGATCGGCCTCATCGCTGCCAGTGCCTTCTTCGTCGCCGTCGAGTTCGCGCTGTTGGCCGCCAAGCGGCACCGACTCGAGGACGCCGCTCCCAATTCACGCTCTGCGCGTGCTGCTCTGCGCAGCTCGTCCGAGCTGACCGTCCTGCTCGCCGGCTCCCAGCTGGGTATCACCGTCTGCACCCTCGGTCTCGGTGCGACGACCAAACCGGCCGTGCACTACTGGCTCACGCCGTTGTTCGAGAGCGGCGGCCTGCCGTATTGGTTCGCCGACGTTCTCGGCTTCGTGCTCGCGCTGATCGTCGTCACCTTCCTGCACCTGGTGGTCGGAGAGATGGCTCCGAAGTCCTGGGCCATCGCCCATCCGGAGAAGTCCGCGACGATGCTCGCAATCCCGATGCGCGGCTTCATGTTTCTCACCCGTCCGGTGCTGACGGCGCTGAACAACATGGCCAACTGGTGCCTGCGGCGGGTCGGCGTCGAGCCGGCCGACACCGTGGGCACGGGCCAGAACGCGGACGATCTGCGTCAGCTGGTGGAGCATTCGGTGAACGTCGGTGCTCTCGATGCCAGCTACCAGGCGCAGATCTCGAGTGCGCTCGAACTGCAGGAGCTGACGGTCGGTGACCTGGTGCGCGAGTTCGGCAAGCCCACGTCGGTACCGTCGACGGCGACCATCGACGACGTGCGTGAGGCCTCGCGTCGCTCGGGGCATCTGCGGATCCTGGTCAGCGACGCGGATGTGGTCAAGGGCGTGGTGCACGTCCGCGACACGTTGACCGCACCGCAGACCCTCGCCGAGATCACGCGTCCGGCGTACACGCTGGAGGCGACGACCCCGGTGTACGTTGCGCTGCAGTCGATGCGGGAGACCAGGCACCACCTGGCGCTGGTGGTCGACGGTTCTGCTGCTGCTGACGATCCGGCGCGCAGCGTCGGCGTCGTGACACTGTCCGATGTGCTGACGCGGCTGTTGCCACAACCCGTCTGATTCGATTCCGCCTTCGAACGAAGCATCCCCGCCCGGCCTGCGTGGCCGAGCGGGGATGCTTTGTCGTATCGGGTCGTAGATCTCAGACCGGGGCGACAACCAGCAGGTGTGCCCAGTACGACGCGACGTCGTGGCCGAGTTGGGGGAGCAGAACGTCGTAGAGCAGGTAGGACATCATTGCCGTCGAACTCCTTGTTCAGCGGGTCGTTGCCGACTCGCGTTCCGAGACTGTGGGTGACCGAGACTGTGGGTCATTCAGACTCTAGATCACGCGGCCGTCGGTGACATCCATATCGCGCACTCGCCCCCCCGTGGCGCACGTCAGCCGATGCAGCCCTGCAGGGTGGTGAAGCTGCCCGCGATTCCGGCACCGTTGCACACCGCGCCGGTCGGGGTGAGGGTGACGGTGGAGCCCGGTGCTGCCACCGCGATGGAGAGCCCGAGGCCGGCTGCCGTGTTCTGTGCCACGGCACCGGGGCCGAATGCGATCGCTGCAGGCGCACCACCGAAACTGCCGTTGCTGACTGCGGTTCCACCGTTCAGTCCGAGTGCAAGGGCTGCGGCATTGTTCATTGCCTCGGCCGAACCCCACCCCTCGAGGCCGAGGCCTGCTGCCGCACTCGCGACGTCTGCGGAGCTGTCGCACTGCGATCCTCCGAGGATCGCAGCGATATCCGCCCCTCCCGGGGCGGTGGTGCAGGCGACCGGCGCTGCTGATGCGGTGCCGGGTACCAGTGCCGCGAACGCGCAGGCGAATCCGAATGCTGCGGCTCCGCCGACAATCCTCTTGGTGTGGAACATGGTGAATGCCTCCCGAGATCGGTGCGTCGGCACCGGTGTGCCGAGCGTGACGGTCGCTGGGCCGTGTTGCTGGGGACCCGACTCCCTGACATCGAGTCTCGACCCGCCCGGGCGCAGCGGGGGATCGCTCACATCACAGAACCATCACGGTACGGAAACGCTGCAGTAATGGTGGGTGCTCGTGTACTCGACCGTGAACCACGCCGTCGGGCGGGCCGTTGTCTTGGGCGCGTCGGTGTTCGGCGACCGGCACTCCGACGCGGCGGGATCCTTTCAGGTGCTCCTCGACCCCGAGGGCAACGAGTGGTGCCTGGTGACGCCACCCGGGTGAGCTCGGTCGATCAGCGAGTGTCGTGTTCGGCGCGTGATTCGAGGACGGTGGGCATGTTGCCCTCGATGAGTTCGATCAGATCGCTCAATCGGGTACCGACTTCGCGTCCCAGCGGGGTGAGGCTGTACTCCACCTTGGGCGGAATGGTCCCCTGCACGGTGCGAATCACGAGACCATCCCGTTCCAGGGTCTGCAGAGTCTGCGAGAGCATGCGTTCGCTGACGCCGTCGACGCGTCGGCGCAACGCATTGAACCGGTAATCACCCTCGGTGAGCGCCGCGAGCGCGAGAACGCCCCACCTGCTGGTGGCGTTCTGCAACGTCTGCCTCGACGCACAGTCCCGCGCGAAGACGGACGCTTCGAGTGATTCGGTGGCCTCGGACATACCTCCATGCTAGCGCATGCGAAAGGCATAGTGATGACCATGGGGGTTGCACTGCACGAAAAGTAAGTGCATAGTGAGGGAGTACTTGAAACCTCAACCTCAGGAGCTCGATCATGACCACAGCGGTAACCGGAGCAACGGGCAACCTCGGCGGCCTCGTCGTCGACGCACTCATCGAGCGTGGCGTTGCACCCGCCGAGATCGTGGCGGTGGTCCGAAACGCAGACAAGGCCTCGCCACTGGCCGAACGCGGCGTCGTGGTTCGGGTTGCCGACTACTCCGATTCGGCCGCGATGACGGCAGCTCTCGCAGGCGTCGACAAGCTGCTGCTCGTCTCGGGTTCGGAGGTAGGTCAGCGAATTGCACAGCACACCAACGTGATCGAGGCAGCCGAGACAGCCGGAGTCGGCCTCATCGCCTACACGAGCCTGCTGGCCGCCGATACATCCGGAGTGAGCCTCGCGCCCGAGCACAAGGCCACCGAGGAACGCCTCGCCGCGTCCAGCGTTCCCGCGGTGTTCCTGCGCAACGGCTGGTACTGGGAGAACTACCTCGGCTCGCTCGCGCAGACCATCGAGGGCGGAGTGCTCCTCGGCGCGGCAGGAAACGGCAAGCTGGCCGCCGCGTCCCGCGTCGACTTCGCGCACGCGGCCGCCGTCGTGCTGACGCTCGACGATCAGGGCGGAAAGATCTACGAGCTCGGTGGCGACGAACGCCTCACCTACGCCGAGCTCGCGGCCGTCATCGGCGAGATCTCCGGCAAGTCGATCGCTTACAAGGACGTTTCCGAGTCCGAGTACGCCGCGATTCTCCAGGGCGCAGGACTGCCCGACTTCGTGGCAACCATGTTGGCCAGCGCAGATGCGGGAATCGCGCGCGGCGAGCTCGACACCGACTCCGGCGACCTGCAGGCCCTGATCGGTCGAGCATCCACTCCGGCCGCAGAAGTACTCCGCGCCGCAGTGTGACGGGCATCGGGGGCGGTACTTGTAGCGTGGGCGCGGTGAATCACTCCTACACCCGCACCATGTTCCTGGCCGCCTCCGTCTCGCTCGTCCTACTGACGGGTGCGTGCAGCTCGGACTCCGACGCCTCGTCCTCGGCGACGTCCACGTCCTCGGCTTCGTCCGCCGCCGGTGCCCCGGCCGCCGCGAACACCTGCCCCACAGCGGCACCCGACGCCGCGGCCACCCCCGACTGGACCCTCGATGGGGACTCGGGCAGCATCGCCGTCGTCGGATCCACCGACACCGCCGCGCCCGCGGTCACCGTCGACACCCCGTTCAGCGTCGCCGAGACCCAGGTCGAAACGTTGTCAGCGGGGGACGGGCCGGTCATCGCGTCCGACGCCGAGGTGTCGGTCTGCTACGTGGGCGTCAACGGACGTACCGGAGAGACGTTCGACAGCAGCTTCGAGCGGGGTGCACCGATCGAATTTCCACTGGACGGAGTCGTCGCCGGCTTCCAGAAGGCCATCGCCGGACAGACCGTCGGCTCGACCGTCGCCGTGGCGGTCACCTCGGCCGATGGATACGCGACCGGCAATCCGGCAGCCGGAATCGAGCCGGGAGACAGCTTGATCTTCGCGATCTCGATCCTGTCCGCGAGCTGAGTGCCTCCGGCAGTGGTGCGGTTGTGCGCCCTCCGCGGCACACAACCGCACCACTGCGGCTCCGCCGCACTTACACCGTCGAGAGCTGCTGAATGGTCGTCGCGCCGCCCGGCGTGGGTGTCGTGGTGATGAAGTTCGAGTCGTAACCCAGCGATTCGACGACTCCGCGGATCTCGCGGAACTGCTCGACGCTGACGTCGGGCGTGCGCTTGAGCACGAATCCGGACGTGCGGTTGGGGCTTCCGACGAACGCCCACGAGTAGTCGTCGGCAATGTAGGCGACGATGTAGTTGGTCGGACCGTCGAGGCTCTCCTGGGTGGGCACCCCCGGGAAGCTCACGTGCAGTTGAGCATTGGTGACGGTGTCGTTGACCCTGGCGTTTCCGACGATGCGGTTCTCGCCGCCGGTCCAGGTGGTGCAGGTGTTCTCGACGCGAATGTTGGTTTCGTCGATCATCTGGTAGTTCGCCTGGGTGTCACGAGCACAGATCAGGTTGAACGGCTGTGGCACCGCGGCAACCTGGTTCCAGGTGCCCAGGTAGCGCTCGACATCGAGTGACGGGATCGGAGCCAGCGGCTCCAGGCCGACCGATCCCAGTGGACCGACCGGCTGCGCCTGAGCCGGAGCCGCGGTCAGCAGTGCGCCTGCGGCCAATGCTCCGGCAATTGCGGTGCGTCCGAGTGCGGTACGGATGTTCATCAATTCGCTCCTTGTGTTGCGGTTGTGGTTACGGTCTCGCTGGAATCGATTCTGTTCGGCCACCAGATTTTCGGGCCGATGAGGGTGAACAGGGCGGGAATCACGACGGTGCGCACCACGAAGGTATCGAGCAGAATGCCGAGTCCGACGATGATGCCGAGTTGGGTCAGGGTGATCAGGGGCAGGACGCCGAGCACGCAGAAGACTGCTGCCAGAACGATTCCCGCGCTCGTGATGACACCGCCGGTGGCCGAGACGGCGCGCACGATGGCCGATCCGGTGCCGTGCCGAGGCGTCTCCTCGCGGGTACGAGTGACCAGGAAGATGGTGTAGTCCACACCGAGCGCGACCAGGAACAGGAACGCGAACAGCGGGGTGTTGTCGTCGAGGGCGGGGAAGCCGAAGACGTGCAGGCTCACCCAGCTGCCGATCCCGATCGCTGCTACCGCACTCAATACCGTTGTGGCAACCAGGATCACGGGTGCGACGAGGGCACGCAGCAGTACCAGGAGCACAGCGAGCACGACCGCGAGGATCGCGGGAATCACCACGAGGCGGTCGCGGGCCGCTGCGTCGGAGGTGTCGAGTGCCTTGGCGTCGCTGCCGCCCACTCGGGCTCCGTCGACGTTGCCGAGTGCCGAGCGAAGGTTCTCGACCACCGCGAACGACTCTTCGGACGCGGGGGCCGCATCGGTGACGACCGAGAGGCGGGTGAGTCCGGTGTCGGAATCCGCGACGCGATCGACCGACACGACACCGTCGATGCCCTGGGCGGTGCCGATGACTGCGTCGATGTCTGCGGTGGGAGCCAGGACCGTCATCGGATCGGCGGATCCGGCCGGAAAGTGTTGCGAGAGAGTGTCGAAGCCTTCGACGGACTCGGCGGTGACACGGAACTGCTCGGTCTGCGAGAGTCCGATCTGCGTTCCGAACAAGGCCGCGCAGCAGGCCAGCAGCGCGACGATGGTCACCGAGGCCGTCGCCACGGGGCGTCGGGCAACACCTGCCGCGATCGAGTGCCAGACGCCCTCCGTGGTGGTGTCACGGTCGGACTCCTTGGGGACGAAGGGCCAGAACAGCTTCGGGCCACACAGTGCCAGCAGGGGCGGCAGTACGAACAGCACGAACACCGCTGCCACGACGAGGCCTGCGGCGGCCAGGGCACCCAGGCTGCGGGTGCTGGGCAATATTGCCAGGAGCAAGGTCAGCAGCGCCAGGACGACGGTGGCGTTGCTGGCGAGGATGGCGGGCCCGGCATGGCGAACGGCGTGGCGCAGGGCGAGCCGATGATCGGGCTCGCGCCGCAGTTCCTCGCGGTACCGAGAGATCAACAGCAGCGCATAGTTGGTGCCGGCACCGAAGACCAGCACGCTGGTGATGCCCGACGTGGACCCGTCGAAGGACAGACCGGTGACCTCGGCCAGCGCGGTGCCGACGGTAGTGGCGAATCGGTCTGCGAAACCGATGACGGCCAACGGCACCAACCACAGGATGGGCGATCGGTAGGTGACGATGAGCAGGACGGCCACCACGAGCGCGGTAACGGCAAGAAGGGTGAAGTTGGCACCGGAGAACGAGTTCGCGATGTCGGCTCCGAAGGCCGGTCCGCCGGTGACCTGAGCGGTCAGATCGGGCGACAGGCCCTCGGTTGCTGCGGACCGCAGTTCGGTGATCAGTTCGTTGAGGGTGAAGCCCGACAACTCGGAATCGACCTGAACCAGCGCAATCGCAGCTTTGCCGTCGGGTGCGACGATCGGGGGCGGGCCGGGCTCGTCCGGTACCGAGCGATCCACGGCGATCAACCGGCTCTGCGCGGCAGCTGCGTCCTCGATGTCGGCCGGTGTGAGGTCACCGCCGTCTGTGCGGCTCAGAACCAGAATGACGGGTGCGGTGTCGGAGTCGGGGAACTGGGAGAGGAGCTCGTCCACCTGGTAGGACTCGGCCGACGTCGGCAACGAGTTCGGTGACTGGCCGGCGGAGTCGTTGCTGCCGACCAGACCCATCACGGCGACGGACAGAACGAGGACGGCGAGCGCGATCGCCCACGATCCACGGTGCGTCACGACTGCGGCGACGCGGTCCCAGGCTGCGGTGTTCTCGGTTCGAGTGCTGTCCACGTGACAAACAATCTCATTTACTTAGATATTAAGCAACTGAATCTCTTGTGGGCAGTAGTCTGACCATGACCACAGCGAAGGAGTTACCACCGACATGGCCGACCGAAACCAGCTCGAATCCGCGATCTCCGCGGATCTCCGAGCGCTGTCGTCGGTCTCGGAACAGATCGGCCAAGTGTTCGGTGCTCTGCACAGCCTGCGGCCCAACGACTTCCGCGCGCTGCTCCACGTCATGGTTGCCGATGTCGAGGGTGCGCCGCTGACGGCGGGGGAACTGGGCACGATGTTGGGGCTGTCGTCGGCGGCGATGACCTACCTCGTCGAACGCATGATCACCTCCGGGCACATCCGCCGCGAATCCGACGCATCCGATCGACGCAAGGTCATTCTGCGATACGACGAGCACGGAATGGAGGTTGCACGCGGGTTCTTCGGCCCCCTCGGCAGGCGCACGAGCGCCGCGTTGGCGGACCTTCCCGACGCCGATCTCGCCGCCGCGCATCGGGTGTTCGAAGCGCTCATCGGAGCCATGCGAGAACACCACGCCGACCTGGGAGACAGCCGCCGATCGTAGCGAATGTTCCTGGTCCGATGTTCGAACCGCTGGTGGACGGCCTGCGCAGAATCGATGCTGGACTCCGAGCGTGCGAGTGCCGTAGGGTTGGCGCTGGTTGAGCTAACAGCCGGTCACGGGGAAACGCAGCGAAGTCGGCGTCCGGGTCAGGCTCTATTCTGCTCCCGCTGCATCGATCGGTTTCCCCCTCAGTTCGACCGATCGATGGGATCTGCCATGAGTGTTGAATCTTCAGGCAACAAAGTTCGAACCACCCCGGTGACTGTCGCGGAGAAGTCCGTGTCCGTCGCAGCGACCGGAGCAATCTTCACCGCGCACGACGGCCCCGACGGTTCACTCGTCGTCGCCGTCCACGGCGACATCGACATGCGCAGCGCGCCGATGTTCTCCGATTTCGTCTGCAGCCGCATGTCCAGCAAAAGGCATGTCACCCTCGATCTGTCCGATGTCGAATTCTTCGGCATCGCAGGTCTCACAGTCTTCGATGCAGTCCGTGAGTACACGGTAGGCATCGGCGCATCATGGTCGATCGTCGCAGGACGCTCGGTCTCACGTCTGATCCAGGTCGCCGACCTCGAGTCCACGATTCCGACGGCTCGTCCCTCGAACGACCGGTAGTACTCCGGCGATCATCGCCGCGACAAGAGGTGGGCAGCTCCGATTCAGGGGCTGCCCACTGTTCGTTCGGCCCCCGATCGCACCACCCGACTGACAGATCGGACGACCCCGATCGACGGTGTGACCGAAGTTCGGGATCGTCCGAAACTGTTGCAGCACAGGCGAACTAGTCTTTGGTTCCTTCGGAGTCACTGAAGAACGCCCACTCGCCGTCGTGCTCGACCTCGAGCCGCCACCCCAACTCCTCGTTGTCGGCGCGGCTGTCCTTGAACCAGGAGTGCGCGTCCTCGGAACTGGCGATGTCCTTGGTCTCGACGACGGTTCCGTGCGGATCGATAACTCTGTAATTTGCCATGCAGCCAGGGTGCCCCGATGTCGCAGAACCTAATCCACGTCGGGACGCAGTGGCCGACTCCTGGGATCCGCACACGCGCGCGCATTCGTCGAATGCGCGCGGAATCGCCTCCGAAACGATGAGATTCTGCGCGCGGATGACAAACGCGCGCGCGTTTGCGGGGACCGGGTGGTGCGGCGACCGGGTGGTGCGGTGAGTGAGTTCTTCGGTGCACCCTCAGGTGCGCGAGAGCACCGATCGCGCGAAGAACATCAGGTTCGCGGGGCGTTCGGCAAGCCTGCGCATGAAGTAGCCGTACCACTGCGATCCGTACGGTACGTACACGCGTACTTTGCGTCCCGCGTCCACGAGTCGACGCTGTTCGGGATCGCGGATTCCGTACAGCATCTGGAACTCGAACTCCTCGGACGATCGTCCTGCAGCCGACGCCAGCCTGTCCGCCGCCTCGATCATCTCCGGGTCGTGCGAGGCCACCATGGGGTAGCCGCGGCCGTACATCAGGATCTGCAGGCATCGGAGGTAGGAGTCGGAGACCTCGCGTGCACCCTGGAACGCCACCGACGACGGTTCGTTGTACGCACCTTTGCACAGTCGGATACGAGATCTCGGCCCGGACAGGTCGTGGCAGTCGGCCTCGGTGCGCCGCAGGTAGGCCTGCAACACCGTGCCCAGGTCGGGGAAGTCGACGCGTAGTTCCCGGACGATCGACAGGGTCGAATCGGTGGTGGTGTGGTCCTCGGCATCGACCGTCACCCACACCCCGGCCGCGGCCGCGGCCGTACAGATCGTCCGTGCGTTCTCGAGCGCCAGAGTTCGGTCGATTCCCTGGCCGAGTGCAGACAGCTTGAGTGAAATCTCGAGCGCGGTTGCGTCGGCTTCTCGCGTCGAAAAGCGTTGTACAAGTGAGAGATAGGCGTCCACGGTTGCCTTCGCCTGGCCTCGGTCGGTGGTGTCCTCACCGAGGTAGTCCACCGAGACGAACCGGCCCGACGCCAGCAGGGCGTCGACTGCGCTGACGGCCGCGGGCTCGGATTCGCCCGCAACGAAGCGGTCGACGAGGGACCGGGTGGCGCGTAGACGTGTCACGGTCGCCTGCAGTTTGGGTGAACGTGCGGCCGCGAGCAGGGCCGGACGCAGCGGATTGCTCAGCAGGGTGGTCATCGCGTGCCCTCGCCTTCCTGATGCGGGTAGCCGTGAGTGGTCGGCGGGACGAACGTTTCCTTCACGGTGCGGGCCGAGGTCCACCGCAGCAGGTTCTGCGGTGAACCCGCCTTGTCGTTGGTTCCCGACGCGCGGGCCCCGCCGAACGGTTGCTGTCCCACCACCGCGCCGGTCGGTTTGTCGTTGACGTAGAAGTTGCCTGCGGCGAATCGCAGTGCCGCATGGGCCTGTTCGACGGCGGTGCGATCGGTGGCGATGACCGCTCCGGTCAACGCGTACTTCGATCCGGTGTCGACGGTGCGCAGTGTCTCGGCATAGGCGTCCGGCCTGCTGTCGTCGTAGACGTGCACGGCCAGGATCGGCCCGAAGTACTCGGTGGTGAAGGCCTCGTCGGTGGGGTCGTCCCCGAGAAGCACCGTGGGGGAGACGAAGTACCCCTCCGAGTCGTCGCAGGTACCACCGGCGGCGATGGTCAGGCCGGGAACGGACTTCGCTCGATCGAGAGCAGCTGCGTTGCGGTCGAACGCCTTTCGGTCGATGACGGCACCGCCGTAGTTGGACAGGTCGGTCACGTCGCCGTACTTCAGTGCCGAGACCTGCTCGATGAACCCGTCGCCCATCGAGGCCCACAGCGACTTCGGTACGAAGGCCCTCGACGCTGCCGAGCACTTCTGACCCTGGAAGTCGAAGGCACCGCGAATCATGGCGGTGGTCAGCACATCCGGATCGGCGGAGCTGTGCGCGACGACGAAGTCCTTGCCGCCGGTCTCACCCACGAGCCGTGGATACGAGTGGTAGTTCGAGATGTTGTTGCCCACCTCGCGCCACAGCGTCTGGAATGTCGCGGTGGACCCGGTGAAATGGATACCGGCCAGCCGTGGATCGGCAAGGGCCACGTCGGAGACCATCGGTCCGTCACCGAGAACCAGATTGATCACCCCCGGCGGAAGGCCTGCGGCTTCGAGCAACTGGAGCGTCAGATACGCGGCGACGGCCTGCGTGGGCGAGGGCTTCCACAGCACGGTGTTGCCCATCAGCGCAGGTGCGGTGGGCAGATTGCCTGCGATGGCGGTGAAGTTGAACGGGGTGATGGCGTAGACGAAGCCCTCGAGCGGACGGTATTCGACGCGATTCCACACTCCCGGAGCCGAGACCGGCTGCTCGGCGAGAATCTGCCGGGCGAACGCGACGTTGAACCGCCAGAAGTCGATCAGCTCGCAGGGTGCGTCGATCTCCGCCTGGTAGGCCGACTTGGACTGACCGAGCATCGTTGCCGCAGCGATTCTTTCGCGCCACGGACCGGACAGCAGATCGGCGGCTCGCAGGAACACCGCGGCGCGCTCGTCGAAGGGAAGCTCGCGCCACGCGGGGGCCGCTGCCGTCGCAGCATCGACGGCGTCGCGCACATCCTGGTGGGTGGCACCGGTGAAGCTGCCGATGATCGACGAGTGCTTGTGCGGTTCGACGACGTTCTCGACCGGGCCGTCAGCCTGTCGGTGAACGCCGCCGATGACCTGACGGATCTCCACGGGGGAACTCCGGAGCTCGTCCAGACGGCTGCGCAAGCGGGCCCGTTCCGGGCTCCCCGGGGCGTAGGTGTTGACCGGCTCGTTGGTGGGGGTGGGGACGGATGTGACGGCGTCCATGGCTGCTCCTCGTCTTCGGTGTGTGCTGCTCATTGAAGTCCGATCCGCACGTCGTTCAATCAGCCCGTCGGCCAAAGAATTCGTGATCTACTTGTCCGTATGGCCAATACGGTGTCGCTGCGTTCGATGCTGACGTCGCTGCACAGCGCCGTCGTCGAACTGGTCCTCGCACCGGCAGGAACGGACATGGCAGTCGAGTCCGTCGCGCTGCTCGACGCCGACGACCTGCGGCTGCCTCCGGGAACGTCCTCCGATCTGACGCTGCTGGTGGGTGTGACCGAGGCCGATGTGGTGCGGTGGTTCGACGATCTCGCGTTGCGCCCGGTCGCGGACCGACCGCTCGCGGTGCTGACCAAGGTTGCCGGCTCGACTGCGCTGTCCCACGGAGCGCGGGAGACAGGTATCGCATTGATCGCGGTGCACCAGCAGACACGATGGGAGCTGCTGCTGTCGATGATGCGGGGAGTGCTCGATCAGGTGCGGTCGCACGGTCCCGACGACGGAACATTGGGAGCCGACACGGACCTCTACGAACTCGCGCAGACGGTGGCGTCGCTGACGAAGGGCATGGTGAGCATCGAGGACGAGCGCTCACATGTGTTGGCGTACTCGGCATCCGACGACGCGGCCGACGAACTGCGGACCCTGTCGATCCTCGGACGCGAAGGTCCGGCCGACTACCTCCGTAGACTGCACGAGCGAGGCGTGTTCGATCGACTCCGCCGCACCGATGACGTGATCGACGTACCGGCCGATACCGAACTGGGAATTCGTCGACGCCTCGCCGTCGGAATCCGTCGGATATCCGGCAGCCCAACGACTCTCGGGACGATCTGGGTGCAGGAGGGTGCCACCCCGCTCGCCGCCGACGCGGACGCGGTACTTCGCGGTGCCTCGGCCGTCGCGGCTCGGCTGATCACCCGCATCGCGAACGCCCCGACCAACGAGGCCCTGCAGATTCAGCGCCTGCTCGGGGCCAGGGGCGGCGGTGTCGACGTCCCGTCGCTCGCGTCGGCACTGTCGATCCCCACCTCGGGATCGGCGGCGGTCGTCGGATTCGCTGCCTGCGGGGAATTCGAGATCAGCGCCCTGGCACCGTCTGTCCGATTGCACGCCAGCGCTTTTCGCCGTGACTCGTTGGTCACCACCATCGGTGAGAGAATCTACGCACTGTTTCCCGGGGTGGCGTCGGGCACCGGGATCGCGGCGTGGACCGCCGATGCCGTCGGGCGAATCGAGACGCGTACCTCGCTGGCGTTGCGCGCTGCGGTCGCCGCACCGATCGCCGATCTCGACGGGGTTGCCGTGGCCAGATTCGAGGTCGACCGAGTGCTCGACGGCACCACCGGAGAAGTGCGCGTCACGACGCTGGAGGAGTCGAGAACGTCTGTGTTGCTGGGCGAAATCGTGGAACTGATCGCCAGTCACGAACAGCTGCGGGACCCGCGCATCGCCGCCCTCGACCGATACGACGCGACCAACGACTCCAGAATGCGCGAGAGTCTCGTGTCGTACCTGGGGTGCTTCGGCGACGTTCGGGCTGCCGCCGAGCGACTGCACATTCATCCGAACACCCTGCGCTACCGCATTCGACGCGTCGAGCAGATTCTGGACCTCGATCTCGGCGACTCCGATGCGCGCTTGCTGGTGGAACTGCAGCTGCGCATGTGAGAGCGGCTTCGCCGCACGTGAGCGGAAATTCGTAGCAGGCTACGAATTTTCATGCACGTGCGGCACCGGTGCTCGACCTGATCACCAGGCTCGGTTCGATGCTCGAACGCATGGTGCTGCGGTTTCCGGTGTCGATCTGGTCGAGCAGAATCTCGACGCTCCGGATGCCGACGTCGGTGAACTCCTGGCGGATGGTGGTCAGGGGCGGCGAGAAGAATTCCGCGTCGGGAACGTCGTCGAAGCCGACCACACTGACGTCCTGCGGTACTCGCCTGCCGTGGACGTCCAGTGCGCGAAGCACCCCGAGCGCCATGGAGTCGTTGCCTGCGAACACCGCGGTAACGTCGGCGTTCCCGGCCAGTTCGCTGCCGGCCTCGAACCCCGATCTCGCGGTCCAGTCGCCGCCGAGAGTGGGCGGTGGCTCCACGCCGGCATCCTCGTGGGCCATCCGCCACCCGGTGACGCGATCGGTGGCCTCGTACCACCCCAGCGGCCCGGCAACGTGCCACACGGCGCGGTGCCCGAGCGAGAGCAGGTGCGCGGTTGCGGCCTTGGCTCCGGCGATCTGATCGACCGAGACCACGGCCAGATCGCCGGCGGGCGAACCCTCGACGGCCACCAGCGGCAGCTCCCCGGCCAGATCGGCGATGTCGCCGCCGTCGGTGCGCAGTGGCGCGATGACGACCACGCCGTCGACGCCCTGCTTCTGCAACCGGCGCACGCAGGTGATGATCGCCGATTCGTCGAAGGAGGTGGGGACGGCGACCACCACCGAGTAGCCGGCGTGGCGTGCTGCGTACTCGACGCTGTAGAGCGTCGAGACCGGGCCGTACAGAGCGTTTCCGGTGCCGACGATTCCGATGGTCTTGCTGCGGCCGGTCACCAGAGCACGAGCGGCGGTGTTGGGGCGGTATCCGAGCTCCGAGATCGCCCGATCCACTTTCGTTCGCGTCGCCTCGGTCACGTTGGGATGACCGTTGATGACGCGGGAGACGGTCTGGTGGGACACACCTGCGAGCCGGGCGACATCGGTCATGGCTGGTCCGCGTGTCGGCGTCATCGTCGTGCAGCTCCTCTCGCGTCGTCGAAGACAATCACAGCATGCCGGGTCCCTCGGCGCCCGCGAACATGCACGTCAGGTGGGTGTGTTCACCGCCGTGCCGGTCGTGGTGGGCGCAGGCTTGCCCTGCTCGGCACCGGTGAACATCTCGGCGGGCACGGGCACACCGAGATAGCTGCTCGGGGGCGCGGCTTTGTCGCCCTTGTTGCCCTTGCCGCTCGCTGCTCGACGCTTGGTCCAGATGTCGAACGCAACCGCCGCGAGCAGGACCAGGCCCTTGACCAGCTGAACGCGCTCACTGGGCGAGCCGATGAGCGACATTCCACTGTTGATCACGGCGATGATCAGCCCACCGGTGAGTGCGCCGACGATGCGGCCGACGCCGCCCTGTACTGCCGCGCCGCCGATGAAGGCCGCCGCGATGGCGTCGAGCTCGAAGCCGTTGCCCGCGGTGGGTCCGGCCTGGTTGAGTCGACCGGCGAAGATGATTCCGGCCAGGGCCGAGAGCACGCCCATGTTGACGAAGATCCAGAAGGTGACCGGCTTGACCTTGATTCCGGACAGCGAGGCAGCGTGGATGTTGCCGCCGATCGCGTACACGTGCCGACCGAACACCGTCTTGCCCGCGAGGGTGGAGTAGCCCATCACCAGCACGGCGAGCAGGATCAGTACGTACGGCAGGTTCTTGAACCGCGCCAGCTGCACCGCGATGGCGAGTACGAGAGCGGCAGCGAAGGCCATCTTGATCAGGAACAGCGGCAGTGCGTCCACGGTCTGGCCGTACTTCTGCCGACCCGTGCGAGATCGCCACTGGCTGAACACGATTCCGACGACGGCCACAATGGCGACGAGCAACGTGAAGATGTCGGCCCCACCCAGTGGTCCGAGTCCCACGTTGCCGAGGAAGCCGGGCAGGAAGCCGTTGGACAGTGTGCGTACCGGTCCGGGGAACGGCCCGATGCCCTGGTTGCCGAGAACGATGAGAGTGACTGCGCGGAAGACGAGCATGCCTGCCAGCGTCACGATGAACGCCGGTATGCCGAAGTACGCGACCCAATAGCCCTGCCAGGCACCGATCAGGCCGCCGACGATCAACGTGATGAGCACCGCCAGTGGCCACGGCACGTTCTGTTGAACCATGAGGACACCGGCGATGGCACCGGTGGCCGCGACGACCGAGCCGACGGACAGGTCGATGTGGCCCGCGATGATGATCACGACCATGCCGATGGCCAGGATGAGGATGTACGAGTTCTGCACCACCATGTTGCTGATGTTCTGCGGCACCAGAAGCTGACCGCCCGTCAGCACGGTGAACAGCACGATGATCAGCGCGAAGGCGATGAAGATTCCGCTCTGGCGAAGGTTGCGCGTGAGCAACCCCCGCACGGTCGACAACTGATTCATCGAAGTACTCCTGTTCCACGGGTCATGAGATGCATGAGCGATTCCTGGGTCGCGTCCTCGCGAGTGACCTCACCGGTGATACGGCCTGCCGACAGTGCGTAGATCCGGTCGCACAGCCCGAGCAGTTCGGGGAGCTCGGAGGAGATCACCAGGACCGCCTTCCCGGCGTCGGCGAGATCGTTGATGATCGAATAGATTTCGAACTTCGCGCCGACGTCGATTCCTCGTGTCGGTTCGTCGAGAATGAGCACGTCGGGATCGCTGAAGATCCATTTGCTCAACACGACCTTCTGCTGATTGCCGCCGGAGAGTTTGCCGACCACGGCGGCCACGTTCGGTGCCTTGATGTTCATGCTCTTGCGGAAACCCTCGGCGACCTTGAACTCCTGGTTGTCGTCGACGAAGCCTCCCGTCACCAGCTTGTCCAGGGCGGCGGTGGAGATGTTGCGCTTGATGTCGTCGATCAGATTGAGGCCGTACCGCTTTCGGTCCTCGGTGGCGTAGGCGATCCCGTGATGGATGGCATCGTTGACCGACTTGACGTGAATTTCCTTGCCGTACTTGTACAGTCGCCCCGAGATGTCGATGCCGTAGCTTCGGCCGAAGACGCTCATGGCCAACTCGGTGCGTCCGGCACCCATCAAGCCGGCAAGACCGACGATCTCCCCGCGGCGCAGACTGAGATTCGCCTTGTCGACAACGGTCCGGCCGTGTTGCGTCGGACTGTGCACGGTCCAGTCCTCGATACGCAGAACTTCCTCTCCCACGGTCGATTCGTGCGGCGGAAACCGGTGCTCGAGATCGCGGCCGACCATGAGCGAGATGATGCGATCCTCGGTGACGTCCGGGTCTCGCATATCCAGGGTCTTGATGGTCCGGCCGTCACGGATGATCGTCGTCCGGTCCGCGATGGCCGCGATCTCGTTGAGCTTGTGCGAGATGATCACGCACGTGATGCCCTCGTCCCGCAGACCGCGTAGCAGGTCGAGGAGGTGAGCGGAATCCGAATCGTTCAGTGCCGCAGTCGGTTCGTCGAGAATCAGCAGCGTCACGTCCTTGGACAACGCCTTGGCGATCTCGACGAGCTGCTGCTTGCCGACACCGAGATCGCTGACGACGCTGACGGGGTTCTCCCGCAGCCCTACCCGGTTCAGTAGGGCTGCGGCCTCGGAATTGGTGCGGTTCCAGTCGATGAACCCGCGCTTGGACCGCTCGTTGCCGAGAAAGATGTTCTCGGCGATCGAGAGGTACGGACTCAGTGCGAGTTCCTGATGGATGATGACGATGCCCTCGGCCTCGCTGCCCCGGATGTCGGAGAACTCGCACGGCCTACCGTCGAACACGATGTCGCCGTCGAAGGTGTCGTGTGGGTACACACCCGACAACACCTTCATGAGCGTCGACTTGCCTGCGCCGTTCTCGCCGCAGATCGCGTGGATTTCGCCGCGATTCACCGAGAGAGTGACGTCCTGTAGAGCCTTGACGCCGGGAAAGGTCTTGGTGATGCCACGCATCTCCAGGATCGGGCTCGTCATCGCCGAACTCACTTCAACTGATCCTCGGTGTAGTAGCCACCCTCGACCAGCAGCTTCTCGTAGTTGTCCTTGTAGACGATCTCGGGCTGCAGCAGGTACGCGGGAACGACCTTGTCGCCGTTGTCGTAATCGGTGGTGTTGTTGGTCTCGGGCGTCTGACCGTCGAGCATGGCCTGAGCCATCGCGATCGTGACCTCGGCCAGCTGACGGGTGTCCTTGTAGATCGTGGAGTACTGCTCACCGGCGATGATGGACTTCACGGACGGCACCTCGGCGTCCTGTCCGGTGACGATCGGGTACGGCTGCCCTGCTGTTCCGTATCCGTTGCTCTTGAGTGCGGAGAGGATGCCGATGGACAAGCCGTCGTACGGCGAGAGCACGCCCTGCACCTTCTGGCCGGAGGAATACGTCTTGGTGAGCAGATCCTCCATGCGCTTCTGGGCGGTGGCCGGATCCCAGCGCAGTGTCGCAGCCGTCTCGAAATCGGACTCGCCGCTGCCGATCTTCAGAGTTCCCTTGTCCAGGTACGGCTTCAGGGTGTCCATGGCACCGTCGAAGAAGAAGGTGGCGTTGTTGTCGTCGGGCGAACCGGCGAAGACCTCGATGTTCAACGGGCCGGCCGGGGCATCGGCCTTGTCGGTGCCGTCCTCGTTCTTCAGGCCGAGACCGACGAGAAGTGACGTGGCCTGGTCGACGCCGACCTTGTAGTTGTCGAACGTCGCGTAGTAGTCGACGTTGGGCGAGTTACGGATGAGGCGGTCGTAGGCGATGACGCCGATGCCGTTGTCCTTTGCTTCCTGCAGCTGGGTGGTGATGGCGGTGCCGTCCACGGAGGCCACGATGAGAAGCTTTGCGCCCTGGGTGATCTGGTTCTCGATCTGGTTCACCTGGGTGGGAATGTCGTTCTCGGCGTACTGCAGATCGACCTTGTAGCCCTGCCCCTCCAGCGCGCTCTTGAGGTTGTCGCCGTCGGCGATCCATCGAGCCGAGGACTTCGTCGGCATCGTGACGCCGATCAGGGCGCCCGCCGTGCTTCCGCCTTCGGCCGGAGCCTGGTCCGCGGTCTTGGTGCTCGATCCACACGCGCCGAGCGTGAGGGTGAGCGCCACCGCGGCTGCGGCGATGGATAGGTGTCGAAACTTCATCGTTTCTCCCTGCGTAGTGGAGTAGACCGTGAAGCGGGGTCCGCCGGGGTGTCCCGTGTGGTTCGCATCACATCAAGACGAAAGTGTGAGCGATAACATCGGCATTGTCAAAGATTTCTTTTTCGCACCCACGTGACCAGTGTGAGCGCTAACATCGGCCGACCCGAGAACGCCTGGGACGTACCCGTGGGACGGGTCAGTGCAGTTCGTGCACCGACTGCTTGCCGCTCTTGAGCCAGCGACTTGGGAGTCGGCCGACCAGCTCTCCCAGCGGATGTACCGCGGCCGAGAGGATCTCGACGGAATCCTGCAGGATGTCGATCGAGATGCTCATCCGCTCGATGTTGGGGGCCACCGACGTCAACGTCTCCGAGAGCTTGACCAACTGATCGAGCGGGCCACCCTTGGCGGTCAGACGCTCGATGGCTCCGTCCTCGGCGAGGAGCGTTTCGAGGATGCCCTCCTCGGCGATGGCGCGTTCGATGAGGCCGTCCTGACGCGTGAGCACCTCGAGCGGACCGTCCTTGGCCGTCAGTCTTTCCAGCGGTCCGTTGGTGGCGGTGATGCGGTCCAGCAGACCGCCCTCGGCGAGCAGTCGTTCGAGCGGTCCGTCCTCGGCGAGCAGCCGGTCCAGGGGTCCGCCGGGAGCCAGGATTCGCTCGACCGGGCCGCCAGGGGACAGCAGCCGCTCGAGGGTGCCGTCCTCGGAGGTGAGGCGGTCCACGACGCCACCCTGGGCGAGCAGGCGATCGAGTGGCCCGCCTTCCTTGAGGGCGTTGCCCAGGGCGCGGTCGTCGGAGGTGAGCTGGCCGAGCTGGGCCAGCAGTTGCATCGTGCCGCCGCGCGGGTTGGCGAGCGAGGCGACACCTGCGGTGCCCGACGCACCGGTGGCCAAGGCCATCCTGGTGGTCGCCAGAGCGACCTCCGCGACGCCGATCGCCTGTTCGGCGATGGCAATTCCGGCGCGCGCGGGCAGTGTGATCGCTGACACCCAGTTCATCGTTTTACTGTAACTGCTCGTAGCCCGGAAAATCAGTGAAGAACCTTCAGTCCGACGACGCATCCGACGATGCCGACCAGAAGCGCAACCTTGAGCAGCGAGGCGGATTCGGCACCGGTGATCATGGCGTACGTGACGGTGAGGGTGGCACCGATTCCCACCCAGACGGCGTAGGCGGTGCCGGTGGGCAACGATCGCATCGCGATCGCGAGTCCGATCATGCTGAGCACCACCGCGATGCCGAAGACGACGGACGGTCCGAGTTTGGTGAAGCCCTCGGACTTGCCGAGTGCGGTTGCCCAGATCGCTTCGAGGACGCCGGAGACGACGAGAATCAGCCAAGCCATGAGAAATCACTCCTTGCACCGTCTTGTCGCTGTTCGGGTACGGTGCGCTCGTCCGATTGCCGGAAGTGACTTGTACGATCGTACCAATTCGTGTGCACGGTGGCCATGGCGTCAGTAGGCGTACGTGTTCGCCGGAGCTTCGATTCGCTCGACCGTCGACACCGTCATCGTGGGTGTGAACGCGGTGTCCTCCGTCGCCGTTGCAGCGTCCACGGTTCCCGAAATCTGCAGCCAGGTGCCGTCAGGAATGTCGTCGAGAGCTGCGCTACCTGCATCGAGGTGGATGCGAACGGACCTGGCGTCGGCCGCGCAACAGATGATGAGAATGCGGGCGAGGTCGAGGCCTTCTCTCGTTCCGTCGGCGCGCGGCGAGCCTCCGTTCGCGGTGGCGACGGCGAATCCGGTGACGCGAATCTCCCGTCCGTCGAGGCTGCCTTCGGTGTCCCTGACCGCGCGTTGCACGGCGTCGAGCAGAGGAACCTCGGGCGCGCGCTCGTTCGGCAACGGTGGAAACGCTGTCCTCTGACGATCGGCCGACGAGGTGACGGATCGCTCGCCGACGGCCGAGACTCCCAGCGCGGGCGGTGCGACGAACAGGATGACCGCGAGTGGGACCAGGAGCAGCCAGTACGGACGCGAATCATGATCGTGTCCGTCGCCCGCGGGCCCACCGCGGCGGATGTCGGCGACGATCGACGCGATCGCCAGGGCGACGATCAACACCCCGGCGGTCAGCAGATACGGATGCAGCGACGGTTTGACGTATCGCACAAAGGTGCCGTCCACCGAGATCTTGACCGTGGCTCCGCCGAGAAGCAGGAGCAGCAGATTCTGCACCTCGCGTTTCATCGGGCCCCCAGGAACGCGTAGCCGCTCACCGAGGCGCACACGATCGCGACGATGAACGTCAGCGGGGCGAAGCGAGCCACGAAGCCGCGTCCGAAGCTTCCGGCCTGCATCGCCATCAACTTCACGTCGACCGCAGGTCCCACCACCAGGAAGACCAGCCGCGGCAGCAGCGGCAGCATCGACATGCTCGCCGCGACGAATGCGTCGGCCTCCGAGCACAGCGCGAGAATCACCGCGAGCACGGCCATCACCAGGATCGACAGCAGCAACTGACCGGCGAGATGGTCGAACACCCAGTCCGGAACCACCAGATGCAGCAAGGCGGCGGCCGCTGCTCCGAACACGAGAAAAGCTCCGGCCTGCAGCAGGTCCGCGCGCGCCGACTCGCGGAACGTCTCCCACTTCGAGTTTCCGTGGCGGTGTTCACGATCGGCGAGCCGAGCGGTGATCCACTCGGCCTTGCCGAACCTGGTCCACAGCCAGCCCATCACCAGAGCGGTGGCGAGTGAGCCGAAGAACCGCGCGAGAACCATCGCCGGCTCGCCGGGGAAGGCCACCGCAGTGGAGACCAGGACGACGGGGTTGATCGCCGGTGCCGAGAGCAGAAACGCCAAGGCTGCAGACGTCGGAACACCCTGATCCATCAGCCGGCGCGAAACGGGAACGGCACCGCACTCACAACCGGGCAACGCCATTCCCGCAAGTCCGCTCACTCCGACGGCAGCGGTGGCGTTCTTCGGCACCACCTTCTGCAGCACCGCGGGCGAGACGAACGCGGCGATGCCTCCGCTGACGAGCACTCCGAGCACCAGGAACGGCGTCGCCTGCACGAAGATCCCGGTGAACACCGTCGCTCCGGTCCTTAGTGCAGGGGACGAGTCGACCCACCGGGCCACGTCGGCACCGAACGCGATGCCCAACACGAGCAGAGTTGCGAATACGTGCATGGATGACACGGGAGACCGAACCCTGGTGCGGGTGCCCGGGTTCGCGTCGACCATGGTGCTGCCATCATGCCTCCTCGTCGGGGGCTCACAGCAACCTCACAGCGAGAGTCCAGCGAACGGGCAGCATCTCGCGCGATGATGGACACCGTGAGCGAGACACCCGAGGCCCGAGTCCTGATCGTCGACGACGAACCGACAATCGTCGAACTGCTGTCGGTCAGCCTCAGGTACCAGGGATTCGAGGTGGCGACGGCGTCGTCCGGCCCCGAGGCATTGGACAAGGCCCGCAACTTCAGGCCAGAGGCTCTCATTCTCGACGTGATGATGCCCGGCATGGACGGCTTCGGTCTGCTGCGTCGGCTGCGGGCGGACGGAATCGATGCGCCCGCACTGTTCTTGACCGCACGAGACTCCGTGGAGGACAAGGTGACCGGGCTGACCCTCGGTGCGGACGACTACGTGACCAAGCCGTTCTCGCTCGAGGAGGTGGTGGCCCGACTCCGGGTGATCCTGCGCCGTTCGGGCAAAAGCGAGGACGCGCAGCCCTCCCGAGTTGCGTTCGCGGACATCGAACTCGACGACGACACCCACGAGGTCTGGAAGGCGGGAGAGCCGGTCTCGCTCTCGCCCACCGAATTCACACTGCTGCGGTACTTCATGGTCAACGCGGGAACCGTACTGAGCAAGCCGCGAATTCTCGATCACGTGTGGCACTACGACTTCGGCGGAGAAGTGGGAGTGGTGGAGTCCTACGTGTCCTATCTGCGCCGCAAGGTCGATACGGGCGACACCCGATTGATCCACACGTTGCGGGGCGTCGGCTACGTCATGCGCCAGCCACGGTGACGGGCATTCGAGGTCGGATTCGAAGTCTGCCGCTGCGCTTCACCTTGGTCGCCGCGCTGTTGCTCCTGGTCGGTCTCGGCCTGTTGGCGTCGGGGATTGCCGTGACCTCCTCGCTCGAGACGTCGTTGATGCGTCGTCTCGATCAACAACTGATCGAGGCGTCCGTGGGCTGGGCCAGGCCGGGTAACGAACGCCCGCCCTTCCCGGTCGACGAGCCCAATCCAAGTCGCCCGCCGTCCAACTTCTACGTTCGTTTCGTCGCCGACGACGGTACCGTGCGCGGCCCGATCAACGATGTGACAGAGGATGTTCCGGATCTGTCGGGCACGCCGTCGGCGGCCCCGAAAACCGTCGGTTCCGAGGGCGACCCGTCGAAGCAGTGGCGGGTGATCACGGTGACGAACAGCGAGGGCTCCACCACCGTCGGAATGTCGCTCAGCGCCAATCAGCAGACCGTCAGCAGACTGGTGGTACTCCAGTTCTACATCGGCGCAGCCGTGTTGCTGGCACTGGCCGTGATCGCCTACTTCGTGGTGCGGCGCAGCCTGCGACCGTTGCGTGAGGTGGAGACCACTGCCGCGGCCATCGCCGCCGGAGACCTCCACCGTCGAGTTCCCGAGTGGAGTGAGAAGACCGAGGTGGGCCGGTTGTCGGCGGCGCTGAACGGCATGCTCTCGCAGATTCAGCGTGCGTTCGCGGCCACTGCCGCCTCCGAGGAGGCCGCGCGCGCATCCGAGGATCGAATGCGCCGCTTCGTCGCCGATGCCAGCCACGAATTACGAACACCGCTGACGACCATTCGCGGGTTCGCCGAGCTGTACCGACAGGGTGCGATGAGCGACATCTCGTTGCTGATGAATCGAATCGAGGGCGAGTCGGCGCGCATGGGCCTGCTCGTCGAAGACCTGTTGATGCTCGCGCGCCTCGACGCGCAACGACCTCTGGACATGCGGCGCGTCGACCTGCTGACCGTCGCCGCCGATGCGGTGCACGACGCCAAGGCCGTCTCGCCCACGCGGGACATCTCCCTGAAAGTGTTGGCGGGGCCGGGAATACCCGAAGTCCGCGGCGACGACGCGCGGCTGCGTCAGGTGCTCGCGAACCTCGTCGGAAACGCCGTACGGCACACGCCGGAATCCGCGTCGATCACCGTGTGCGTCGGGACCACCCAGTCGTCGGTGCTGCTCGAAGTACAGGACACCGGACCCGGTCTGGGCAAGGAAGAGGCCGCGCACGTCTTCGAGCGCTTCTATCGAGCCGACTCCTCGCGCACACGCGAGAGCGGGGGCAGCGGGCTCGGTCTGTCGATCGTGGCGGCCCTGGTAGCGGCGCACAGCGGAACTGTGACAGTGCAGAGCGCCCCGGGGCAGGGCGCGACCTTCCGAGTCGAATTACCCCGCGCCGACGGTTGATTCGCGTGCCGTTGCGCCCTTCTTGCGGTCGGCCAGCTTCGTGTACGCGGCTGCGGCGAGTGGCGCGGCGACGAGCATCGACACCAACCGAATCACCTGAACGCACGCGACGAAGGTGACGTCCGATCCCGTCGTCGCGGACACGGCCAGCACGGCGGCCAATCCACCGGGCGTGGTCGCGAGGTAGCCGGTGAGCATGCTGACTCCGGTGATCGCAGACAGTGCCCAGCCGAACAGTGCGCAGATCACCCCGATCGATACGACCAGCAGAGCAGCCCACGGGAAGATCCGACCGATCGCCCGCAGACTGGAGACGGTGAAGGCGAGCCCCGCCTGCCATCCGATGACGATGAACGCCACCGGCAGCAGCACGGCGGGTACCGAGATGTCGACCGGCCAGCCGAGCAGTTCGCAGGTGCCGGCGACGATCAGTGGTCCGAGGGTGGCGGGCGCGGGCAGTCGGATGATCCGAGCGAGAACGATTCCGGCGATGACGGCAGCGATCAGAAAGGCCGTACCGATGTACCAGGGCGTCGTCGACTGCTCGGACGACGCTGTCCCACCACCGGTGTCGGTATGGAACGCGAACGTGACGATCAGCGGCATCGTGACCACCACGAGTGCGACGCGTAGGTACTGGACCACCGCGACGATGCGCTCGTCCCCGCCGAGTTCTCGGGCGATGGACACCAGACCCGTTGCGCCACCGGCAATCAGGGACAGCGCTCCGGTGACCGGGTCGACGTCGCGATGCAGAGCCAGCAGCGCGCCGCAGCCTGCACTGACGACCAGTGTCCCCGCACCGACGAGAACTGCGGGAATCCAGTTCTCGCCCAACGCACCCAGGGTGTCGGTGTCGAGCATCAACCCGATCGTCACCGCCAGTGTGCCCTGCGCCGCCATCGATGCCGGACGGGGGACGGCAGCCGGACCGAGGCCGGTCAGCGCGAAGACCACGGCGACGACAAGTGCGGCGAACAGTGACGGTGCCGTCAGACCCAGAGTCGCGAAAAGGGCCCAGCCCCCGACGGATACGGCCGCGAGGCCGATCCATCGGAGGCTGTACCCCAGTACTCGTCTCATCGGTGTCGGAGCACTCATGCTCCGGACTTGACCAGCAGAACCGGGACCGGGATCTCGAGGAGCAGACGCTGAATGGTCTGTCCCATCAGGAACTTTCCGACCGCCGAGCGGTGCCGCGAGCCCACCACCAGGATCTCCGACTTCTGTTCTTCCACCAGGGTCAGCAGCGTGTTGACGGCGTCGGGGTCGGGCCGACCCACTGCCACGGTCCAGGAGACCGCGTCGGCGTGGTCGATATCGGCCAGCGCGGTCTCCACCGACGTGGACACGGCCTGCGTCTCGGCGGCCTCGGCGGACGGTTCGGCCGATCCGGAGAGTGCGTGCAGGACGACCAGGTCCGTCTCGCGGATGCGTGCTTCTCGAACGGCTGCCGCCAGTGCTGCGCGGCCCTCGGGCGAATTGTTGTGCAGTACGCCAACAGTCATGACGGTTTCTCCTACGCGAGATGGGGTGGGGGATCAGCCGAACGGGATCTGGCCGAGGACGATGCCGACGGCAAGCATCGCGAGGGAGACGACCACCGCTCGCCACAGCACCTTCTTGTGGTGATCGGCCAGTGACACTCCGGCGAGGGTGACCAGCAGCAGGATGGCCGGAACCAGCGGGCTCTGCAGGTGGACGGGCTGACCGGTGATCGACGCACGGGCCATCTCGACCGGGTCGATGCCGTACTTGCCTGCGGTCTCGGTCAGCACCGGCAGGATGCCGAAGTAGAAGGCGTCGTTGGTCATGAAGAACGTCAGCGGGATGCTCAGGATGCCGGTGATGACGGCCAGGTACGGGCCCATGCCGGACGGGATGACGTTGAGCAGCCACTCCGCCATGGCCTCGACCATGCCGGTGCCCTGGAAGACGCCGGTCAGAATTGCCGCGGCGAGCACCATGGCTACCACCGAGACGATGGACGACGAGTGCCGTGCGATCGCGTCGCCCTGCTCCTTGACCTTGGGGAAGTTGACCGTCAGGGCAATGGAGGCAGCGATCATGAACAGCACCGGGATGGGCAGGATGTCCATGACGAGGATGACGAGGAGGATGACCGTCAGAGCAGCGTTGAACCACAGCAGCTTCGGGCGCAGGGTGTCGCGGTTGGGGTCGAGACCGTCGAAGAACTGACCCGATTCGCCGTCGTCCGATCCGCCGGTGCCTGCACCGCCGGTTGCCTTGCCACCCTTGCGGATACTGCCGCCGCCACCGGAGGCCACCAACTCGGGCTCGTAGATCAGCTTGCCGATGCGTCGGCGCTCCATGATGCCCAGGTGAACGGCGAAGAGCAGCACGATGATCAGGCCGACGATCATGGAAGGAACCATCGGAACGAACACGTCGGACGGGGAGATGCCGAGAGCGGAAGCAGCGCGAACCGTCGGGCCGCCCCACGGAATGATGTTCATCGTGCCGTTGGCGAGACCGGCGACGACCGTCAGAATGACCGGGCTGACACCGAGTTTGAGATACAGCGGCAACAGGGCGGACGTGACGATGATGAACGTGGTGGAGCCGTCACCGTCGAGCGAGACGACCATGGCCAGAATGGCCGTTCCGACAACGAGTTTCATCGGATCGTTGCGCACCAGGCGCAGAATGCCGCGCACCAGTGGGTCGAACAGTCCGACGTCGATCATGATGCCGAAGAAGATGATGGCGAAGAACAGCAGGGCCGCGGTGGGGGCCAGCGACTTGATGCCGTCGGTGATCATGTCACCGATGCCGAGCCCTGCGCCGGCCAGCAGACCGAAGATGACGGGTACGAGGGTGAGTGCGACGACGGGCGTGGCTCTCTTGGTCAGGATCAAGAACATGAAGGCGGCTACCATGAGGAAGCCGAGTATCACCAACATCGTGCACTCCTTCTCGAATGTGTGAGGTGGGTCCGGTTGGACTGCGTGTGTGACTGAAGTTACGTAACCGGCATCACATGGTCGCCGTTGTGCGCACTACCCGCGCAAGCAACGTAAAGAGCCTTTTGCGCATTGTGCTCGAGCCCGCCCGACGCATAGCCTGAACGAGTGCGATTGAGGACCCAGGTGCTGTTGTTGCAGGCAGCGCTGGTGGCGGTGGCCCTGGCTGTGGCGTTCGGGGTGTTCGCGATCAGCAGCGGCAGGCAGGCGAGCGAGGAGTACGGCGAGCGCGCGCTCGCGGTCGCCCGGACGGTGGCGTCGGACCCGGAGGTGCGCTCGCTCGTCGAGCAGTTCTCGGCAGTCGACACCGCAGGCACCGACGCCGCGCCCGCGGGAGTGCTGGCGGGCGGGGCCTTGCAGCGCGCGGCCGAGGGTGCCCGCACCCGCACCGACGCCCTGTTCGTCGTCATCACCGACGATCGCGGTCTTCGCTTGGCGCACCCCGATCCGACCGTGTTGGGCCAGCGGGTGAGTACCGATCCATCCGGTGCGCTGGCGGGCAACGAGGTGGTCGAGCAGGAGCGCGGCACCCTCGGCGACTCCGTACGCGCGAAAGTGCCTGTGCTGGCGCTCGGTTCGACCGACGTGGTGGTCGGCGAAGTGAGCGTGGGCATATCGACCACGGCCGTGCGTACCGAGCTGGTGAAGGATCTGGTCAACGGCGGGTTGGTGACCGGTGCCGTGCTGTTGCTCGGGCTGGCCGGCTCGACCCTGTTGGCGCGCAGGTGGAAACGACTGACGCTGGGGCTCGAGCCGGAGGAGCTCGCCGAATTGGTGCGTGAACAGGAGGCCGTGCTGCACGGCATCGGCGAGGGCGTGGTCGCCATCGATCCGAACGGCGTCGTCACGGTCGTCAACGACGAAGCGCGCTCGTTGCTCTCGATCGACGGTAAGCCGGGGATGCGGATCGAGGACATCGGTCTGACTCCGAGACTGCTCGAGGTCATCGAATCTCCGACGGCCGAACCCGTACTCGCGGCGGTGAACGAGGTCGTGGTCGTCGCAGCCGCTCGAAAAGTGCTGCGTGACAATCGCAATCTGGGTACGGTGCTGACCGTGCGTGACCGAACGGACGTCGAGACGCTGACGCGTCAACTCGACGCGGTGCAGTCGATGTCCGCCGTACTGCGCGCCCAGCGCCACGAGTTCGCGAACCGAATGCATCTGGTCAGCGGACTGCTGCACGAGGGCCACCCGGATCGTGCGTCGCAGTACATCGACGAGATACTCGGCGTGGGGCCGAGATCGGAAACCGTCGAGGGTATCGATGCGCTGTCCGACGCCTATCTGCGTTCGTTCCTGACCGCGAAAGCCGCGCACGCGCGTGAGAGCGGGGTGCGAATGGTGTTGGGCGAGAACACCTGGGTCGGGGGAGAGGTGGCCGTCCCCGTCGACGTGACGACTGTGCTGGGCAACCTCGTCGACAATGCGATCGATGCTGCCAGGCTGGGAGTCCGCAGGCCCGCCGAGGTGGAAGTGGAACTGGTGCAGGACGGTTCGACCCTGCACATCGTGGTCGTCGATTCCGGCGACGGTGTGGATCTGGAAGTCGATCAGGTGTTCGTGGAGGGAGTCTCGACCAAGTCGACGGCGGACTCGCCGGGCGGCCGAGGGGTGGGATTGGCGCTGAGTCGGCAGATCGCACGTACCCGCGGCGGCGACGTGACGCTGGCCGATGTCGGTGGGCAGATCACCGACGAGAACGAACGAGGAGGCGCAGTGTTCATCGCGTCGATCCCGGACGCACTACTGACCGACGAGGTGTCGCAATGAGAGTACTGGTGGTGGACGACGATTTCCGAGTCGCGGATCTACATGCGGCACTGGTGAATTCGCTGGCCGACTACGAGGTGGCCGCGGTGGCGACGAGCATCGCCCAGGCGCGCGAGTTGGCGTCGACGCAGGCGTTCGATCTGGCGCTGGTCGACGTCTATCTGCCCGACGGATCGGGAATCGACCTGGTGCGCGAACTCGAGTGCGACGCCGTGGTGCTCTCCGCGGCGGCGGATCAGCAGACCGTTCGATCGGCGTTGGCCGCGGGTGCCTGGACGTATCTGATCAAACCGTTTCCGCGCTCGGCGTTGGTCGATCGCCTCTCCGGATACCGGACGTACCGCGGCGCTCTCGACCGTTCGGACGAGCTGAGCCAGGCCGACATCGACAGCGGACTCGACGCGTTGCGTCCGCGCGCGGCGGCACCGCTGCCGTCCTCGCAGTCCGTCACCCGTGATCTGGTGCTCGACGCCGTGCGCGCGACCGCCGATCCGATGTCCGCGGGTGAAGTTGCTGCGGCCATCGGCATTTCACGTGCGACCGCGCAGCGTTACCTGGCCACCCTCGTGTCCAAGGGTCGACTGCGCATGCAGCTGCGCTATGGGTCGACCGGCAGGCCGGAGCAGGAGTACTCGCTACCGCCGGGAGCGTGAGACCGCCACGACCACGGCTCCGCACACGGAAATTGCCGCGGTGACCAGAGCTGCGGTGTTCCACCCTTCGGTCAGCGCAGTCAAGCTGTGGCTGCTGATCGATTGGGTCATTCCGCGGGCTCCACTGCCCGCAAATTGGGTCATTCCGCGGGCTCCACTCCCGCCGGCCGGAACGGCCACCACCGCAACGACGGTGACTCCGATGGCGGAGCCGACGTAGCGCGCGGTGTTGTTGGCACCGCTGCCCATGCCGCCGCGTCCGGTGGGCACGCTGGCCACGGCCTCGCGTCCGAGGGCGGCGTTGAGTATCCCGCTGGCGACTCCTGCCACGAGCAGTCCCGGCAGCAGTCGCGGCCAGGATGCGTTCTCGGACAACCCCGTGAGCATCACCATGCCGATCGCGACGCCGACCAGACCGACGGCGAGTTGCGTCCGACCGCTCATCGATGCGGGCAGCCTGCGGGCGAGCAGGGCGGTGACCACGGACGTGGCCGACCACCCGAACAGCAGCAGGGCGGCACCGAGCGCATCGATTCCCAGCACGGTTCCGAGGAATCCGGGCATGTACGACATCAGGGCGATGATGCCGCCGCCGGTGGCCAGCGCGGCGACCGTGGCGGCCAGAAAGGGTGGGTGCCGGAAGAGTGTCAGATCGAGCATCGCAGTGGCACCGCGCAATTCGAGGACCACGAACGCGGACAGTAGCAGGGCCGCGAGGACGAAGAGCACGATCGGAGTGACGGCGATCCAGCCCTGCCTGCCCTCGACCAGCGCGGCCAGCAACGCGGCGACGCCCGTGGCCAACAGCAGCGCACCGACCGGATCGAGGCCACGCGGGGCGTCGGACCTGGATTCTTCGACGAGCACATGCGCGGCGACGGCCAATGCGACCGTGGCAACCGCGAGAACCACGTAGGCCTCACGCCAACTCGCCCAGCGATCGAGTACGGCGGCGAGCAGCGGACCGAGAGCGATGCCTGCACCCACGCTCGCGCCCCACACCCCGCTCGCCTTCGCGCGCACCGGACCGGCCGGGTGAGTGTGCGCGATGATCCCCAGGCTCGACGCGATGACGGCCGCGCCGCCGAGACCCTGCAGGATGCGGGCGAGGACGAAGATCAGAGTGTCGGGAGAGACGGCGCAGACGATCGCACCGACGGCCAGCACCGCCGCACCGAGTGCGAAGGTGCGTCGACGGCCGAAGTCGTCGGCGACGGTACCGGTGGTGAGCAGGGCGGCAGCGAGGCCGATGCTCATCGAGCTGAGAATCCAGGTGCGTCCTGCTGCGTCGGACATCAAGTCCGCGGCGGTGCTGTTGATCGTGGCGAGTGGTGCGGTGAACGCCATCAGAGTCAGCAGGGTGCCCAGCGCTGCGATGGTGAGCGCGCGGGTGCTGTTGTCGGTGCTGACGGGCGAGGGTGCAGCGTCGGTCATCGTCGTCCTTTTGGTCTGGTGATCGAACTGTAAACGCCCAACTTGGTTCGGTCAACAGACTGTACTATCGCGTCATGGCACTCGGAATCGACTACGCCCGCCAGGACTGCTCCCTGGCCCGTGCCCTCGAACTCGTCGGCGAGCGATGGACGATGCTCATCGTGCGCGATTGCTTCTTCGGGGTCCGACGCTTCGGTGATTTCCAGGTCCACCTCGACATCTCCAAGGCGGTCCTCGCGCAACGACTCGGCGCACTGGTCGAGGCCGGCCTGCTCGAACGACGAGCCCGCGCCGTCGAGGGCGGACGCGACGACTACGTCCCCACCGCCGCCCTCGAACGACTGTGGCCCGCCGTGTTCGCCCTGAGCTACTGGGGTGAGGAACAGACGGCGAAACCCGCAGGGAAGCGTCGACTATTCCTGCACGCGACCTGCGGAACCGACCTCGGACCGTTGGGGATCTGCCCCGAATGCGGACTCGCGCCCGGTCCGCACGACATCGACACCGATATCGGCCCGGGCTACGACCCCGACACCCGATCCGACGAGGTGTCGATGCACCTGAGGACGCGTCGACGCCTGCTCACGCCTCTGCGGTGAGCGAGGTGCGTCACTCCGGGACGTGAGCCGCGTGCCCGAGTTCACGCAACGCCGCGCGCAGCTTGGTCGCTGCCTCGTCCTGCGACTCCGCCGACGGATTCGGGTCGGCACCGGAGATGTCGAAGTTGCCCATGTCGTATGCCGGAAACACATGCAGATGCAGGTGCGGCACTTCGAGCCCGGCGA
Source organism: Rhodococcus sp. 14-2496-1d (assembly GCF_002259365.1). Taxonomy (NCBI): domain Bacteria; kingdom Bacillati; phylum Actinomycetota; class Actinomycetes; order Mycobacteriales; family Nocardiaceae; genus Rhodococcus; species Rhodococcus sp. 14-2496-1d. Next base: position 62,390 of record NZ_NPFV01000007.1, on the reverse strand, counting down.
TCAGCAGTCCGGCGCGGGGAGCGTCGAACGCGGTCCTGACCGCCTGGCCGATGATCTGGGCAACGGCAGTGATCTTCGCGAACGCGGCACCGTCGACGTCCTGCCACTGGTCGATCTCCTCGCGCGGAACCACCAGTGTGTGGCCCTGAGTGACCGGTGCGATCGTCAGAAACGCCACCACGTCGTCGTCCTGCCAGACGAAACGTCCCGGGATTTCGCCGGCGATGATCTTGCTGAAAATGGAAGCCATGGGAACAGGATGCCCTACCCGATTCGACCGGGGCCGTTCCACCGGTCGCGTCTCCCAGGTGATTGCCAGGTTCATCGCAGGGTGGGTCCAGCTCGGGGCCCGATTCTGGTCCACATGACAACGAATTCCCTCGCACGAGCAGGCCAGCGGCCCGGCTCGAACGCCACGGCCACTCTCGAGGTGGTCATCCCGGTATACAACGAAGAGGCGGATCTCGAACAGTGCATTCGTCGTCTACACGAGCATCTGGAAGACCGGATCCCGTTCCGGTCGCGCATCACGATCGCCGACAACGCCAGTACCGACGGCACCCTCGCGGTGGCACATCGGCTGGCCGACGAGATCGAAGGAGTCCGGGTTCATCACCTGGACGAGAAGGGCCGCGGACGAGCACTCAAAGCCGTCTGGCTCGCATCGGACGCCGATGTCGTGGCCTACATGGACGTCGACCTGTCGACCGACCTCAACGCTCTGATGCCGCTGATCGCGCCGTTGATGTCCGGTCACTCCGACCTCGCCATCGGATCACGACTCAACCGATCGTCCCGGGTGGTCCGCGGCGCGAAACGCGAATTCATCTCGCGCAGTTACAATCTCATTCTGCGCACGTCGCTGCGCGCACGCTTCTCGGATGCGCAGTGCGGTTTCAAGGCCATGCGCACCGACGTCGCCCGACAGCTGTTGCCGCTCGTCGAGGACACCGGATGGTTCTTCGACACCGAATTGCTCGTCATCGCAGAGAAAGTCGGCCTGCGTATCCACGAGGTGCCCGTCGACTGGGTCGACGACCCGAACAGCAGCGTCAACATCGTCGACACCGCCGTCAAGGACCTGCAGGGATGCTGGCGCGTCGGCCGCGCCCTGGCCACCGGCGTACTGCCGGTCGCCGAACTGCGTCGAAGCCTGGGACGGGAGCCGCTCGTGCCCGGAGTACCGCACGGAATGATCAGCCAGATGGTGCGATTCGGCATCATCGGCATCGCCAGCACCGTCGCCTACGCGTTGCTGTACCTGGTGCTGCACTCGTTGATCGGCGCGCAGGCCGCGAACTTCTTCGGACTACTGATCACCGCGGTACTCAACACCGCGGCCAACCGCGCCTTCACCTTCGGCGTCCGCGGATCGGACGGCGCAGGCAAGCATCAACTGCAGGGACTGGCGATCTTCGGTTTCGCTCTGCTCGTCACCAGCGGATCGCTCGCGGTACTGCATGCCTGGGTGCCCGATGTGTCCCGGCACGTCGAACTCGCCGTCCTCATCGTCGCCAATCTCGTTGCCACGGTGTGCCGATTCGTCGCACTGCGGTGGGTCTTCCGTAGCTCCACGTCGTCCGATTCGCAGTCCGCCGGTTCGGAGAAGAATCTGTGACGACGACGATCGAACGCCCCGCCGCGGACGCCTCGGCCGCGCCCGTCACCTCCCCGCGATGGGAGTGGATCGGTCTGGTCGCGTTGCTGGTCGGCACCGGCGTCGCCTACATCTGGGGACTCGGTGCCTCGGGTTGGGCCAACTCCTTCTATTCCGCTGCGGTGCAGGCGGGTTCGGTGTCGTGGAAGGCCTTCTTCTTCGGATCCTCCGACGCCGCCAACTCGATCACCGTCGACAAGCCCCCGATGTCGCTGTGGTTGATGTCGTTGTCGGTGCGCATCTTCGGCCTCAACACCTGGGCGATGCTGGTGCCGCAGGCGCTCCTCGGAGTCGCCTCGGTGGCCCTGCTGCGCGCCACCGTCAAGCGTCGCTTCGGCGGCGCGGCCGGTCTGCTCGCGGGCCTGGTGCTGGCCGTGACTCCGGTCGCCGCACTGATGTTCCGGTTCAACAATCCCGACGCGCTGCTCGTGCTGCTGATGATCGCATCGGTGTGGGCACTGCTGCGCGGCGTCGAGACCGGAAAGACCAAGTGGCTGTTGATCACCGGCATGTTCGTCGGATTCGGCTTCCTCACCAAGCAGCTCCAGGTGATGCTCGTCGTACCGCCGCTGGCGTTGACCTACCTGATCGCCGGACCGCCGAAGTTTCTCACCCGGCTGATGCAGTTGTTCGGTGCACTCGGCGCGATGATCGTCTCGGCCGGATGGTGGATTCTGATCGTGGAATTCTGGCCGGCGTCGTCGCGGCCGTGGGTCGGCGGTTCGCAGAACAATTCGATCCTCGAACTCACGCTCGGCTACAACGGATTCGGTCGGCTCAGCGGTGACGAAACCGGAAGTGTCACCCCCGGCCGCGGCGGTATGGGCGGGGGTATGGGTGCCGACATGGCCGGGGGAATGCCCGGGGGCATGCCCGGTGGTATCTGGGGAGAGACCGGCATCCTCCGCATGTTCGACGCCTCCCAGGGCGGCCAGATCGCCTGGCTTCTCCCGGCCGCGTTGATCCTGTCCGTGGTCGGACTCGTGTTGCGCGGCAGAGCACCTCGAACCGACGGGCAGCGTGCGTCGCTGATCGTGTGGGGATCGTGGTTGCTCGTGACGGGGCTGACGTTCAGTTTCATGGCCGGAATCTTCCACGCGTACTACACCGTTGCTCTCGCACCTGCCGTCGCCGCACTGATCGGCATCGGCAGCGTGGTGCTGTGGCGTCGACGCGACACGTACTGGGTACGCATCGCGATGGCCGCCGCCGTGGCGTCCACCGTGGCGATGGCGTGGGTGTTGTTGCGCCGCAGTGAGAGTTTCGTGCCGTGGTTGAAGTGGGCGATTCTCGTGGTCGGAGTTGTGGCCGTCGTGACGCTGCTCGTACCCGCGCTGACCCGGGGCAGGCTGGCGGCGGCGTCGATCCTGGCGGTGATGTTCGCCGGTCTCGCCGGGCCGACGGCGTACGCGGTCGACACGATCGGTACTCCGCACACCGGTGCCATCGTCTCGGCCGGCCCGAACACCGGTATGCGCGGGTTCGGCGGTATGGGCGAGGGCCGTCGCGGTCAGGGCGGTATGCCGGGCGGAATGCAGTTGCCGGCAGGCGTCCAGCTACCGGCCGGGATGCAGCCACCGGCGGGATTCCCGGGACAGGCCGGTGCTCCCGGCCAGATGCCAGGTGGCGCCGAGATGGGCGGCATGGGCGGCGCAATGGGCGGTCTTCTCGAGGGCAGCAAGCCGACCACCGCGATCACCGAGATGCTCGAGCAGGACGCCGACTCCTACACCTGGGTGGCAGCGGCCATCGGAGCCAACACGGCGGCCGGCTATCAATTGGCCACCGAGGAGCCCGTCATGCCCGTCGGCGGGTTCAACGGCACCGACCCGTCCCCGACTCTCGCCGAGTTCCAGCAGTACGTCGCCGAGGGGCAGATCCACTACTTCATCGGCGGCGGAGGGATGCCGGGAATGGAGTCGGGTACCTCGGCGGAGATCTCCGCCTGGGTCACCGAGAACTTCACCGCCACCACGGTCGACAACGTGACGTTCTACGACCTCACGCAGTAACACCGAACCACCACGAAAGAGCCCCGCACCATGACAGGTGCGGGGCGCTTTCGCGTCGAGCAGATAGTCTGATGCACTGTGCGCGTACTAGTCATTGGTTCCGGTGCTCGTGAGCACGCCCTTCTACTTGCGTTGAAGGCCGATCCGTCGGTCGAGAAGCTGTTCGTGGCTCCCGGCAACGCAGGCACCGCGAAGCTCGCCGAGCAGCACGTGGTCGACGTCGCTTCCGGTGAGGCGGTGACCGCGCTGGCGAAGAAACTCGACGCCGACCTGGTCGTCATCGGACCGGAGGTGCCCCTGGTCCTCGGTGTGGCCGACGCACTCCGCGAGGCAGGCATCGCCGCATTCGGACCGTCCGCCGACGCCGCTCGCATCGAGGGATCCAAGGCCTTCGCCAAGGACGTGATGGCAGCAGCAGGTGTCCGCACCGCGCACAGCGAAATCGTCGACTCACCCGCCCTGCTCGACGCAGCCCTCGACCGCTTCGGCCCCAACTGGGTGGTCAAGGACGACGGCCTGGCCGCAGGCAAGGGGGTTGTCGTCACCACCGACCGCCTCGTCGCGCGCGATCACGCTGCCGAACTCCTCGAGAACGGCCACCCGGTGCTGCTCGAATCGTTCCTCGACGGACCCGAGGTGTCCCTGTTCTGCCTCGTCGACGGTGAGACCGTGGTGCCTCTGCTGCCGGCGCAGGACCACAAACGCGTCGGCGACGGCGACACCGGACCCAACACCGGCGGCATGGGCGCATACACCCCGCTGCCGTGGTTGCCCGAGGGCGCAGTCGAGGAGATCGTCCGTGATGTGGTGAAACCCGTTGCCGCCGAGATGGTGCAGCGTGGCGTGCCGTTCTCCGGTCTGCTGTACGCCGGTCTGGCGATGGGTGCCGACGGCCCGGCGGTCGTCGAATTCAACTGCCGCTTCGGTGATCCCGAGACCCAGGCGGTGCTGGCGCTTCTCGATTCCCCTCTCGGTGAGGTGCTGAACGCGACGGCGACCGGCACGCTTGCCTCACTGCCGCCGTTGCGCTGGAAGGACGGTGCGGCCGTCACCGTCGTCATCGCCGCCGAGAACTACCCCGGTCGCCCGCGGACCGGTGACGAGATCCTCGGCTCCGACGGGGAAGGCGTCCTGCACGCAGGAACCGCGGTGAAGGACGGCGCAGTCGTCTCCGCGGGCGGACGCGTGCTGAGCGTGGTCGGCACCGGATTCGACCTCACCGCCGCCCGCGACGACGCATACTCCCGTATCGCGGGAATCCGATTGCCGGGCAGTCACTTCCGCACCGACATCGGCCTGGCTGCGGTGGAGGGTCGCATCTCGCTGTAGGTGCGCTGCGTCGGCCGGGTTCGTCGAGGCCGGTCGTCGGGGGCAAACGCGCGCGCATTTGTCGGATGCGAGCGGAATCGCCTCCGAAACGACGCGATTTTGCGCGCACATGGCACATGCGCGCGCGTTTGCGAAGGCGTGAGGTACCGAGCGTCCCGGGATAAGTAGGGTCGAAACAATGCACAGTGAATCCCAGCGATCGATGGTCGAGCCGTTCCACGTGATGGATGTGTTCGCCGCGGCGGCCGAGCGGGCGCGCACTCACGGCGACGTTCTCTCGCTTGCTGCAGGTCAGCCCTCGACGCGAGCGCCCGAGCCGGTACTGCGCGCCACCCGCGAGGCCCTGGACGCGCAGCTGCTCGGATACACCGAGACGCTGGGCATTCTGCCGCTGCGTCGCGCGATTGCCGAGTACCACAGCGCGCGGTACGGCATCTCCGTCGACGCCGACGACGTGGTGATCACGACCGGGTCGTCGGGCGCATTCACGTTGCTGTTCCTCGCTGCGTTCGACGCGGGGGACACGGTCGTCATGGCCAGGCCGGGTTATCCCGCGTACCGAAACACGTTGGCGGCGTTGGGCTGTCGCGTCGTCGAACTGGATTGCGTCGACGAGACGCGGTTCCAACCGACCGTCGCCATGCTCGAGGAACTGCCCGAGCCGCCCGCCGGGCTCATCATCGCGAGCCCGGCCAACCCCACCGGCACGATCATCGACCCCGACGAGCTCGCCGCGATCGCGCGCTGGTGCGACGAGCACGGAACTCTGCTGATCTCGGACGAGATCTACCACGGCATCGCCTACGGGGACGCGCGGACGTCCAGCGCCTGGGAGACCTCCAAGGAATCCGTCGCCATCGGATCGGTGTCGAAGTACTTCTCGATGACCGGATGGCGGCTGGGCTGGATGCTGCTGCCGACGCGTTTGCGCAGAGCCGTCGAACGATTGGCGTCGAACATGACGGTCTGCCCACCGGCGATCTCCCAGGTTGCCGCCATCGCGGCGTTCACCGAGGAGTCCCGCATCGAGCTGGATTCACATGTCGAGCGCTACGCCGTCAACCGCCGCATTCTGCTCGACGGTTTGCCGGCCATGGGGATCACCGACCTCGCACCGGCCGATGGTGCCTTCTACGTGTACGCCGACATCGCGCACCTGACCGACGATTCGCGGAGTTGGTGTGCGCGAGTGCTGTCCGAGACCGGGGTCGCTTTGGCGCCGGGCATCGATTTCGACACCGTACGCGGGAACCACACCGTGCGATTCTCGTTCGCAGGCACCACGGCCGACGTGGAGGAGGCGTTGGAGCGCCTTCGTCGCATGTGAGTGTTACCTCGTAGCAGGTTACGAGGCAGGAGGGGAGCCTGCGGAACGACGGGACGGCACGGGGCTCACATGCGGCGCAGCCGCTCCAGCGCCTCGGCGATATCGGCGGCATCGACGTCGCGGTGGGTCACGAAACGCACCTTGCCCGCGACGGTCACCGCGGCGATACCCGACTCGGCCAACTCGGTGACCGTCGATGCCGGATCGGGAACCGTTGCGAGCACGATGTTCGTCTCCGGCTCGGTCACCTCCCAACCACGCTCGCGCAAACCGGACGCGAGGGTCGACGCGTTGGCGTGATCGACGGCCAGATCACCGATCCGATCCAACGCCACGAGCCCGGCCGCAGCCAGGACGCCGCCCTGACGGACGCCGCCGCCCAACATCTTTCGTACACGCCGAGCCTCGTGAATCCTCGCGGAATCCGAGACCAACATCGAACCGACCGGCGCGCCGAGGCCCTTGCTCAGGCACACCTGCACCGTGTCCGCACCGGCAGCGAGCGAGGCGATCGGAACATCCAGAGCCACCGCGGCATTCCACAGTCGCGCGCCGTCGAGGTGCACCTTCAGCCCGCAATCACGTCCGGCGGCAACGAGATCCGACCACTCGTCCGGTCCGAACGCGGTACCGCCTGCGAAATTGTGGGTGTTCTCGAGCGACAGCAGCGTGGTCCGCAGCGCGAAGTACGGTCCGTCGCCGCCCGCTTTCGCGCGCACCGTCGACGCGAGGGGACGGCCGGGCCCACCGTCGTGGGGGAGGGCGTCGGGCATTCCGCCCGCCAACCATGCGGCGGTACCGAGCTCGGACCCCAGCACATGGGCGTGCTCGGGTGCCAGGAATCGATCGCCGCGCTGCAGATGCAGCATCAGCGCGATGATGTTGCCCATCGACCCCGACGGCACCCACAGTGCCGCCTCGAATCCGAGCAGACCTGCGACGGCTTCTTCCAGTGCCGCCATCGTCGGATCGTGATCGAGGACGTCGTCGCCCACTTCGGCGTCGGCCATGGCTTTTCGCATGACCGAATCGGGTCGGGTGATGGTGTCGGAGCGGAGGTCGATCGTTCGATGTGCCACGAATACTGACAATTCCATAGCGCGAAAGCAGTCCGACGAACGGCCTCGAGCTGGCACGATGACTTGAATGTCCGCAGGTCCGACCGAGTCGCAGCACAAGGTGTCGGGTGCGACTCCGAAGGGGGTGCGCCGCCGGCAGGCACTGGCGTCGGCCGCTGCGGACCTTCTCGTCGAAGGCGGATTCGACGCGGTGCGGCACCGTTCCGTGGCCGCACGAGCCGGGCTCCCTCTTGCGTCGACCACCTACTATTTCGAGTCCCTCGGAGACCTGGTGGCCGCGGCGGTCGACGTCGTGGGCACCCGTGAGATCGATGTGATGCGCGGCCGCATCGAGGACGAGGGCAAGTGCTCGAACGAAATGGAGTCGACGGTCGACCTCATCGTCGACCTGCTGATCGGACCCCAGGACGGACACGAGCAGCTGATCGCGAGATACGAACGCTTCATCGCCTCGGCACGCCATCCCGAGCTGCGAGAGGTTCAGCTGCGCCTACGCGCCCAGATCGACGACCTGCTCACCGACGTCCTGCGCCGGTCGGGTCGAACCGTGCAGGAAGAGCAGCTTCGACGACTCGTGGCGGTGGTGGACGGAGCCGTGGTGGGCGCGCTCAGCGAAGTGGACCCCGACCCCCGCCACATGGCCCGAAGCATGTTGCTGGCCGTCATCGACATCGTTGCACCGGCGGAACAGGTGCCGGCGGACTGACTGCTACCGAGCCGAGATGTTCGGCCCCGACTCGGCCCGGTCGGTCTCGCCGGAGTCTGCGTCGTGGATCGGTGGCACCTCGCACACGCCGTCCGTGCAGACGGGGCCGTGGTCGTCGCCGACGATCTCCAGAGGACCGCTCATGAGCCTGCAGCGGCCTTCTGCAGGACGTCGGCGAACACCGACGGGTCCTGCGCGCCGGACACACCGAACCGTCCGTCGATCACGAAGAACGGCACACCGCTGATTCCGTAGGCGATGGCCTGCTCCTTGTCCGCGCGCACCGCCGGCAGGAATTCCTCGGACTTCAGCGCCTCGACCACCTCGACACGGTCGAGGCCGACCTCCGCGGCCAGGTCGGCGAGGTCATCGGTGCGGCCGACGTGGCGACCCTCCTCGAAGTAGGCCGCCAGCAGGCGCTCCTTCATCTCGATCTGCTTGCCCTTCGACTTGGCGAAATGCAGCAGCTCGTGCGCCTTGACTGTGTTGGTGTGCTGCAGGGCGTCGAAGTCGTACGCGAGTCCCTCGCCTGCGGCCAGCTCGGTCATCTGCCCCAACATCTGCGTGACCTGGGCGGCCGGCATGCCTTTGTGGGAGACGAGAAAGTCGACCTCGCTGCCGTCGAAGTCGACCGGTGTGTCGGGTGCCAGCTCGAACGAGTGGAACTCCACCTCGAGCGTCCCGCCGTCGGCGGTGAATTCCGCGGCGCCTGCCTCGAAACGGCGCTTACCGACGAAGCACCACGGGCATGCGACATCGGACCAGATGTCGACCTTCACTGTTCGGCTCACGACGCCTCCAACAGCGGAATGCGCTGCGGTTATTCCACGCGGCGTCGACGGGCGAACGAGACGCGTGCACGAACGCGGGCGGTCGGTGGTGCAGTCCTCTACGAAAGAGTGCGGTCGTCTTCCGAGGCCGACAACTGCGCCACGTAAGCTGGGTGCTCGTGAGCATCCCGAATGTCCTGGCCACCCGTTACGCGAGTCCCGAACTGGTGGAGCTGTGGTCTCCGGAGCACAAGATCGCCCTGGAACGCCAACTGTGGATCGCTGTGCTGCGCGCGCAGTCCTCCCTGGGAGTCGACGTACCCAACGCTGCGATTGCCGACTACGAAGCCGTCGTCGACCAGGTGGACCTCGCGTCCATCGCCGAGCGTGAGCGCGTCACCCGCCACGACGTCAAGGCCCGCATCGAGGAGTTCAACGCCCTCGCCGGCCACGAGCACATCCACAAGGGGCTCACCAGCCGCGACCTCACCGAGAACGTCGAGCAGCTGCAGATTCTGCGTTCACTCGAACACGTGCACGCGCACGGTGTCGCCGTCGCGAAACGGTTGGCCGAGCGCGCTGCCGAATACTCCTCCCTGGTGATGGCCGGCCGTAGCCACAACGTCGCAGCTCAGGCCACGACGCTGGGCAAGCGTTTCGCGTCCGCGGCGGACGAGCTGCTGCTGGCTCTGGCCCGGGTGCAGGAGCTGATCGCTCGTTATCCGCTCCGCGGAATCAAGGGGCCGATGGGCACCTCGCAGGACATGCTCGATCTCTTCGGCGGTGACTCCGCCAAGCTCGTTGCGCTCGAACGCATCGTCGCCGACCACCTCGGTTTCCGGCACACGCTCACCAGTGTCGGCCAGGTCTACCCCCGTTCGCTCGACCACGAGGTCGTCTCCGCGCTGGTTCAGATCGGTGCCGGACCGTCCTCGTTCGCCCACACCGTTCGCCTGATGGCGGGCCACGAACTCGTCACCGAGGGCTTCCAGGCGGGACAGGTCGGCTCGTCGGCGATGCCGCACAAGATGAACACTCGCTCGTGCGAACGCGTCAACGGCCTGCAGGTGGTGCTGCGCGGCTACGGCTCGATGGCCGCCGAGCTCGCCGGAGCGCAGTGGAACGAGGGCGACGTCTTCTGTTCCGTCGTGCGCCGCGTGGCGCTGCCCGACGCCTTCTTCGCCATCGACGGACTCATCGAGACATTCCTGACGGTGCTCGACGAATTCGGCGCGTACCCGGCCGTCATCGCCAAGGAACTCGACCGCTATCTGCCGTTCCTCGCGACGACCAAGGTGCTGATGGCTGCCGTGCGCGCCGGCGTCGGACGCGAAACGGCACACGAGGCGATCAAGGAACACGCCGTCGCGGTGGCGCTGGCCATGCGTGAGCAGGGACTGGAACCGGACCTGCTCGACCGTCTGGCCGCCGACGATCGCCTGCCCCTCGATCGCGCTGCCCTCGATGCGGCGCTGGCCGACAAGACGGCCTTCATCGGGGCGGCCGACGCCCAGGTCGCTGCCGTCGTCTCGGCAGTGGAGCGGCTGATCGCGAAATTCCCGGCCGGGGCGTCGTACACGCCGTCGCCGATTCTGTAGTCAGGAGAGGACGTCGGGCAGGTCGGCGACCGAGTCGATCACGTGGTCGGGTTCCATCGCGAACTCGTCCGTGATGCGTCGATCGAGCATGTCCTGACGGAACTTTCCGGTGCGCACGAGCACTCCCGTCATCCCGACGACCTGGGCGGCGAGTACGTCGTTGTCCAGATCGTCCCCGACCATGACGACGTCGTCCGGGTCGACGCCCATTCGCTCGGACGCCGTCCGGAATCCCAGTGGTGCAGGTTTTCCGATGGCCTTCGCGGTGTGCCCCGACGCCTGCTCCATACCGCCGAGGTACATGCCCGTGTCGATGCGTAGCCCGGCACCGGTGCTCCACATCAGCGATCGATGCATCGCAACGACGGGTATGCCTCGGCACAGCCAGTCGTAGACGCGGCTGAGCCGCTCGTGCGTGAACTCCGGGCCTGCGCCGCCGACGACCACGACATCGGGATCATCGGACGTCTCGTCGACGAACTCGATTCCCGGCATGTCGCCTGCGATCTTGCCGTTGTTGATCAGCACCACCCGCGCGTCGGGATAGTTCTCGCGTAGATGGTCCGCAGTGAGTGACGCGGCCGTGACGATTTCGTCCGAGTGCACGTCCAGCCCCACCTCGCGCAGTGCCGTAGCGATCTGCTCACGCGTCTTCGACGTCGTATTGGTCAGGAACGCGCGCGCAATGTCCTTGCTGTCCAGGTACTTCAGAGTGGCCGCTGCCCCTGGCACCGCCTGCCACGACGACACCAGGACGCCGTCGATGTCGAAGAGAACCCCGCCGATGCTCATCGGCAAACAGTAGTCGGGTTACCGAACGCCTGCAGCCTCAGCCATCTCGTCCACGTAGGGTCGACAGCGCCCGATGTAGGCAGTGAGGAGCCCGAGATGGATGCACACCATGTCGCGCGCTGCGCCCGCCACATGGCTGCGAGTGCACTTCTGTCATCGATGAGCGACCGAGAACTCGCGCGGGCAGTAGCAACGGCCGCTCCGCTCGGTGCAGGAATCGGCGGTCGCTCGATGGCGATGGACCTCGATGGTGACCGGGTCTTCGTCAAACGAATCCCCCTGACCGACATCGAGATGCTGCCGCAGAACATGTTCTCGACCGCGAACGTTTTCGGACTCCCGACGTTCTATCAGTACGGGTTGGGGTCGTCCGGTTTCGGTGCGTGGCGAGAACTCGCCGCTCACACCATGACGACCGAGTGGGTCCTCGGCAGGACCTTTTCAGGATTTCCGTTGATGCATCACTGGCGGATTCTCCCGGACTCGATACCCGAAGGATTCGTCGACGAATTCGGAGGCGTGGAACGCGCGGTGACCTACTGGGAGCGTTAGCCTGCAGTGCGGAGTCGTTTGAAGGCGATCGGCGAGTGCACGCACAGTGTGGTGCTGTTCCTGGAGTATGTGCCACATACCCTCGCCGAATGGATTGCCCTGCAACACAACAATTCCGACACCGACGACGATTCGATGTATTTCTGGATGGAGGACGCACTCGCTCGCGGAACTGCTTTCATGAGTGCGCATGGTCTCGTCCACTTCGATGCTCACTTCGCCAACATTCTGACCGACGGGCATCAGCTCTACTTCGCGGATTTCGGACTCGCCCTGAGCTCGAGCTTCGACTTGTCGATGCGCGAGTCCACGTTTCTCGCCCGCCACCTGTCGTACGACAGTGTCTACTGCGCCGGGCATTTGCTTCGGTGCGTGATCGCCGAGAAGTTCACCGAGACCGAACGCGCCGAATTTCCGGACACTTGGATCGGACATGCACGTCCCGATGGCGTCACGTCGGACCTCGCCGCACTGATCGATCGCCACGTTCGTCCGACAGCCCTGCTGAATGCCTTCCATCGACGCCTCGTCAGCGACAGCAAGGAAACGCCTTTCCCGATGGAAGAAATCGAGAGGGAGCGAAAGCCCTAGAGTCGGTGACTGTGAACCCTTACACGATTTTCGCCGAGATCATTGCCGGGACGGCCGAGGCGTCGCGCGTCCACGAGGACGAGACAGCGGTTGCGTTCATGGACATTCGCCCGCTCACCAGCGGACATGTGTTGGTGGTGCCCCGGCAGCAGTTCCGGACACTGGCGGAGTTGCCACCCGAGATCGGGGCGCACCTGTTCGTGGTGGGGCAGAAGGTGGCCGCCGCTGTGCGAGCGAGCAATCCGCGTGTCGCGGGCGTCAACTTCTTTCTCGCCGACGGCACGGTGGCCGGTCAGGAAATCTTCCACGTGCACCTGCACGTCATCCCCCGGATGATCGGCGACGGCTTCGGGCTGCGGGCTCGACCGTCGTCGCCGCAGCGATCCGAACTGGACAGGCAGGCCGCCGAGATCGCCGCGGCTCTCACTCGGCCGTGACTTTCTGCGCCTTGGACAGTGCGTCGGCGTAGATGTCGATGGTCTTGGTGTACCGGCTGTAGCTCTTGTTGGCGCCGTAGTCCCACAGCACCATCTGCTGGTTGTCGACGGCCGAGATGGCGTCGAAGCCGGGGTAGCGGCCGGGAATGTCCGCAAGCTTCACGTCGGCAGCGTTGGCGACGTCGTGGTAGACGAACGCCACGTCGGCGTCGACGGTCGACACGTTCTCCCACGACACCTTCTTCCAGTACCCGTCGTCGGTACCGTCGGGGGTGTACATCTTCAGTCCCCAGCGTTGGTAGTCGCCGAAGTCGGGGTCCGCAGACGGATCGAGTACGTACGCGACGTCGAGTGGCCAGACTCCGACGCCGGTGAGGTCCTGGCGTTCGGAAGTAACCTTCTCGAAATTCGCGACGGCAGCGTCGTATTCGGCCTTGATGTCTGCCAGTTGTGGGGTGTCGAGGTCGACTCCGAGTGAGGACGCGAGCCCCGCGTAGTTCTCGATGGTCTTTGCCGTCGAGGTCGTGTCCAAGGTGACTCCCAGGGTGGGAGCGAGCTGATCGATGGTGTCGGCCTCGGACGAATCGGCCGTGGTGGTCAGCTTGCCGAATTGCCCGAATCGAGGGTTGAACTCACCGACGACCAGATCCGGGTCGAGGCTCGCAGCCTTCTCGAAATCGAATGTCCCCCAGCTCTCGCCGACCGATTCGATGCCGGACAGGTCGGAGCAGCTGAGGATGGGGCTGGTGCTCATCGGCGTCGTCGACCAGATGGCGACGGGCTTGATTCCGTACGACATCAGCGCTGCGGCGGATTCCTCGTCGGCGATGATTCTGGTCGGTTGCGACTCGAGCGAGATGGTCCGACCGCGGCCGTCGGTGTAGGTGAACGGTCCTTCTTTTCGATCGACTGTGTCGACGCGGTCGTTCTCGCTGCACGCGGCCGGGTTGGCGTTCAGGTCGACGACCTGGGTGCCGTGGTCTTCCAGGTCCGTGTCGTTGCTGCTGCACGCCGATGCAGCAAGAAGAACCAGGACCACGACGCCTCCGACGAGTGCGTGCTGTCGGGATCCGAAGTGGCCCGTCCTGTGGTTGTGGTGGGAAATCATGAGTCACTTCCGTTGTGGGTCTGCCGGTCCGATGTCCTGGGCGGGTGATGCAGGTCCGACCACTCTTCCGGGCGGACAGATGTTAGCCTGCTGAGGGTCGACTAAGCGAGGGTAGCCTTTCCTTATGCCTCTGGGGTGGCAAACCTCCTGGCCGCGACCGGTACGACGCACAGCAGCCGATCGAAGGGGATGCACCGAATGGATCAGCAGGGAACAGGGCTCGACGAACTGCGAACGTCGGTCGCAGAGCTGATCGGCTCCGAGCCCGACGCTGTGCCGGTCGATGCGAACCTGTTCCAGTTGGGGCTGGAATCGATCGTGCTGATGCGGTTGGTCGGTAGGTTTCGCAAACAGGGCAGTGCGGTGACGTTCGCCGATCTCGCGGCGCAGCCGACGATATCGGCGTGGTGCGAATTGGTCGGTGCCGCAGACGAACCGGCACCCCGGACTCCCGCCCCCGAGGCGATACCGGCCGCGCGCACGCTCGACGCGGACAGCTTCGATCTCGCTGTACTGCAGCATGCCTACTGGATCGGCCGCAGCGCTGAGCAGCGGTTCGGTGGCGTCTCGCCGCACCTTTACACCGAGTTCGACGGCAGCGCAGTCGATCCCGATCGACTGCGCGTAGCACTCGAAGCCGTGGCCCGCAGGCACGACATGCTGCGGGCTCGGATCACCGACAACGGACAGCAGGTGATCGAGTCCACGCCAGGGTGGCGCGGGTTGACGGTGCACGATCTGCGGAGCGAGGACGACGCAACGGACGAGCTGGAACGAACTCGTCAACGCCTGACGCACCAGATGCTCGACATCGAAGCCGGAGAGGTGTTCTCGGCCGATCTGTCGTTGCTCCCGCACGGTCGAACGCGACTGCATCTCGACATGGACATGATTGCGGGCGACGCCGTCAGCTTCAGAATCCTGGTCGCAGATCTGGCCAAGGCATACGACGGACAGGTGCTTCCCACCGTCGATTACAGCTATGCGCGCTACCTCGCCGACCGCCCGCAGGATCGCCGCGAGGCGCGAGCGCAGGCACAGCGATACTGGACCGATCGACTCGACGCTCTGCCCGGTGCGCCCACTCTTCCTCTGCTGGAACATCATTCGGGATCTCCGTCGGCGACCAGGCGGTCGTTTCACCTCGATTCGCAGAACTATTCGCTCTTGCAGTCGCGGGCTCGCGCACATGGCGTCACCCCGGCGGTAGCGGTGGCAGCGGCGTTCGCCGAGGTGGTCGGGGCCTGGTCACGTGAGCAGCGATTTCTGCTCAACGTTCCGATGTTCGACCGCGCCCCGACGCACCCCGCTGTCGGTGATCTCGTCGGCGACTTCTCGTCCTCGGTCATGCTGGACGTCGATCTGAGCGAGAACCTGTCGTTCGCCGAGCGGTCCCGGCAACTGAGGGCTCGACTGCACGAGGATGCCTCGCACGTCGACTACTCCGGAGTCGAGGTTCTCCGTGACCTCGGCCGTCGTCGGGGAGAACCGGTACTCGCGCCCGTGGTCTTCACCAGTGCGCTCGGGTTGGGCGAGTTGTTCGACGCCCGCGCGCGGGAGATTTTCGGGGACCCGGTGTGGATCATGTCGCAGGGACCGCAGGTCGTACTGGACGCCCAGATCACCGAGCTCGACGGCGGCGTGCTGGTCAACTGGGACATTCGTGAGAACGAGTTCCTACCAGGGGTTTCCGAGGCGATGTTCGACGCTTTCGAGGCGCTGGTTCGCGGACTCGTCGTCGACGGTGACACCGTGTGGGCGGAACCGGTGGGTCGGCTGGTTCCGCCGCGTCAGCTGGTCTCACGAACTCCGTCGGCCGATGTACCCCGAACGGACGCGTCGCAGGCAGTCGGGAACGAGTCCCTGCACCGCGCCTTCTTCGATCGCGCGTCGCAGAATCCCGATGCGGTGGCGCTCGAGTGGGGCGAGAACGAGTCGATGACGTACGGCGATCTGTGTGACCGAGCGCTGAGAGTGGCTGCGACACTGAAGGATCGAGATGTGGCAGTGGGCGACACCGTAGGGGTGACGCTGCCGAAGGGGCCCGATCAAGTGGTCGCCGTTCTCGGTGTGCTCGCCGCGGGCGGGGTGTACGTCCCGATCGGCGTCGACCAACCGGCGAGTCGCGCTGCACTGATCGCGCGAAAAGCAGGGTTCGCGGTGACGATCGGAGGATCGGGTGGCGACGGCCTCGCGGTGTCCGACGCGGTCCTCGGTGACGCTCTGCCCGCCCCACATCTCGGACCCGACACCGCTCCCGCGTACATGATCTTCACCTCCGGTTCGACGGGGGAGCCCAAGGGTGTGGTCGTGTCGCATCGTGCGGCGATGAACACGATCGGCGACCTGGTCGACCGATTCGCGCTGGACGAGCGCTACCGCCCGTTGTGCCTGTCCGAGTTGGATTTCGACCTCTGCACGTTCGACCTGTTCTCGGTGTTCGCCGCCGGCGGCAGCGCCGTGCTCGTCCAGGAGCACGAGCGCAAGGATCCGCAGCGGTGGGCCGCTCTGATTCGTGCGCATCGAGTCACGGTGATCAGCTGCGTACCGCCGCTGCTGGACATGATCCTCTCCGCCGGTGAGGATCTGGGTGACTCGCTGCAGGTCGTCATGCTCGGCGGCGACAAGGTCGGTGTCGATCTCTACCGCCGACTGAGGGCAGCCGTTCCGGAATGCCGATTCGCCGGACTCGGCGGCGCAACCGAAACGGCCATCCACAACAGCATCTGCGAGGTCGTCGAGGTCGATCCGCACTGGCGTACGGTGCCGTTCGGACTGCCGCTGCGTTCGATGGCGTTGCGGGTCGTCGATGCGCGCGGGTATCCGGTGCCGGACTGGGTGCCCGGCGAGCTGTGGGTGGCAGGAACAGGATTGGCCGACGGTTACCTGGACGACCCCGAGCGCACGAGCGAACGCTTCGTCGAGGTCGAGGGATATCGCTGGTACCGCACCGGCGATCTGGTTCGCTACGGCACGGACTCGATGGTGGAATTCATCGGCCGCGTCGACAATCAGATCAAGATCAACGGGTTTCGCATCGAGCTGGGAGAGATCGAGTCGGTCCTGGTCGGCGATCCCGACGTAGCCGCCGCCGCGGCAGTTGTCGATCGCTCGGGCGCTGCGGTGGTGATGGCAGCGGTGGTGCTCGGCGATTCCGACGCGGATTCCGACGAGACCGTCGCGGGCATCACCGCCAGGGTTGCCGACCGTTTGCCTGCCCACATGGTGCCGGACCGGATGGTGGCACTGCGGGCCCTGCCGCTGACCGTCAACGGGAAGATCGATTCGGCGGAAATCGTCCGACTGTGCCGGGCGGCAGGTGATACCGAGCGGGTCAGGGCTCGTGTCGCGCCTCGAACTCGACTCGAGGGTGCACTCGCCCTGATCTGGCAGAGCGTGCTCGGTGCCGAGGAGGTGGGAGTCACCGACACCCTGTTCGCGCTGGGCGGCGACTCCGTGCTCGCGACCACCATCGTCGCTCGAATCCGCGCGGCTTTCGACATCACCTCCGTCACGGTGAGGATGCTGTTCTCCGCGCCGACCGTGTCGGGTCTGGCGGAGTCGATGATCGCAGCCGAAGGTGACGCCGAACTGCTGGAGGCGACCGCAGAGATCTACGTATCGATCGAATCCATGACGGAGGACCAACTGCTGGCCGCACTCGACCACCAGCACACCCCCTGAATCGACATGCCCACCCACTCCTTTCACGATCGGGAATCCACAGTGCACCCAGTCATCGAGCACAACGCTGACTTCGTACCGTTCGACCGGGGCCGCGCCCGAACGTACCTCGACGCCGGACTCTGGCGCGAGACAACACTTCCCGACGTGTTCACCTCGTGGGTGCACCGCTTCGGCTCCGGACGCGCGGTAGTGGACGAATCCGAGGAGCTGACGTACGACGAGCTGTATTCGCGAGTACGAACGACCGCAGCAGGGTTTGCCGACCGCGGCATCAGGCCGGGGGATCGAGTGGTGGTGCAACTACCCAATTCGGTGTCGTTCGCGGTCGTACTGCTGGCGTTGCTCGAGTGCGGCGCGGTCCCGGTACTGACTCTCCCCGCACATCGCCGACGCGAAATCATCCATCTGGCAGCCACATCGAAGGCCGTGGCGTACGTGATCGCCGACCGGGACGGACAGTTCGACTACCGTGCGCTCGCCGACGAGACAGTGGCGGCGGTACCGAGCATTCGGGACGTCTTCGTCGATGGATCGTGCGGCTCGCACAGTCCGTTGTCCGAGGTCGTCGGTACGCCACGGGATTTTCCGCGCGCGTCCCCTGCGGATATCGCGGTGCTGTTGGTATCCGGCGGAACGACGGGTCTGCCGAAGTTGATTCCGCGTACCCACAACGACTACGAGTACAACGCACGGGCCAGCGCGCAGGTCTGTGAGCTGACGGCCGAGGACGTGTACCTCGCGGTTCTGCCTGCCGCGCACAACTTTCCGCTGGCCTGTCCTGGTCTGCTCGGTGCTCTCGGGGTCGGAGCAACAGTGGTGTTCTCCCGTACCCCCAGTCCCGATCAGGTGTTCGCGGTGATCGAGCGGCATCGGGTCACGGTCACCGCGGTGGTTCCGACGTTGACACATCTGTGGTGCGAGGCGACGGACTGGGAAGAGGCGGACCTGTCCAGCCTGCGCTTGTTGCAGGTCGGGGGAGCGAAGCTGACACCCGAGATCGCCAAGATCGTCGAACCGTCGCTCGGGTGCCGGTTGCAGCAGGTGTTCGGGATGGCCGAGGGGCTCTTGAACTACACACGGACCGACGACGCACCGGAGCTGGTGATCGGCACCCAGGGACGTCCCCTGTGCGAGCACGACGAGATCCGGATCGTCGACGCCGACGGTCACGACGTCCCGGCAGGGCAGACGGGCGAGCTGCTCACCCGCGGCCCGTACACCATCAACGGCTACTACGCTGCGGCAGAGCACAATACGACGGCCATCACCCCCGACGGTTTCTACCGCAGCGGAGATCAGGTTCGACGATTGCCTTCCGGTCACCTGGTCGTCACCGGCCGGATCAAGGACGTCATCACCCGCAACGGGGAGAACGTCGCGGCCGACGAGCTCGAGGATCTCCTGCTCACCCATCCCGGAGTTGCCCGAGCTGCGGTGATCGGAGTACCCGATCCCGATGTGGGAGAGAGCATCTGCGCCGTGATCGTGCCGAACGACAGTGCTCGGAACGACGGCGCTGGAAACGACAGCGCTCCGACCGTCGCCGAGGTGCGAGCATTCCTCACGGCCGCAGGCTGCTCGGGGTTCAAGCTGCCCGACCGTGTGGTGACCCGACCGTCGCTGCCCGTGACGGCAATCGGCAAAGTGGACAAGTCCTTGCTCGTCACGCAATCCTCCGAACGGCAGGCGACTCGATGAAGGCGACCGATCTCGACGACATCAAGCGCCGGTTGCTGGCGGATCGGCTCCGGCGCGCCCGAGGTGGCGAGACCGCCGAGATCGAGCGCGGTCCTCTCGCCGACCTCGAATCGACCGAATTCGGTTCGCTGAAAGCACGATTCGGCTCCGTCGAAGATGTATGGCCGTTGTCTGCGCTGCAGCTCGGGCTGGTCTATCAGGTCGGCGTGGATGCGGACGCCACCGAGCTCTACACCGTTCGTACCGTGGTCGAGGTGAACCGGGTTCTGGACGGCGACAGGGTTCGTCGTGCTCTGCAGTCGGTGGTCGACTCCACTGCGGCGCTGCGCACGGCATTCGTCACTCCCGACGGCGGCATGCCGGTGCAAGTGGTTCTGTCGACGGTGCAGGCACCGTTGACGGTGGTGGACCTCGGTAGCTGCTCGGCGAGCGAGATCGACCAAGAGTGGAACCGGATACTCGCCGACGACCGGCAGCGGTCGTTCGACATCGCTGCGCCGCCACTGTTCCGGGTCACGCTCGTGCACTTTCCCGACGGTGTCGATCACCTGTTGACGACCTATTGGTTCGGGTGTTTCGACGGCGGGTCCTCGGCGTTGTTGGTCTCGCGTGTCCTGGAACAGTACGACGGCGCGAGCCCGAACCTCGATCACGGCTACCGGGAGTATCTGCGCTGGTTGGCCTCTCGCGACCGGGTCGAGTCCGAGCGGGCATGGCAGCGCTGGTTCGGCGATGTCGACACGCCCACGCTGGTGGCCGAATCGGGTCAGGGCGGCGACGAGGCTCCTCGACGCGTCGAACGGAGACTGTCGCAGGCGGTCTCCGGACGACTGGATTCGATTGCGCGCGAATCCGGGTCGACGCTCTTCACCGTGTTGGCGGCCGTGTGGGCCGGCGTGCTCATGCGCATATCCGGTCGGTCCGACGTGGTGTTCGGTACCGCCGTTGCCGGGCGCCCGATGGAGGTGCCGGGCTCGGAGCATGCCATCGGCGCGTTCATCAGTACCGTTCCCCTCCGGGTCACGGCAGGCGGATCCGACACCGTCGCGAGCATCGCTGCGCGAGTGCAGGATCAGCGCCTGGATCTGATGGCACACGACACCCTCGGTCTCGGCGGAATTCAGAAGGCGATCGGTGCCGGTGCGCTGTTCGACACCCTGCTGGTGCTGCGCAACGCGGCCGGTCCTGCAGTCGGCACCGGTGCTCCGTCGGAGCATCGGGTACGACACGTCTCGACCGTCGACGGCTCGGAGTTCCCGGTGTCGATTGCCGTCGACCCGGGTAGCGAGCTGAACCTGTCGGTGACGTACCTGCCCGACTCGGTGGACGACGATCGCGCAGGGTATCTGCTCGAGTCCTTCGAGAACGCTCTGAAAACCGTTGCCGAGCAGCCCGATCTGCCGATATCGCAGTGGCCGGCACCGGCCACCGAATCGGTGAGCATCGTGGACAACGGTTTCGACGACAGGCTCGAGCGCCTGGGAGATTCCACGATCGCCGAGTTGCTCGCCGACCGGGCCGCATCCGTGCCCGACGCGACCGCGCTGGTGTTCGGGGCCGAACGAGTGACGTTCGGAGACTTGGACGCGCGCGTCGGTGCGTGCGCACGGGCACTCCTGCGCCGAGGTGCCGGTCCGGAACGCATCGTCGCCCTCGCGCTGCCGCGGTCGGTGGAGATGGTGGTGGCGCTGTTCGCGGTACTGCGCACCGGCTCGGCCTATCTGCCCCTCGAACTCGACTATCCGAGCGATCGCCTCGACCTGATGTTGGCCGACGCGCGGCCCGCGATCCTGGTGACGACCACCGAGACGCAGGCCCGAGGACTGACGACCGACGCCACCGAGATGATCGTCGACGATCCCGCCGTGGCAGCCGAATTGGCGGAACGCATCGAGCCGTTGGAGTTCGACTCGGGGCCGTTCGCGCCCGGGACACCCGGCCGCCTCGAGCACCCGGCCTACGTCATCTACACCTCGGGCTCGACCGGCACGCCCAAAGGCGTCGTCACCCCGTACCGGGGTCTGACGAACATGCAGATCAACCACCGAGACGAGATCTTCGTTCCGACCATCGCCGCGGCCGGGGATCGGACGCTGCGGATCGCGCACACCGTTTCGTTCTCCTTCGACATGTCGTGGGAAGAGCTGCTGTGGCTCGTCGAAGGCCACGAGGTGCATGTCTGCGACGAGGAATTACGCCGTGACGGTGAAGCATTGGCGCGATACTGCGAGCAGAACCTGATCGACGTGGTGAACGTGACGCCCACGTACGCCGGGCACCTGCTGGACCTGGGATTGCTGAACGAGCACGACGGACATCGGATTCCGCTGGTGCTCCTCGGCGGGGAAGCGGTGCCCGATTCGTTGTGGCAGCAGCTCGGCGGTGTCGGCTACAACCTCTACGGACCTACCGAGTACACGATCAATGCGCTCGGTGCAGGTACCCGAGACAGTGACACCCCGTCGATCGGTGCACCGATCCTCGGAACCCGCGCGTACGTTCTGGATCAGTGGCTACGTCCCGTCCCCGTGGGATCTGTCGGTGAGCTGCATCTGTCGGGTGTGGGTCTGGCCCGCGGTTACCTGCACCGATACGCGCAGACGGCAACCAGTTTCGTCGCCGATCCCTGGTCGCCGGGCGAGCGGATGTACCGCACCGGCGATCTGGTGCGGATCAGGCCCGATGGCCTGTTCGACTATCTGGGCCGTGCCGACGACCAGGTCAAGATCCGCGGCTATCGCGTGGAGACCGCGGAAGTCGAGCGGGCAGTGACGAACTGCGACGCGGTTGCCGGTGCGGTGGTGCGAGCGGTGGAGATCGGCGCGGGTACCCGGGCGCTCGCCGCGTACGTGGTTCCCCGCGATACCGCTGCGGGCGAGGACCATTCCGCGTTGTTCGGATCCATTCGGGACGAGCTCGCGGCCGTCCTGCCGGAGTACATGGTGCCCACGCTGTTCGCCGCTCTGGATCGCGTTCCGATGACGATCAACGGCAAGCTCGACGTACGAGCTCTGCCCGCCGTCGACGCCGCGGGCGGCGGTACGTTCGTGCCGCCGCGAACACCGGTGGAGACGATGTTGTGCGAGATCGTCGAGGCGGTTCTCGGGGTCGGCCGGGTGGGTATCGACGACGATTTCTTCGCCCTCGGCGGTGACAGCATCACCTCCCTCGCCGTGGCATCGCGGGCGCGCAAGGCCTCGATACCGCTGGCACCGCGTGAGGTGATGCGCAACCGAACAGTGCGGATGTTCGGTGCGGAGCTCGTCACCGACGACTCCGCCCGGCCTGCGGTCTCTGCTGCGGCGGTCACCGTGGATCTGTCCCAGGACGAGCTCGACGAATTCGAAAGCAGTATCTGAGTGACCGAGACGACGACCGATACCGCGGCCGCTTCGCAATCCAAGATCGCCGCTGTCCTCCCGCTGACGGCGCTGCAGACCGGCATGTACCTGCAGTCGAGTCTTGCTGCGGCGACACAGGACCCGTACCTGTCGCAGACAGTGCTCGACCTGTCTGCTCCGGTGGATCGCGGCCGTCTCACCCGCGCCCTCGAACATCTGCTCGAGCGTCATCCGAACATCAAAGCGCAGCTGCGCCAGCGCCGTAACGGCGACCTGGTGTGGGTGGTTCCGCGCGCATCGACACCGGAACCGACACCTGTCGTCGGAGAGTGGAACGATCATCTGGGCCGCGACAGGTCCGCCGGATTCGCGTTCTTCGAAGGTCCGTTGATCCGATTCGCGTACTCCACCGATCCTCGGTCGCCACGGGTACTGATCACCTACCATCACGCCTTGATGGACGGATGGTCCGAGGCCATCTTCGTTCGTGAATTGATCGCCCTCTACACATCGGTGGAGTCGGCTGCTCTGCCCCCTGCTCCGGACTTTTCCGACTACCTGGCCTGGACGGCCGGTCAGGATCGTGATGCGGCGCTGGCGCGGTGGGCGAAGTATCTCGACGGCTTCGATTCTCCGACCCTGATCGCAGACGGCGCACCGTCACAGGCGAATTCATCCTCCCGTATCGATCTCGACATCGACGACCGGCTGGGACGACGCGTCGCCGACTACGCGCGGAGCCGCGGAGTGACCACGAACGTGGTGGTGCAGGTGGCGTGGGCGTCGATGCTGGCAGCTCGCACCGGAGCAGTCGACGTGTCGTTCGGAATGGCGAGCTCCATCAGGCCGTTCGATCTGGACGGGGCCGAGGCGATGGTCGGTCTGCTGCTCAACACCGTGCCCGTGCGGCTTCGGTTCGATTCGACGTCGGCGGTCGCAGAGGTGGTCGACAGCCTACAGGCAGACCATCTCGACCTGGACGAGCACCGATTCCTCGGCCTGTCCGACATCGCCGGAACCATTGGTGGCGGTGAATTGTTCGACACCATCGTCGTGTACCAGAACTATCCGGCACCGGTCCCGAATGCGAGCGAGGCGGCCGTCGAGCACCCCGTCGTGGACGAGGTCACGGTACTGGGCGCGCACATGAGTTTTCCGATGGCTCTGATCGTCGGGCCCGACCCGACGCTGTGGGCATTCGTCCTGCACGACGACGCAGCCGTCGATCATCGTTCGGCCACGGTGTGCGCCGAGACCTTCGTCGAGATGCTGGACCGACTGACGAGCCGTCCGGACGTCGATGTGCCGCAGCTCTTGTCGGCCCCGGACGGCCAGGGATACAGCATCGGGCCACACCGGTCGGTGCCGACGCTGGAAGCGGCCCTTGCAGAGAGGTTCGCGCGGTCGAGCGAGGACATCGCGCTGGTGGTCGGCGACAATGAGACGACGTATGGCCGACTCCGGACTCGGGTGTCCGAGGTGTCGGCGCTCCTGCGCGCCCACGGCGTCGGGACCGAGAGCCGTGTCGCTATCGCCCTCGGCAGGGGTACGGACATGGTGGCCGCGCTGCTGGCGACCATCGACGTGGGTGCGGTGTTCGTTCCCATCGACATTCGCTACCCGCGCGAGCGTATCGACCACCTGTTGTCGGATTCGTGCCACGACATCCTGTTGGTCGACGACGCCACACCTGCCGCGCTGGCCGAACTCGAGACCGCGACGAGAACCCGTTCGAGTTCGGCTACGGGGGCGGTGGAAGAACCCTTCGCCCTGAGCATTCCGGGCGACTGCGGGGCATATCTCGTCTACACCTCGGGTTCGACAGGTACACCCAAGGGTGTGCTCGGCTCGAGGAACGCGCTCGCCAATCGCCTGCACTGGGCGACCGAGCGATGGGGCGGACCCACGAGTCGGATTGCCAAGAGCTCGCTGTCGTTCATCGACGGGGCCACGGAACTGCTCACCGGAATCCTCGCGGGTCAACGAGTGGTGTTGGCGCAGGACCACGAGTACGCCGACGCGGGCGCGTTGGCTGCGCTCCTCGATCGATCCGGTGCCGAGCAGATCACCGCCGTGGGGTCACTCGCTGCGGCATTGGCAACCACCTCGACGCCGGAATGCCGTTCGCTGACCGGTTGGATACTCAGCGGAGAGCCGTTGACCAGCAGCACGATCGACGCCATCGGACACGCCACGCCCCACGCCTCGGTACACAACTCCTACGGCTCGTCCGAGGTGGCCGGGGACGTCGCGGTGCATCGCGTCGCAGGTGATCCGACGGTCATCGGAACGGCAGTGAACAACACGGTCCTCGGGTTGCTCGACGGCCGCTTGCTCCCGGTACGGACGGGCGTCGGCGGCGACATCTACGTCTCGGGAGCCCAACTTGCCCGCGGGTACGCCGGCAGGCCTGCGGACACCGCGGCTCGCTTCGTCGCGGACCCTCGCGTCGACGGTGGGCGAATGTATCGCACCGGTGACCGCGCCCGCATCGTCGACGACGGAGCGCTGGAATTCCTGGGACGCGACGACAGGCAGGTCAAGGTCCGGGGACATCGCGTCGAGCTCGGTGAGGTCGAGAACCTCACGGCCGACAGCGAATCCGTGAACGAATGCGCGGTGGTGGCGGTGACGGACAGCGCAGGCGCGACCGTGCTCGTTGCTTACCTGACCCCCGAGAGTGTCGATACCGCGGCAGTACGCGACGCTCTGCGCGCCCGTGTACCCGACTACCTGGTGCCGACGTTCTGGGTGCCGCTCGACCGACTGCCGAACACTCCCAACGGCAAGACGGACCGGATCGCTCTGGTACAGAGAGGAATTCCGGACAGCGAACCCAGCCGCTCACGTGCAGCTGCCACCGACGACGAGCGTTGCCTCGTCGGCCTTTTCGTCGACGCCACTCGTGCGGGTGCCGAGTCCATCGGCGTCGACGACGACTTCTTCGCACTCGGCGGCGACAGCATCACCGCCATCACGCTCGTGTATCACGCGCGGGGAGCCGGGTTGGCCATCACCACGGCGGACGTTTTCGAATGCCGTACCGTCTCCGGACTCGTCCGACGAGCCCGACAGGCCGAATGTGCCGTCGGCGCAGCGGAACCCGACAGCACTACCCCGTTGCTCGATGCAGACGATCTGGCCGAACTGAGCCGACTCGGTGTCGACGCCGATCTCGCACGTCCGGCGACTCCGCTGCAGCAGGGTCTGGCATTCCAGTCCGTTGCCGCCGGGGACGGCGTCGCGGAGATCTACGTCATCGCCACCGAGTTCGAGGTGCGCGGCGAGCTACGCACCGATCGACTCGACGCCGCGCTGGACGCGCTGTTCGATCGTCATCCTGCTCTGCGCTCACGCTTTCTCACGCTGAGTACGGGGACCACCGTCGCCGTCCGTGATGCGGGTCGGGTGCAGGTCGTCAGGCACGCGGTGGACGATCCGGATTCGTACTCGGCGCGCGCATCGGTGCTCGAGGATCGCCGTACCTTCGATATCGAGCACGATCCGCTCGTGCGAGTTCTCGTGCTGGACTGCGGAGAACAGCTGCACCGTGTGGTGCTGACCGTGCACCATCTGCTCGTCGACGGGTGGTCCATGGGGACCGTCGGCACCGAGTTGTTCATGCTGTACCGAGGCCGAGATCTACCGGCTCCGGCTCCGTTCGACGACTACCTGCAGTGGCTGTCGCGTCGGGACGACTCGTCGATCGATGTATGGCGCGAGGCGCTCGGCCCGGACGTCGCTCCCACGACCATCGCGCCGTCCGCACCGCTGACCTCGAACGACCGGTCCGAGGTTCGGGAGATCGAGATCGGCTGGGATGCCGACGACACTGCTCGCCTCACCGACTCCGCCCGTCGGCGATCGGTGACGGCGAGCGAGCTGATCAATGCGGCATGGGCCGTGGTTCTGTCGTCCTTCACCGACAGCGAATCGGTCGTGTTCGGGTCGACGGTATCCGGCCGCCCGACGGACCTGGACCGTGTCGGGGACATGGTCGGGTTGTTCATCAACACCATCCCGGTGCGCGCCGCGGTCGGTCGCGATGCCACCCTGTCGTCGATTCTCGCGGGCCTGCGCGAGTTCTCCATCGCCGTTGCCGCGCATCATCACGTCGGCCTGTCGGACATCCAGAAGGCAGTCGGCCGGGGGACACTGTTCGACACCCTCGTGGTGTTCGAGAACTTCGCCACCGCCGAAACGAACGGTATCGACTCGGAGGACTTCTCGGTCTCGGTCGCCCGGTTCCATACGGTGACTCATTACCCACTGACGTTGACGGTGTTCCCCGGCGAAAGACTGCGGCTGGTGCTCGAATACCGCAGCGACGCCGTGTCGGCGGAGCGCGCACATGCGGTGGCGCCGGCCATGACGGCAGTGCTTCGAACGTTCGCCGAGCCGGGCGACCCGCCCATCGCGTCGGTGTCCCTCGTGGACGAGTCGACGGCGGCTCGGCTGACCTCGGAGTGCGCCGGCATCGAGCGCGCCTACCCTGACGGAACAATGGTCGACTTGTTCACCGATCGTGTTGCGCAGCAGCCCGATTCGATCGCTGTTCAGGACGACACCACGGTGTGGACGTTCGCGGAGTTGGATCGCGTGTCCAATCGAATTGCACGATCGCTCATCGGATCCGGAATCGGCGCCGAGGACATCGTGGCCGTCGAGGCCCCGCGCACGGCGACGACGATGGCAGCGATCCTCGGCGTGATGAAGTCGGGGGCTGCCTACCTGCCGATGGATCCGAACTGGCCGGTCGAGCGTACTCGCCAGATCCTCGACGAAGCACAGCCGGTGGTTACGGTGACCACGGATTCCGTTGCGGCGCTGCAGCCGTCGTCCACGGATTCCGTCGCCGTGACCGATGCGGAGCGTCGGGCATCGTTGCATCCCGATCATCCGGTGTACACGATCTACACCTCCGGTACGACGGGTGTGCCCAAGGGCGTTCTGGTCTCGCATCGAGGCCTGGCCAATCTGTACCACTCGCACCGCGAGAACGTGCACACTCCGGCGATCGCTCGCGCGGGCAGGCCCACACTGAACGTTGCGCACGCGTGGTCGATGGCCTTCGACGCGTCCTGGCAACCGCAGCTGTGGCTGTTCGGCGGTCACACACTTCATCTGATCGATCCGGGGACCGTCCTCGACCCGGTGGAACTGGCAGCCCGGCTGACGGAGCTGTCGGCGGACTTCGTCGAGGTCGTGCCGTCGTTGCTCGAGCAGATGATGCGAGTGGGATCGATCGACACGCTGTCCACGGTCGGGGTCGGCGGAGAAGCGGTATCTGCGGACTTGTGGAATCGACTGCGCACCAGTGAAACCCTGGTGGCCTACAACTTCTACGGCCCGACCGAGGCGACGGTGGATGCGGTGTACACCTCCACCGAACTGGTGAGCGAGCCGGTGATCGGTAGGCCGGTGACCAACATGCGGGCATATGTGCTGGACCGCAATCTGCGGCTGGTCCCGCCCGGCGTGCTCGGCGAGCTCTACCTGGCCGGTCCCGGAGTCGCGCGGGGCTACCGGCACGCACCGGGGCGTACGGCTCACCGCTTCGTTGCCGATCCCTTCGCTGCGGACGGCACGCGGTTGTACCGGACCGGAGATCTCGTGGCGTGGACCGAGAACGCTGCGCTGCGATACGGCGGCCGCTCGGACGATCAGGTCAAGATTCGTGGCCACCGAGTGGAGGTGGGGGAGGTCGAGGCTCGATTGCGCGACCTCGACGCAGTCGCCGACGCGCGAGTGGTGGTCCGAGGTGCCGATACCGGGAACGCCACGCTCGCCGGGTATCTGGTTGCGGCGTCGGATCGCGAGCTCGACACGAATCTTGCCCGTGCCCGGTTGCGGGCTCTGCTGCCGTCGTACATGGTGCCGGCGTCACTGACCGTGCTCGATGCTTTTCCGCTGTTGCCGAACGGCAAGGTCGATGCCTCCGCGTTGCCCGAGCCCGTGTTCTCGATACGGACCGGGCGTGCTCCACGTACCGATGCCGAGCGGCGGATCTGCGCTGCCGTGGCCGAGGTGTTGCACCTGCCCCAGGTCGGTGCCGACGACGATTTCTTCGATCTGGGCGGCGACAGCATCATGGCGATGGAGCTGTCCGCGAGGCTCCGATCGGCCGGCGTCGGGGTGTCACCGCGGCACATCGTGTCGCTCCGCACGCCGGAAACCATTGCAGGTCAGCTCGAGTCGAGCGAACCGTCGAACGCAACCCCTGCTGTCGGCCCCTACGGGGACGTTCCGCTGACACCGATCGTCCGGTGGATGGACGCACTCGACGGGCCCATCGACGAGATCTCGCAGGCGGTGTTGCTCGATGCTCCGGCGTCGCTCACCGAGGACTCGCTGACGCAGCTCCTCGTCCGCCTCGTTGCTCGGCATCCGATTCTGCATTCTCGATTCCAGCGGAGCCCGGGTTCGGAGTCCGGCTTCACGGTGTTGCCGGACGGCACCGCCGATGTGACCGAGTGGATTCGCATCGAGGATTGCGACGGAACGACCGAGTCCGAGCCGGCGGATCGGGTCGCTGCCGAATCACGTTCTGCACGTGCGCGGTTGAATCCGGCCGCGGCGAGGATGGTCGATGTCGTGTGGCTGCGGCACGGACGCGATCCCGCGTCGTCGGGAGAGCTGCTGATCACGCTGCATCACCTCGTGGTCGACGGAGTGAGTTGGCGGATACTGTTGCCCGATCTGGTCGGTTGCTGGACGCAGGCCGCCGTCGAGCGAAACCCCGTCGGTCCGTCGATGCGGCAGTGGGCGTACGAGATGCGCAGTCTCGCAGACTCGCCCGAGGTGCTCGCCGATCTCGACTACTGGGCGAGCATCGGTGACGGAGCGGCGCAGATTCCGTCGACGCGGCCACTCGACCCGTCGATCGACACCGGTGCCCGCGTGCGTACCACTCTCTTCGCCCTGTCGGAGGACGAGAGTGCAGGGCTGATATCGGCGGCTCGTACTCACCTCGGAGTCTCCGTCGAACACCTGCTGTTGGCGACTTTCGCTGCGGCAGCGGCACACTGGACGAATCCCGATGCGGTGGACCCGCAGTCGTTCGTCGTCGATGTCGAAGGTCACGGACGCTCGGGAGTGGCCTCCGACCGAGTGGACGGCTCGGCCGTGGTCGGATGGCTCACTGCGGTGTTCCCGCTCCGTCTGACCGCGAAGCCTCGGGATCACCGCACCTTGACCGCGCACGAGGGGAATCTCCCTGCGGCAGAGTCCGTTCTGCGTGAACTGACAACCGCCGCCAAGGCGTCCAGGGACTCGGTGCCGGGAGATGGATCGACCTATGGACTGTTGCGGTGGATGGGCGGCGACGCCGGCGAGACTCTGCGCGGAACACCCGGTGCAGACATCGAATTCAACTACCTAGGTCGTTTCGACGCGACAACCGACGGGCCGTTCGGTGCCAGTCGGCTGCGCAGCAGCCTCGACTCGACCCCCGGGGTGAACACCCCCTGCGGCTACGCGTTGATCGTGGACAGTTACATCCACGACCTCCGTGGCTCGTCCGTGCTGGGTGTGACGATGAGCTGGCCGGAGGGGGTGCTGTCCGGTGTCGAGGAACTCGCAGGGCTGTGGCACGACGCGTTGTCGGCCACGTGCCGAATACTCACTGCTGATGCTCCTAGTGAGGCAAGGGTTACCTCATAAGTGTTACCTTGTCAGTCGCCTCACCCGGTCGGGTGTTGGACGCCGAAGCGCGTGGTCGAGTCGAGAGGTACCGAGCAACGATGAAGGTTCGTACGAAGTGGATGAGGAGCGCCGCGTCGATCGCGCTCGCCGGAGGGCTGACCATCGCCCTCGCCGCCGGGTGCAGCGGTAGTACCGACGAGGCACCCACAGCCGAATCCACGACTGCTGCGCAGGAATCGGCATTCCCGGTCACCATCGATTCCGCACTCGGATCCGCGACGATCCCCGAGGCACCCGAGCGGATCGCCACCTGGGGTTGGTCCAACCAGGACGCCATTCTCGCCCTCGGTGTCGTGCCCGTCGCCATGCCGACCTTCGACGGCGCTCAGTACGGAGCGGACGACCGCGGCATTCTGCAGTGGGACGCGAAGGCGCTCGCCGACCTGGGCGGCGAAACACCCACGCTGCTCTCCGGTGACGGAACCGGCGCGGTCCCGGTCGAGCAGTTCGCCGCCGCCGCCCCCGATCTCATCTTCGCCCCGTACTCGGGACTGACCCAGGAGGAGTTCGACCAGCTCTCCGACATCGCGCCGGTCGTCGCGTACCCGGACGAGCAGTGGACCACCTCGTGGGAGGACCAGCTGACCATCGCGGGCAAGGCCCTGGGCAAGGAGAAGGAGGCCGCCGATCTGGTGTCCGGAGTCGAGGGTTCCATCGCCGACGCGGCTGCGAAATATCCGGCGCTGAAGGGTAAGACGGTCACCATCGCGCTGCCCAACGCGCCCGGCACGTTCGCCGTCAGCAAGGACGACGACGTGCGCGTCGAGTTCCTCGAACAGCTCGGTCTGGTCAACGAGCCCACTATCCAGGAGGCCGACCCGGTCGAGGATCCCGATGCCGTGTACTTCGAGCTCAGCCTCGAGCAGGCCTCGCTGCTGAAGTCGGATGTGTTGTTCGTCGTCGCCTACGACAAGGAATCGCTGGGTGCCTTCCTCGTCGAACCGGCCGTGGCCTCGCAGCCCGTGCTGGCGCAGGGGCGCACTGCATCGACCGAGAACCTCAGTGCAGACAAGAACTTCGCGTTCGGCGGCCTGACGGTGCTCACCATTCCGTACATCCTCGATGACGTGGCATCGGCGCTGAACACCGCCGCCGAGAACGTCCAGGGCTGATCCGAGCGCAGGCCCACCCGACGCACCGCAGACGTGCATTCATCCGAGAAGGAGCGTGTTTCACCGTGGCAAGGTCCCACCGACTTCAGGTCGTCTTTCCCGAAGTCATCCGTACGGCCACCGTGATCGACACGCGGCAACTCGGTCCTGGAATGCGCAGGATCGTGTTGGGTGGGCCGCAGCTGCGTGAGTTCACGCGTGACGGATTCGAGTTCCCGGCGCTGCGCAGTGAGGGATTCGACGATTTCGTTCGCCTGTTCTTTCCTCTCGACGACATGGGCACGATGGCGCTGCCCGTCCAGCACGAGCGCACGGTGGAGTGGCCGCGCGACCCGCGGCCGGTTACTCGCAACTACACCGTGCGCAGCGTCGATACCGACAGTGCGGAACTGACGCTCGATTTCGTCACCCACGACACCGGAATTGCATCGACGTGGGGGCGTCGCTGCTCGGTGGGTGACTCCATCCCGCTGCTCGGTCCGGTGCGGTCGGGTCATGCACCCGCCGAGGTGGATTGGGTGTTGCTCGTCGGCGACGAGACAGCGTTGCCTGCCGTTGCTCGCTATCTCGACGAGGCCGCGGCTGGGGAGCGAATCCGGGTGTTCGTCGAGGTGGCCGACGCCGAGCGAGAACTACCGCTGCCGACGGCCGCCGACGCCGAGATCACCTGGCTCCACCGCGACGGCGCAGTTGCAGGCACCGGGGATCTGCTCGAAACGGCCGTGCGCAGAGCGCCCTGGTGGGACGGAACCGTGTTCGCCTGGGTCGCAGGCGAATCCACAGCCCTCAAGGGCATCAGGCGATACCTGCGGGAGGATCGCGCCCTACCGCCCGAAATGGTCGAGGTCACCGGATACTGGCGTCGCGCAGAGGTTCTCACTCGCACGGACGATCCGGAAGTTCCCGATCTGACCGCCCGCGAATCCGAGCCGTTCGACAGGCTCGCCGAACGTGCGGAGTTGTTCTCGCCCTTCGCAATCAGAGCGGCCAACACCTTGCGCATCCCGCTGCATGTCTCGCGCGGCGTACGCACCGTTGGTGAGCTGGCGACGGTCACCGGCACCGACGTGCGAGCCTTGGCAAAATTCGTCCGCTATCTGCGGGCCGTCGACGTGCTCGGCGAGGACTCGGACGGCGGTGTGGTCCTCGCCGATATCGGTGAGGCCATGCTCGGTGACGACTGGATCTCGCATTGGCTGGATCTCGAGGGAATCGAGGCGCGAGTGGAACTGTCGATCACCGGCCTCGTGGAGAGCCTGCGCACCGGCGGTGCCAGCGCCAGCCTGCTCACCGGCAGGACGTTGAGTGAGGACCTCGCAGGTTCGTCCCGGCTGACCGAACTGCATCACAACCACATCGCCGACGAGGCTGCGTTCCTCGGTCCGGCCCTCGTGCAGGACTATTCGTTCGACGACGTGTCGACGCTGGCGGTGACCGGTGCGGCCTCCGGTGTGGTGCTCGGCTCGATCCTGACGGCCCACGACGCGATATCGGCAACCGTTCTCGGATTGCCGAGCGAGCTCGACCTCGTCCGACGTGATCTGCAGACGAGGCCGGAACTTCCGGCGCGCGTGACCGAGTGCGCTCAGAGCGTCGTGTCCGAACCGCGTACGACCCCGGCCGGTGGATTCGACGCGTATCTGTTGCTCGAGGTCACCGGGCACTACCGCGACGACGATCTGGCGTTGCTGCTGGCGAGTGCCGCATCGGGCGTCTCCGAGAGCGGCAAACTGATTGTGGTGGAACGGCTGTCGGACGAGCAGTCGATCAACGAGGACCAGGCCGAGTTCGATCTGCTGATGCTGTGCATGCACGGCAGCGGAGTGCGAACCAGAGCCGAGTTCGACTCGGTGGCAGCCGCGGCGGGACTGACGGTGACCGCGTCTCGACTGGTCGGTTGGGGCATCGCCGTACTCGACCTGCGGCGTGCGTCCGAAGCCGTTGTGCGCGAGGCCTAGTTAGGTTAGCGTTGCCTACTGAAGGCGCGCGGCGATGCTCTCGGCATGTCGGTTGCGCGCGATGCGCGGTCTCGGACCGATTCACCGTCAGGAGTGCACATACACATGACCGTTGTCGAAGAAACGGCGTCGGGCACGGCCGATACGACCATCCTGCAGCGCGGGTTGCAGACGGTGGTCACGTTGGCCGAGTCCGGCTTGTTCGACGAGTACGTCGTGTACGAGGACAGAGGACGCTGGGTGTTCGCGGGTGGCGTGGTCGCTCGCATCGTCCTGCAACCGGATGTCGTCACGACAACGTGGGGGAGCGGGGCACCGACGGTGCGTCGGTGGTCCGGCAACCCGGCGGCGGCGTTGCGTGAGGCCTGCGACGGTCTCACTCGCGAATCCTGGAATGCGTACGGCTACGTCGGATTCGGGTTCGCAGCCCACCTGCACGACGCCGTCGCCGAGTCCGAGTCCGACGAGGTGCTCGCCCATTTGGTCGTGCCGCGAGTCGAGGTCCGATTCGGACATGACTGCGACGATATCGAGGTCACCGGGACCGAGGAGGACCGCGCCGCGGTGTTCGCCGTACTCACCGCCGCCTCCGTCGACGAGCCACCGACGGTCCACCCGCTCGATGTCGGCGGCGACCTCGACGACTATCGCGGTCGGGTGGCGCAAGCTGTTGCAGAGATTCACCGAGGTGAGTACGCCAAGGTCATTCTCTCTCGCACGGTGCGTATTCCGTTCGATCTGGACATGCCCGGTACCTACCGGGCGGGGCGAGCAGCGAACACTCCGGCTCGCTCGTTCCTTTTGCACCTCGGTGACCTACGTGCCTCGGGTTTCAGCCCGGAGCTGGTTGCGTCCGTCGACGCACGTGGTGTGGTCACCACCGAACCGTTGGCAGGCACGCGGGCCTTCGGCTTGGGTTCCGATGCCGACTCCGCAGCGAAATCCGATCTCGAGCAGGATCCCAAGGAGATCACCGAACACGCTGTGTCCGTTCGTACCTCGTTCGAGGAGCTGGAATCGATCGCACGACCCGGGTCGACCGCCGTGTCGGACTTCATGAGTGTGCGAGAGCGCGGAAGCGTCCAGCACCTCGCGTCGACCGTGCGGGCACGTCTGCGTGACGACCTGTCCTGCTGGGACGCTTTCGGGGCACTGTTCCCGGCCGTCACGGCATCGGGCATTCCCAAACGTGAGGCCATCGAGGCGATAGGGCGGCTCGACGACCCGCCTCGCGGCCTGTACTCCGGGGCCGTCGTGAAGGCGTCGTCCGCGGGGGAACTCGAAGCGGCGCTGGTGCTTCGAGCTGTGTACGAACAGCGCGGATCGGCATGGCTGCGTGCCGGTGCCGGCATCGTCGGCCAGTCGACTCCCGATCGTGAATTCGACGAAACCTGCGAGAAACTCGGCAGCGTCGCCCCGTATCTCGTCCGTAAGAAGGAGGAAGACGCCTGATGCATCGCACCATGTTGGGTGGAAAGATCCACCGCGCCACTGTCACTCACGCCGACCTGCACTACGTCGGTTCGATCACCATCGACTCCACTTTGATGCACGCCGCCGACCTGATCGAGGGCGAACAGGTTCACGTCGTCGACATCACCAACGGAGCGCGCCTGGTGACGTATGTGATCGAAGGGCACCCCGGTTCCGGTGTCATCGGAATCAACGGCGCAGCAGCGCATCTGGTGTCTCCAGGTGATCTGGTGATCATCATGTCGTTCCGACAGGTGGAAGACTCCGAGCTGTCCTCGCACACCCCGTCGGTGGTGCACGTCGATTCTGCCAACGAGATCGTCGCTCTCGGAGTCGACCCGTCCGAGCCGGTTCCGGGTGCCGTCGATCAGATGTCGGGGGCGAGCGTTCGATGACGTCGCACGAGAACTACGACATCGTCGGCGTCGGATTCGGGCCCTCCAATCTGGGACTGGCCATCGCGATCGAGGAGCACAACCGAACCTGCGCTCCCACAGAACGGTTGACGGCCTGCTTCGTCGAGTCCAAGGACGAGTTCGCCTGGCACCCCGGCATGTTGTTGCCGGGGACGACGATGCAGATCTCGTTTCTCAAGGACCTGGCGACCCAGCGCAACGCAGGCAGCGAGTACACCTTTCTGGCGTACCTGTCGGAGCACGGTCGACTCAATCACTTCATCAACCTGCAGACGTTCTTCCCCAGCAGGCTCGAATTCCACGACTACCTGACGTGGGCCGCCGGAAAGGTCGACGCGACGGTGCACTACGGCACCCGGGCAGTGGACGTCGTCGACACCGGTGACGGTTACGGCGTCCGAACCGAGGGACGACGAACCGGGACCGTGCGGGGTCGCAACATCGTGCTCGCCGGCGGTTTGACGGCCACCCTGCCGGACGGGGTGACGGCGTCGGCGCGGCAGTTCCACAACCACGATCTCCTCGGGCACCTGGACCGCCTGCCGTCGCGGACGCATCGCACGTTCGTCGTCGTCGGTGCCGGGCAGAGCGCGGCCGAGGTGGTGGACTACCTGCACTCGTCGTACGGCGATTCCTCCGTGCACGCGGTGCTCCGCAAGTACGGGTACAGCCCCGCCGACGACAGCCCCTATGCCAATCGCATCTTCGATCCGACGGCCGTCGACGACTTCTATTCGTCGTCCCACACGCTGCGCGAGCAGCTGCTGCAGTATCACCGCGGTACCAACTACTCCGCCGTCGACCTGCCCCTGATCGAGGAGCTGTACTCGCGCGAGTACGCGGAGCGGGTCAGCGGGCAGCGCAGGCTGTTCGTGCACGGAGCATCTCGAGTGGTCGACGCCGTCGAGGAGCCGTCCGGCGTCCGGGTCGCCGTCGAGCACGGCCCGACGGGTCTGGCCGAGGACATACTGTGCGACGCTGTCGTCTATGCCACCGGCTTCACGTCCCTCGATCTACCCGAGATCCTCGGTCCGCTGTTCGACGCCGTCGAATACGACTCCCGCGGTCCTCGCGTGACGCGGGACTACCGACTCGTGACGCGCGAACCGAGTGCGGGTTCGATCTACCTGCAGGGCGGTACCGAGCACACGCACGGTCTGACCTCGTCGTTGCTGTCGAACATCGCTGTTCGCAGCGGTGAGATCGTGAAGTCCGCAGTGAGCGCGAGGGTGCGATCGGTGGTGTGAATCGGGTGAGTGCGAGCGTGGGCGACGAGCCGGAACAGCGAGATGTTCCGGCCGAAGTCGGTGGTCTCGCTCGCACCGATGCGCGTCGGGCCGCAGGGTTGTTCGTCGTCCTGGGTGTTCTGGCAGCGCTGTGCTTGGTGAGCATTTCGGTGGGCACCGAGTACATCCCGATCGGTCGGGTGTGGCACGGGCTGCTACACGCCGACGGATCCACCGAATCCGTGATCGTCCGCGAACTGCGGCTTCCGCGTACGGTTCTGGGTTTGCTCGTCGGACTCGCCCTCGGGGTCGCCGGTGCGCTGATTCAGGCGATGACGCGAAATCCGCTGGCCGACCCGGGAATTCTCGGCGTCAACGCCGGGGCCGCGTTCTTCGTCGCGATCGCCGTCGGCGTGTTCGGTTTCACCGGAATCGGCTCGTACATCTGGTTCGCGTTCGCCGGGGCGGTGTTCGCAACGATCGTGGTGTACGCGCTGGGGTCACTGGGGCGCGCCGGAGCCACTCCGATTCGCTTGACGCTCTCCGGAATTGCGCTCGGTGCGGTACTGGGCGGCGTCACCTCGGGCATGCTGCTGCTCGATCCGGATGCCTTCGACAGGATGAGGTTCTGGGGCGCGGGGTCGTTGGCCGGTCGAGGCCTGGACATCGCGTCCGAGGTTGCCCCGTTCATCGCGCTCGGAGTCTTTCTGGCGGCCCTGATCGCTCGTCCCCTCAATGCGATATCGCTCGGCGACGATCTGGCCCGGTCACTGGGAGCGAACGTGGTTCGGACGCGAATCGTCGGCGTCGTCGCTGTGACTCTGCTCGCCGGAGCCGCGACGGCGGCGGCCGGGCCCATCGGATTCGTCGGACTGATGATCCCGCACATGGTGCGTTGGATCGTCGGACCGGACCAGCGTTGGATTCTGATCTACACGGTGTTCGCGGCACCGGGATTGCTGCTGCTCTCGGACGTGGTCGGCCGCATCGTCATCAGGCCGGGGGAGCTGCAGGTCGGTATCGTCACCGCGTTCGTCGGCGCACCGGTGCTGATCGTGCTGGTTCGCCGGAAGAAGGCGAGCGGACTGTGATCGGTGAGCAACGCGGCGGCAACATCGATTTCGGCCGAAAGTTGTGGGTCGTGCGAGTGCGGGATCGAGTGGACGGCCGCATCGGCATCCGAACGGTGGGCGTCTGCGCGGCCCTGTTTGCCGTGACGGCGGTGGTCTCCATCGTCGCCGTCGGTACCGGCGACCTCTACATTCCGCCGAACGAGGTGCTCGCCGCAGTGTTCGGCGATGCGCCACGCCTGACCGAGATCGTGGTGATGGAGTGGCGGTTTCCCCGAGTGGCACTGGCCTTCCTGTTCGGTGCCGCCCTCGGTGTATCGGGCGCGGTCTTTCAATCCTTGACGCGAAATCCGTTGGGCAGCCCGGACATCATCGGGTTCGGTACCGGTTCCTACACCGGCGCGCTCGTCGTCATC
Organism: Rhodococcus sp. 14-2496-1d; assembly: GCF_002259365.1. Taxonomy (NCBI): domain Bacteria; kingdom Bacillati; phylum Actinomycetota; class Actinomycetes; order Mycobacteriales; family Nocardiaceae; genus Rhodococcus; species Rhodococcus sp. 14-2496-1d. Next base: position 24,331 of record NZ_NPFV01000007.1, on the reverse strand, counting down.
CTCACTCTCGGTGGTGGCTACTACCGGACCGGAGCAGGCGCGCTCGTCGGCGGACTCGCAACGGCCGCCGTGGTCTACCTGCTCGCGTACCGGCGCGGGGTGCAGGGCTTTCGGTTGATCATCGTCGGGATCGCGGTCAGCGCCGTGCTGGCCTCCGTCAACACCTGGCTGGTGATCAGGGCCGATCTGGACGACGCCATCGCGGCCGCCGTGTGGGGTGCGGGCACCCTGAACGGGCTGGGGTGGTCGCAGGTAGGGCCTGTACTGGCAGTGTCGGTCGTCATCGCGTCGTGCTCGGCGGTGCTCTCGCGTCGGCTGCCGATGCTGGAGATGGGGGACGACGCGGCGAGGGCGCTCGGCGTGCGCGCCGAGCCGACCCGTCTGATGCTGGTGTTTCTGGGTGTCGCGTTGATCGCGATGGTCACCGCGGCCGCGGGACCCATCTCCTTCATCGCGCTCGCCGCGCCGCAGTTGGCTCGCCGCCTCACCGGCACCTCGTCGGTGGCGCTGATGCCTGCCGCGTGCATGGGAGCGCTGCTGCTGGTCGTGAGCGACGTTGTCGCGCAGCGCGTGTTCGCTCCCACCCAGCTGCCGGTGGGTGTGGTGACCGTATCGGTCGGCGGCGCATACTTCGTGTGGTTGTTGGCGCGGGAAGGCAGGAAGCAGTGACGAAGCCTCGATTGCACACCGACGAGATCACGGTCGGATACGACAGCAACGTCATCAGCGAGAACCTGACCGTCGAGATTCCCGACGGCAAGTTCACCGTCGTCGTGGGACCGAATGCCTGTGGTAAGTCGACTCTGCTGCGGGCGCTCTCGCGGCTGCTGAAGCCGACGCACGGAACCGTTCTGCTGGACGGGAAGGCGATCTCGTCGTATCCCGCGAAAGAAGTTGCCCGACGCCTCGGCCTGCTTCCGCAGACCTCCATCGCGCCCGACGGGATCTCGGTGGCCGATCTCGTTGCGCGGGGCCGTTATCCGCATCAGAAGTTGATCCGGCAGTGGTCGGCGGTGGACGAGGCTGCGGTGATCGAGGCCATGAACGCAACGGCAGTGACATCGCTGTCGGCTCGTCCGGTGGACGAACTGTCCGGCGGACAGCAGCAACGCGTCTGGGTGGCAATGGTTCTGGCGCAGCAGACACCGCTGCTGCTGTTGGACGAACCGACCACCTTTCTCGACATCGCCCACCAGATCGAACTGCTCGACCTGTTGGCCACTCTGAACCGCGAGAACGGCCGCACTCTCGTCGCCGTGCTGCACGACCTCAACCACGCCTGCCGGTACGCCGACCACATCATCGCGATGAAGGACGGCGCAGTGGTCACCGAGGGCGCGCCCGCCGACGTCGTCACCGCCGAGCTGGTCGAGGCGGTCTTCGGGCTGCCGTGCCGCATCATCGACGATCCGGAATCGCACACTCCGCTGGTGATCCCCAAGGTGGTCGGTCGCAGGCTAGGCAAGGCTTAGTTTAAAGTTGAGGGAGAACGGCCCCGAGTCGGCCCTGAGGGTTTCTCGCAGGAGTGACGTCGAGATATGTATCGAGGACGAAGATGAGTGAACAACCGCGTGGCTTCCACTACGCCGACGTCGTTGCGGTGGAACGACTCACGGTGCACATGGTGCGTGTGACCTTCGGCGGCGAGCACGTCGCCGGCTACCGCACGCTCGGGGTGCCCGACGAATGCGTCGGAGTCTATTTCCCCAGGGCAGGCGAAGTGATCCCGCCGCCGATGACCGAGGTCGACGGTCTCTGGTGGTTCCACGGTCTCGACGACGCTCCCGAAGGACGCAACTACACCATTCGCCGCCTCGACGAGGAGCGCGGTGAGCTGACCATCGACTTCTTCGCACACGAGGGCGGTGTCGCATCGACCTGGGCCCAGCAGGCCGCCCCGGGGCAGACGGTGCTGTTCACCCGCCCGCGCTCCTGGTACTCACCGCCCGCCGACGTCGAATGGCTGCTGTTGGTCGCGGACATGACCGGGTTGCCCGCACTCGGTCGTCTCGTCGAGCAGTTGCCCGCCGGAACGCGTGCGCACGCGATCGTCGAGGTGCTCGAGCGCGGCGACATCCAATCCTTCGAGACCCCCGCCGACGTGACGTTCGATTGGCGTATCGGATCCGGAAACGGCGACAGCGCAAGCGTTCTCGACGACGCGGTGCTGGCGTACCCATTGCCCGAGGGACGTGGCTACGTGTGGTTCGCCGGCGAGGCGTCGTCCTCGCGTCGGGTGCGCAAGCACTTCCGCAAGGAATTGGGCTACGACATCGCGTACTTCGACATCATCGGATATTGGCGCGCCGACTCCGAGAAGTGGCTCGAGAAGTACAAGCAATACCAGGAGGAGGCGCTGGCGGTGTACAACGGCGTCATCGAATCCGGCCGCTCGGAGCAGGAAGCCAGCGAAGCATTCGATGCGCTGCTGGAACGTGTCGGACTGTAGGTGAGCAGAACTTCGTAGCAGGGGTCGAATTACCGCTCACGTGGGGCTGCGTCGAACTCGTAATCCGGCAGCTCTAGCGTCGCCGCGTCGGGACCGAGGAACTTGCTGGTCACGGCCTGTACAGGCTTGGATCCGGCCAGGCGAAGTACGGTGCGGAATGCAGCGACTCCTGCCGAGGTCTTCGGATGCGCGACGCGAGGCACGCCGGGTGGGAGTTTCTGCGCCTGCTCGACGAACGGACGCATACGCGCCTCGAAGGCCTCGAATCCGGCGCGATGATCATTCGCGCGCGCGAGCTCGCCCGCGAGCACGTACGCGCCGGTGACCGACAACGTTGTTCCCATGCCGCTCAACGGCGTTGCGCACCAGGCGGCATCGCCGAGCATGCCGATTCTGCCGTCGGACCAGCGCGGGGCCTTCACCTGCGCCAGGTAGTCGACGTACAGTTCCGAGTCCGGTCCCAGCGAGTCCAGGATCCGGGGCACTTCCCAACCGACATCGGCGAATGTCGAACGCAGGGCGGCGATGACGCGTTCGGTGGACGCCCCCTCGTAGCCGCTGTCGTCGGACACCCAGGACAGGCTGAATCGCGTCGTGCCGAGGTTGTCCGGTCGTAGATTCGCCACGCGAGATCCGGGGGCGTTGTACCAGCGCCACCAGCCGTCGTCGCTCGGTCCCTTCGGCAGTACGCCGTAGGCGGTGTACAGGCCGACGGGTGTGGTCTCGGCCTCCCCGGAGAACACCAGTTCCCTGCTGCTGGAACGTATTCCGTCGGCGAAGAGAACGAGGTCGAACCTTTCCGCTGCGCCCGTTGCGAATGTCACATCGACTCCGTCGGCATCCTGGACCACGCCGACGACGCGATCGCCGTAGCGATACTCGGTTCGTGGTCCGGCGGATTCGACGAGGATCCGCGCGAACTCGCCCCGCAGAATCTCCAACTCCGCCGTCGGCCCGTCATGGGTTCCGTCGCCGGCCGGGAAGGCCGCGATGGTGGCGTCTGCGTCGTCGACGAATCGGGTGCCCTTCTCGGTGGTGCCGTTCGCGAGGAGGGTCGCGTCCAGGCCCATGCGCCGGAGTACCTCGCGGCCGGAGCCGCGAACGTCGATGTTCTGGCCGCCGAGTCGCAGTTGCGGTGAGCGTTCGAGGACGGTGACCTCGAAGCCGGCTCGGTCCAGCCAGAACGCAACGGTGGGACCGGCGATGCTGGCACCGGTGACGAGAACACGAGAAGTCATGGGGCGCGCATGCCCGGGCGGCCGGTCGTTCAATCCCGGAGGGAAAGTAGCTGAGCCTCACCTTTGTGGTGTACTTTCATCGAATTGTCTTCAATGTCCCGTTTTGGTCAGGAGAACCGTGTTCACCGTTCGCCGTCTGGCGCTGCTCTCGATCAGCGCAACCCTCGCCCTCGGTCTCGTCGCATGCAGCTCGGACGGCTCGTCCGACGACGGCACGTCCACCTCCGAGTCCGCCTCCGCTGAGTCTGCCCTCGTGGTGTACTCCGGCCGCGGTGAAGAGCTCGTCGACCCCCTGATCGAGCGCATCGGCGGCGGTATCGAGGTCGACTACTCCGGCAACACCAACGCCCAGGCCGCAAAGATCCTCGAAGAGGGCGACGCGACCCCGGCGGACGTCTTCTACGGACAGGACGCAGGAGCACTCGGTGCCCTCGACGAGGCGGGCGCTCTCGCACCGCTGCCCGAGGACATCCTCTCCCTGGTCCCCGAGCAGTACCGCGGTGCCGACGGCACCTGGGTCGCCACCTCCGCGCGGGCTCGTGTGCTGGCCTACAACTCCGATTCGGTGCAGGCAGCCGACCTGCCCACCGGCATCGACGGACTGCTCGACCCACGCTGGCGCGGACAGATCGGCTACGCACCGACCAACGCCTCGTTCCAGGCCTTCGTCACCGCCCTGCGCGTGCAGCGCGGCGAGGACGGTGCCCGCACCTGGCTCGAGGGATTCGTCGCCAACGAGCCCGTCGCCTTCGAGGGCAACGGCCCGCTGCTGACCGCCGTCAACGACGGACAGGTGGCCACCGGTCTGCTCAACCACTACTACTGGTACCCCTTCAAGGACGAGAACGGCGACGACGCCCCGGTCGAGCTGCACTACTTCGAGCCCGGCGACCCCGGCGCACTGATCAACGTCGCCGGTGCGGGTGTGCTGGCTGCTTCGGACAACCAGGAAGCGGCCTTCGATTTCGTGCGCGAGTTGCTCTCGACCGAATCGCAGACCTACTTCGCGAACGAGACCGCCGAATATCCCGTCATCGACGGAGTCACCTCCGACTACGACCTGCCGCCGCTGTCGGAGCTGGGCTCGACCGATCTCGATCTGGGTCGCCTCTCGTCTCTCGAGGCCACCCAGACCCTGCTGACCGACGTCGGAATCATCTAGGCAATCCTCGGTTCCGGGCTCGTGTCTGCACTCCAGCCGCTTCGGCGGCACCACTTCGGCGGTCGTCCCGTTCTCGGGACGGCCGCGTTGTGCGTGGGAGCGCTGACGCTGACACCGCTGGTGTATCTGTTCGTCCGAGCGTTCGACGGCGGCACCGAGAAGGTCCTGGGGCTGCTGTTGCGGCAACGCACACTCGACCTCGCCATCCGCACGGCAACACTGACGCTCACCGTGCTCGTTGCATCGGTCGTGGTCGGGACGCTGCTGGCGTGGTTGACCGTACGGACCGATCTACCGGGGCGACGCTTCTTCGCGATGGTCCTCGCCGCCCCGCTGGCCATCCCGTCGTACGTGTCCGGATATCTGTGGATCGCCGAGTTCCCCTCGTTGGCAGGCTTTTCCGGTGCAGCCCTGGTCCTCACGCTGTCCTGTTTCCCGCTGGTGATGCTGCCGGTGTCCGCGGCCTTCGCCACTGCGGACCCGTCGTTGGCCGAGGTCTCGCGCACCCTCGGTCGAGGCGCTGTGCGCACGGCGCTGACCGTCGAGTGCCGTCGCGTCGTTCCGGCCGCGGCGGCGGGTGCGCTGCTGGTCGCGCTGTACACCATCAGTGATTTCGGGGCGGTGGCTCTGATGCGATACGACGCCTTCACGCTCGGCATCTACAGTGCGTACCGCGGGGGACTCGATCGCACCGCGGCCGCGGTTCTCGGACTGGTCCTCGTGGTGGGCGCGTTGGTGCTCACCCTCCTCGAACGGCGTGCCCGACGCGGTGCCACGGCGAGGGTGGGATCTGGAACGGACCGGATGGCCGAGCCTGTGGTTCTGGGCCGGTGGCGCGTGCCTGCTCTGGCCGTTGTCGTTGCAGCCCTTGGTGTTTCGGTGCTGGTACCGATTCTGGCCCTGGCGCGGTGGCTGAGTCGATCGTTGCGCTTCACCGTCGACTGGGTGGACGTGCTGGCCGTCACGGCCAAGACCGTCCAGTACTCCGCGATCGCCGCGGTGGTGGTGGCCGTGCTCGCGTTGCCGGTCGCGCTGTTCGCGGCCCGATCCACGTCGAGGGCCGCCCGCGGTGCCGAATTGTCCACCTACATCGCGCACGGACTACCGGGTATCACCGTCGGGCTCGCCACGGTCTTTCTCGGAATCAGGTTCCTGCCGTCGTTCTATCAGACGGCGGTGCTGCTGGTGCTGGCATACGTGGTGTTGTTCCTGCCGTTGGCCGTCGGCAGTACGAGAGCGGTCGTCGACGCCACTCCCGTTGTCCTCGAGGATGTCTCACGGACCCTGGGCGCGGGCCGGCTGCAGACCGACCTTCGAGTGACGATTCCGATCGCGGCTCCCGGCATCGCCGCCGGGGCCGCTCTGGTGTTCCTGACCGTCGCCAAGGAGCTACCGGCGACGCTGATGCTGCGTCCTCGGGGAGTCGACACGCTCGCGACCACGCTGTGGTCCACCACCGAGGCGTTCCGATACGGCGAGGCGGCTCCCTACGCCCTGGCCCTGATCCTGATCTCGGTGGTCCCGACCGTCGTACTGACACGGGCGCTGGGGCGCACGACGCGGAAGCGAGTAGCACTGCCATGAGCATGGTGATTTCCGGACTCGTTGCCTCGTACGGCAGTACGGCCGTGCTGCACGGGATCGACCTCGACCTCGGCGACGGCGAGATGCTTGCCGTTCTCGGCCCCTCCGGCTGCGGCAAGACGACGCTGTTGCGATCCATTGCGGGACTGCACCGCATCGACGCGGGCCGGATCACCTCGGACGGGAGGGACATCTCAGTGGCGGGGCAGATTCAGGTGCCACCGGAGAAGCGGGGAATAGGCCTGATGCCGCAGGAAGGTGGACTCTTCCCACACCTGACGGTACGACGAAACATCGAATTCGGTTTGCGTGCAGGGTTTCTGCGACCCCATCTGTCCGGTCGCGCAGAGCGCACGCGGCGGGTCGACGAGATGCTCGAGCTCGTCGGACTGCCCGACGCCGGTGGGGTCAGACCCAGCGAGCTCTCGGGCGGCCAACAGCAGCGCATTGCGTTGGCGCGGGCGCTCGCGCCTGCTCCGTCGGTGGTGCTGATGGACGAGCCGTTCGCCGCCCTCGACGCGGGGCTGCGTACCTCGATCAGGCAGGACGTGCGAGAGTTGTTGCAGTCCAGCAAGACCGCGTCGATCCTGGTCACCCACGACCGCGCCGAGGCACTCGGAACTGCCGATCGGGTCGCCGTGCTGCTGGGTGGTCGCTGCGCCCAGATCGACACCCCGCGTGAGGTGTACGAGCGACCCGCCACACCCGCGATCGCGCGCTTCGTGGGCGACGCCTACTTCGTCGACGCTGCGGCCCACGGCGGCCACGTCGACACCGTCCTCGGGCGTCTCGAATCCACCACTCGAGAGACGGGAAACGGACAGGCGTTGCTTCGGCCCGAGCAGCTGCTGGTCTCGGAGTTCGACGACGGCGCGTTCGTCGTCGAACACGAGCTCTTCACCGGCCCCGAATCCTCGGTCACCCTGCGGCACAGCGCCACCGGGCTGCGGCTTCGAGCCATCGCCCGGACCGGCGACCGACTCGCCCCCGGCACCGCCGTCGACGTCACGGTGACATCGCCGGTGCACTGGTTCGAGGGTTCGGCGGACTAGTTTTCGCAGACGCACCGGCACGACCGGCCGTGCCCGGCACGATCGCGCGCCGGACCGACGAAACGAGGGCCATGCCGACAAGCATTCGAAAGAACGCTATCGGCTCGGTTCTGCTCCACGCTTGGGCATGAACAGTGCCGCGACGGCCATCACCGCTGCCGCCGCCAGGACACCGAGAAAGACCGGATGGATGGCGTCGGACAGTTGTTCGGGGCTCGGGTCGGCGGAGATCCGTGAGTTGACGATGGCACCGAACACCGCGACTCCGACTGCGCTGCCGATGGAGCGGGCGAACATGTTGGTCGAGGTGGCGACGCCGCGCTCGGACCATTCGACGCTCGACTGAGCGGCGATGAGGGTGGGGCTGGCGATCAGACCCATACCGAGGCCGATGACGAAGCACACCGCGCCCACCTGCCACACCTGTGAACCGGCACCGAGGCCGGTGGCGAATGCCGCTCCGACGACCGCGATGGAGGCACCGATGAGCGCCGTGGTGCGGAAGCCGAACCGCAGGTACACCCGCCCGGAGAGCGATGCCGCGATGGGCCAGCCGAGTGTGAGGGTGGACAGGGCGAATCCGGCGACGATCGCGCCGGTGCCGAGCACGCCCTGCACGAACGTCGGAACGTAGGATGTCAGGCCGAGAATCAATGCCCCGACGAGCAGTGAGATGGAACTGCTGACCACCAGCACCCGACGGGTGAACACCCACAGCGGCAGGATCGGCTCCTCGACTTTGGTCTGCACCACCGCGAACGCGGCCAGCAAGGAGACTCCGGCGACGAAGATGGCGATGCTGACGGGGGAGTTCCAGGCCCAGGACTGTCCGCCCTCGAGCAGCCCGAGCAGCACCATCGCTGCGCCCACCGTCAGCAGGCCTGCACCGAGGTAGTCGATCTTGGGCTTGGTGCGCTCCACGGCTCCCTCGTCGAACTTGCGCCACAGCATCACCGCGGCCAGCGCGCACAGCGGAATGTTGACGAAGAAGATCCAACGCCACGTCAGGAACTCGGAGAAGATACCGCCGAGCGCCGGGCCGAGTACCGAGGACATCGCCCATACGCTGGCGAGGTAGCCCTGCACCTTGGCGCGCTCGGCCAGGGTGTAGATGTCGCCGGCGATGGTGATGGCCATCGGCTGCACGGCACCCGCACCGAGACCCTGGACAGCACGGAAGGCGATCAGGGCGGGCATGCTCCAGGCCAGGCCGCACAGGACGGAGCCGAGCAGAAACACCGCGATGCCGAACAGCATGATCTTCTTGCGGCCGAACAGGTCGGCCAGTTTGCCGTACAGCGGCACCGATACCGCCTGCGCCAGAAGATAGATGGAGAACAGCCACGGAAACTGAGTGAACCCGCCCAGGTCGTCGACGATGGACAGCACCGCCGTGGCGATGATGGTCGAGTCGAGAGCGACCAGAGACGTGCTGAGCATCAGCGCAACCAGTATCGGTCCTCGTTCGGAGCGGAATCCGACATCCGATGTCGTGTTGTTCGTTGCCACAGCTACCAGTCTGATGCCTGCCGGCACCCCCGCGGCCACCGGCCCAGATAGTGTTGAACACCGTGCGACCATCACTGAGTAGCTACGAGCATCTGGCCGGCGGCAAGGTCCGCGATCTGTACACGATCGACGACGCGCATCTGTTGCTCGTCGCGAGCGACCGAATCTCGGCCTACGACCACATCCTCGACACCCCGATCCCGGACAAGGGACGCGTGCTGACGGCGATGAGCGTGTTCTTCTTCGAGGAGCTCGGCGGCGTCAACCACCTGGCCGGCGATCCGCTCGACGAACGCATTCCCGCCGAACTGCTCGGCCGTGCCCTGGTGGTGAAGAAGCTGAACATGGTGCCGATCGAATGCGTCGCGCGTGGGTACCTCACCGGATCCGGGTTGGCGGACTACAACGCGACCGGGGCCGTGTGCGGCGTGCAGCTTCCCCCCGGGCTCGTGGAATCCAGCAAACTCGACCAGGCGATCTTCACTCCCGCGTCGAAGGCCGAGATCGGCGACCACGACGAGAACATCACCTTCGACCAGGCCGTCGAGCAGGTCGGTGCCGAACTCGCGTTCAAGCTGCGTGAGGACACCATCGAGATCTACACGCGCGCAGCCAACTTCGCTCTGGAACGCGGAATCATTCTGGCCGACACCAAGTTCGAGTTCGGTACCGACGCCGACGGCAACCTGGTCCTCGCCGACGAGGTTCTCACCCCTGATTCCTCACGCTACTGGCCTGCCGATTCGTACCAGGAAGGCCGCGTCCAGCCCAGCTTCGACAAGCAGTTCGTCCGCGACTGGTTGACGGGCGAATCCGGCTGGGATCGCAGCTCCGACACTCCACCGCCACCGTTGCCGGACGACATCGTCGCCGCAACCCGCAGCCGCTACATCGAGGCCTACGAGCGCATCTCGGGTCTGAACTTCGACGATTGGGTCACGCCATGACGATCACCCCTCCCGTTGCCAAGAAGGTGCCGCACGAGCGCACCCATCACGGGGACACGTTCATCGACAACTACGAGTGGTTGCGCGCCAAGGACGATCCCGAGGTGATCGCCCACCTCGAAGCCGAGAATGCCTACACCGAGCAGCAGACGGCCGGCCTCGAGTCACTGCGAGGAAAGATCTTCGACGAGATCAAGTCGCGAACCCAGGAGACCGACCTGTCCGTGCCCACGCGCATGGGGCAGTGGTGGTACTACTCGCGCACCGTCGAGGGACAGTCCTACGGACTCCAATGCCGTTGTCCCGTCGACTCTCCCGACGACTGGACCCCGCCCACCCTGTCGTCCGAGGTGGACGTCCCCGGTGAGCAGATCCTGCTCGATGCCAACGAAGAGGCGAAGGGACACGACTTCTTCTCCCTCGGTGCGTTCTCGATCAGCCTCGACGGCAACCTGCTGGCCTATTCGACCGACACCGAGGGCGACGAGCGCTACACACTGCGTTTCAAGAACCTCGAGACCGGTGAGCTGCTCGCCGACACCATCGAGAACGTCGCGCCCGGGGCCACCTGGACGGCCGACGCGACCCACGTGTTCTACCTGACGGTCGACGAATCCTGGCGTCCCGACACCGTCTGGCGGCACACCCTCGGCAAGTCCGAGGACGTCCAGGTCTTCCACGAGCCCGACGAAAGTTACTGGGTCGGATTCGGTTCCACCCGCAGCGAGAAGTACCTGATGATCTGGGTCGGCTCGAAGATCACCTCCGAGTGCCTGGTGCTGGAATCCACCGATCCCGAGGGCGAGTTCCGCGTCGTACTGCCCCGCACGGACGGCGTCGAATACAGCATCGAGCACGCCGTCGTGGCCGGTGAGGATCGATTCCTCATCACCCACAACGGCTCGGTGAACGGTTGGGGCACCGAGGGGGAGAAGGCCGAGAACTTCCTGCTCGCCGAGGCTCCGGTCTCGGACCCACTCGATCAGCGCACGCTGGTTCCGCATCGCGACGACGTCCGCGTCGAGGACATCGATGCGTTCGCCGGCCACCTGATCTTCACGTACCGACGAGAAGCCCTGACGCGCATGGCGATCTGGCCGCTGACCGACGAGGGGTACGGCGAGTACCGCGAGCTCGAATTCGATGAGGAGCTCTACTCCGTCGGCGCAGGTTCGAACCCGGAATGGGATCAGCCGCTGCTGCGGATGGTGTACACCTCATTCATCACCCCCGGCCAGGTCTACGACCTCGACATCGCCAGTGGCGAACTGCTGCTCCGCAAATCACAGCCGGTCCTGGGCGAGTTCGACGCCGGTGACTACGTGCAGCATCGTGAGTGGGCCACTGCGCCGGACGGAACTCAGGTTCCGCTGTCGGTCATCGCGCGCAAGGATGTCCCCGAGGGGCCGGCTCCCACGTTGCTCTACGGCTACGGATCGTACGAGGCGTCGATGGACCCGTCCTTCTCGGTCGCCCGGTTGTCGTTGCTCGACCGCGGCATCGTGTTCGTCGTCGCACACGTACGCGGCGGCGGCGAGATGGGTCGGCACTGGTACGACAACGGCAAGACGCTGAAGAAGAAGAACACCTTCACCGACTTCATCGCTGCCGCACAGCATCTCATCGACACCGGGCGCACCTCACCGAAGCATCTGGTCGCCGACGGCGGCAGCGCGGGCGGACTGCTCATGGGAGCGGTGGCGAACATGGCACCGGAGTTGTTCAACGGCATCCTCGCCAACGTTCCGTTCGTCGATCCGCTCACCTCCATCCTCGACCCGTCACTTCCGCTGACGGTCATCGAATGGGACGAATGGGGAAACCCGTTGGCCGACAAGGAGGTGTACGAATACATGAAGTCGTACAGTCCCTACGAGAACGTCGAGGCCAAGGACTACCCGTCGATCCTGGCGATCACGTCCATCAACGACACTCGCGTCCTCTACGTCGAACCCGCCAAATGGGTTGCGGCTCTGCGTGCGACGAAGACCGGTGACTCGGACCTGCTGCTCAAGACCGAAATGAGCGCCGGACACGGCGGAGTCAGCGGACGCTACGAGAAATGGAAGGAAGCGGCTTTCGAGTATGCGTGGATCGTGAGCGCCTCCGGCGCACGTGCATAGAAATTCGTAGCCTGCTACGAATTTCCGCTCACATGCGGCGCAGCCGCTCTAACGCCACACGTAGCGGACCTGCGGTCGCCCGGCCTTGCCGTATTCGGTGTGCCGGGTGACCAGTCCGTCGTCGGCGAGGCGCTCGAGATATCGCCACGCCGTCACTCGGGACACTCCGACGACCTTGGCAGCCTCGGATGCATTGAGTCCGTCGGCCGCTTCCTTGATGCTCGCGGTGATGCCGTCCATCGTCTGCGGGGCGATGCCCTTGGGTGTCGAGACGCGTTCGTCGGCCGTCCGCAGATGCGCCATCGCGCGGTCGATGTCGCGTTGACTCGACGCGTTCTCTCCGGCAGGCAACGCGGCATGGAATTCGCGATAGCGCTCGAGCTTGTCGCGGAACGCGGCGAACGTGAACGGCTTGAGCAGATACAGCACGATGCCGTGTGCCACGGCGGAGCGCACCACCGACAGATCCCGTTCGGAGGTGATGGCGATGACGTCGGGACTCGGGCGTAGACCGCCGAGAGCTGCTGCTACGTCGATGCCGCTCGCGTCGGGCAGACCGATGTCGAGCAACACCAGATCGACGGCCTCGGTGCTGGCGAAGCGCATGGCCGACGCACCGGTGTGGGCCACCCCGGCCACCTCGAAGCCCGGGGTTCGCTCGACGTACGTCTTGTGCGCTTCGGCGATCAGCGGTTCGTCGTCGACGATCAGGACGCGGATCACGAGAGCGATCCCGGGATGGTGGCGACCATGACCGATCCGTACGTCACTTCCGAGGTCAAGGTGCCGCGATGGCGACCGATCACCTGAGTCACCAGGGCGAGGCCGAGACCGCGTGAGCCGGACTTGGTCGAGTAGCCGCGCCGCAGAGCAGCTTTGAGCGTCTCCGGCGGCATTCCGGGACCGCTGTCGGCGACTCGGACGACGAGTTCACCATCGGCGTCACGGACCGTCACTTCGACCCACGGCTGGTCGGATTCTTTCGAGGCATCGATGGCATTGTCTATCAGATTGCCTACCAGCGTGACCAATTCACGTGCAGTGAGCACACCCTCGTGCTCCATGGCGGTGTCGTCGGTGATCGTCAGCTCCACGCCCTGCTCAGCGGCCTGACTGACCTTGCCCAGCAGCAGTGCAGCGAGCGCAGGTTCGCTGACCGCGTTCATCAGGCGATCGATGAGAGCCTGCGACAGCTCCAGATCGGCCGTCGCGAATTCGACTGCCTCCTCGGGTCGGCCGAGCTCGACCATGGTGATGACGGTGTGCAGCCTGTTCGCCGACTCGTGAGCCTGCGAACGCAGCGACTCCGCGAAACTGCGCACCGAGTCCAATTCACCCATCAACGAACGCAATTCGGTCTGATCGCGAATTGTGAGTACGTTGCCCAGGCGTCGGCCCTCCCACATCACCGGATCCTGATTGACCACGAGCACGCGATCCTTCGTCAGATGCAGTTCACCGCGCACGATGCCGGTGTCCATCTGCTGCATGGACTCCGGCAACGAGCCGAAGGAGACAGGGCCCTCGGGCAGATCGAGGAGGCGTCGGGCCTCGTCGTTGACCAGCTCCGCCTCGTCACCCCGGCCGAACACCAGCAAGCCTTCACCGATGGAATGCAGAACGGCGTCGTGATGCTCGTACATCGTGCGCAGCTCCGCAGGAGCCATCCCCAGTGTCTGACGCCGGAGCCGGCGGCTGAGCAGCGTCGATCCGGCGGCGGCGACGACGAAGGCGGCGAGAACGACCCCGACGATGAGGGGTAGACCCTGGAAGAACTGGTCGCTGATCTTGGCCCTGGTCACGCCCGCCGAGACGAGGCCGACGATCTCGCCCGAGGAATCGGTGACCGGCGTGACCGAGCGGATCGACGGGCCGAGAGAACCCACGTACGTCTCGGTGAACGTCTCACCCTGCAACGCGCGATCGATGTTGCCGCTGAACGGCTTACCGATCAGGTCGACGGTGGTGTGGGTGAAACGGGTCCGATCCGGGGCCATGACCACGATGAAATCGACACCCGTGACCTGACGGATCTTCTCGGTTTCCGGCTGCAGCCGAGACGTCGGATCGTCGGACTCGATCGCAATGGGCGTCGACGGTTCGTTGGCGATACTGACCGCGATCGCCGTGACTTCGCGTCGGGTCGCGTCGTCGCTGTTGGACCGCTCGTTGAGCACCGTCAGGATGCCGCCGGCGAACACGACGACCGCCATGACGACGAGCTGGAGCACCAACACCTGGCCGGCGACGCTCAGTGGGCGCTTCGAGGACAACGCAATCCTTTCGTGCAATACATCGAACGTGAACGAAATGAACGTATAGGTGACTCCTGTCACCCGGTGCAGCAACATCATCTCTCAGCGGGGGTGATCCACCTCACTCCACTCCCAGTAGTCACGAAGTCAGCAGTTCGACTCGCGCTTCACCTGAACCAGAAGGAACATTCATGACAACCATCGATGCGGAGCGGTTCGACAATCCGCCCACCGAGCCCAAGAAGAAGCGCGACAAGACTCATTGGCTCTACATCGCCGTGATCATCGCCGTCGTCGCCGGCGTCATCGTAGGACTGACCGCCAAGGACTTCGCCGTCGAGCTCGCGGTCCTCGGCACGCTCTTCGTCAGCCTGATCAAGATGATGATCAGCCCCGTCATCTTCTGCACCATCGTCCTCGGTATCGGATCGGTTCGAGCGGCAGCCAGCGTCGGACGGGTCGGCGGCCTTGCCCTGGCCTACTTCATCACGATGTCGACCATCGCCCTCGGTATCGGCATGGTCGTCGGCAACCTGATTCAGCCCGGCGAGGGACTCAATATCGTGCCCGGCGGTGGCGATGAGTACGCCAAAACCGCAGAGGGTGCAGGCGGAACCATGGACTTCATCGCCGGCATCATCCCCGAGAGTCTGCTGTCGTCGCTGACCGCCGGATCCGTCCTGCAGACGCTGTTCGTCGCCATCCTCGTCGGCTTCGCGCTGCAGGCCATGGGCAAGAGCGGCGAGGGCATCCTCAAGGGCATCGGTTCGGTGCAGAAGCTCGTCTTCCGCATCCTGACCATGATCCTGTGGCTCGCCCCGATCGGTGCCTTCGGTGCCATTGCCGGTGTTGTCGGCAAGACCGGGTTCGACGCCGTCATCCAGCTCGGCACCCTGATGCTCGCCTTCTACATCACCTGCTTCATCTTCGTCTTCTTCTTCCTCGGACTGATCCTGCGCTTCGTCTCCGGCTTCTCGATCTTCAAGCTGGTCAAGTACCTGGCCCGTGAGTACCTGCTCATCGTCGCCACGTCGTCCTCCGAGTCGGCCCTGCCGCGTCTGATCGCCAAGATGGAGCACGTAGGAGTCGAGCGCACCACCGTCGGCATCGTCGTCCCCACCGGATACTCGTTCAACCTCGACGGCACCGCGATCTACCTGACGATGGCCTCGATCTTCATCGCCGACGCCATGAACATGCCGCTCTCGATCGGCGAGCAGTTCTCGCTGCTGCTCTTCATGATCATCGCCTCCAAGGGCGCAGCGGGCGTCTCCGGAGCCGGTCTGGCCACCTTGGCCGGTGGCTTGCAGAGCCATCGCCCCGAACTGCTCGACGGAGTCGGCCTGATCGTCGGAATCGACCGCTTCATGTCCGAGGCCCGTGCGCTGACGAACTTCTCGGGTAACGCCGTCGCCACCCTGCTGGTCGGCACCTGGACCAAGACCATCGACAAGGACCGGGTCAACACGGTGCTCGACGGCGGCCTTCCGTTCGACGAGGAGACCATGGTCGACGACCACCTCCCCGAGGACGACCGGCCTGCAGACAAGCAGGTCATCATCGAAAAGCACGCCGCCAAGGCGTAGTGCCTGCCGGGCGCCGCGCATCCCCCCGTCGCCCGGTTCGGAAAACCGAGAACGACCCCGCCACCAGCGGGGTCGTTCTTGTTTTCCACGTCGGTTCCCGTTCTCGGCGTACTCACAGGTAAGTTCGGATGATGACTGAAGTTCAGAACATCGGCATCAACACGCTGGGCGGTGCGCCCACCTCGCTCGACGAGTACGCCGGACGGGCCGTGCTCGTGGTCAATGTCGCGTCCAAGTGTGGACTGACCCCGCAGTACGAAAAGCTCGAGAAGCTCGCCAACGATTACTCCTCTCGTGGCCTGTCGGTCGTCGGAGTGCCCTGCAACCAGTTCGGTGGCCAGGAGCCCGGCACGGCAGAAGAGATCGAAACCTTCTGCTCCACCACCTACGGCATCACGTTCGCGATGACCGAGAAGGTCGACGTCAACGGTGACAATCAGCACCCGTTGTACGCCGAACTGACCAAGACCGAAGACGCCGAAGGCAAGGCCGGAGACGTCCAGTGGAACTTCGAGAAGTTCCTGATCTCGCCCGACGGCGTCGTCACCAACCGTTTCCGTCCGCGCACCGAGCCGGACGCCCCCGAGGTGCTCGCAGCGATCGACAAGATCCTGCCGAAGGAAACGATGACCGTTTAGCTTCTGTCTGCATCGACTTCGAGCCTCGTTCACGCTGGTGTGCGAGGCTCGAGTCATGTCTGGACGTCTGATCGTGTCGGTGAGCGGTATCAAGAACGACACCTACGAGCACGCCGCCGAGTTCGCGCGGATCCTCGACGGACGAGGCGTTCCGCTCTCACTGCTCATCGCGCCTCGGTTGAAGGACAAATACCGTCTCGCAGCGGACGTGCCCACCCAGGAATGGTTGCGGGCGCGACGCGACGGCGGCGACGCGATCGTTCTGCACGGCTACGACCAGGCCGCGACGAAGCGTCGACGCTCCGAGTTCTCCGCACTGCCGCGTCACGAAGCCCGACTTCGACTGATGGCCGCCGACCGCGTCATGGAACAGACCGGCCTGCGCACCCGGGTGTTCGCCGCTCCCCGCTGGATCGCTTCACCCGGCGCCGTGGAAGCACTGCCCGACGCGGGATTCCGAACGTTGGCTGCGCTCAACGGTATTCACGACCTCGACCGGGACGGTGTCGTCCGCGCCCGAGTCTGGGGAATCGGCGAAGGATTCAAAGCCGAACCCTGGTGGTTCAAAGCACTGGTACTCGGCGCAGGCCGCACCGCCCGCCGCGACGGAGTGGTACGCCTGGCCATCAGCGCCAAGCAACTCGGACGACCCGGACCGCGCCAGGCAATCCTGGACGCCATCGACCTCTCCCTGCACCACGGAGCCGAGGCCGGGGTCTACGAATGGACCCCACGCACCAAATCCCGCGTGGCCTAGCTCCTCGCTGCACCCCCACCCGCCCCGCGTCAATGGACCATTGCACGGTCCAGACGTCTGCAATGCGCCATTCACGCGTACGGGGTTGCGGCGTGAATGTGCCAGTGCAGCGCCCAGACGTATGCGATGGTCCATTGACGCGAACGGGGTGGGCGCGGTCGTAGACTCGCAACAATGAGTGTCTCGACTGTGACCCTGGACGACATCGTCGCCGCGCATCGTATTCTGCGCGATCGCAATCCGCTGGTGCAGTGTCTGACCAACACCGTGTCGGTTCAGTTCGTCGCGAACGCACTGTTGTCCGCAGGGGCGGCTCCGGCGATGGTGGACAACCCAGAGGAGGCGGCCGGTTTCGCGGAGATCGCCGACGCGGTCCTGGTCAATCTCGGAACTCCGACGGCTGCCCAGGTGGAAAGTTCTCGGCTGGCGTCGGCCGCGGCGAGGGCAGCGGGGAAGCCGTGGGTACTCGATCCGGTGGGAGCGGGCGGTCTGCCGTGGCGAACCCAGGTGGCCGTGGAGCTGCTTGCCAACCGGCCCAGCGTCATTCGCGCAAATGCATCGGAAGTCATGGGACTGGCGGGCGCTGACGGCGGATCGCGCGGCGTGGATTCGTCTGCAGCCGTGGCCGATTCGGTCGAAGCGGCCCGGTCGCTGCTCGATCGAGTGGACGTGGTGGCTGCATCGGGGGAGATCGATCACATCCTCGGCCCCGGCGGCCTGGTGAAGGTGGGCGGCGGAAGTGCACTGCTGCAGCGAGTTACGGCTACCGGGTGTGCGCTCGGTGCACTGACGGCTGCCTACTGCTCGGTGTCACCGAATGCGCTGATCGGTGCCGTCGCGGCGCACGCGCATGTCGCGGTGGCGTCGGAGATCGCGGCCCGGTCGACGTCGCGGCCGGGATCCTTCGCTGCCGCGTTCCTCGACGGACTCGACACGGTGGACGAGTCGGCAATTCGTCAATTGGTTCGGCTCGACATCGGCTGGCCTGAATGACGCGCGCTCCAGTGTGCACCTGGTGTTCCACTGTGCCGCAGTATCCGCGGGAATGCCGCGAAATGTGCGCGTAGTGGTGCGAAAAATGCAGATCGCAGCGAAGGTAACGCCCTCTTGACCGAAACGTGATGTAACGGAACATGTTTGCGGGCGGACATACTTGGCGTCGGGCAAATCGAACCAGGTGGTCTTCATGAAACGACTTCTACTCCTCGTAGTCAGTGCAACAGCCCTCGTCGCCTGCGGCGGAGCGGAGCAAGGAACCCCCGCGGCAGCACCGTCCCCGGCCGTTCCGGCAACCACTCAGGCAAGCCCGGCACCGGTGACACCCGACCCGGCCACCGTGACCGAGGGAGCGCAGCCGCAGCGGACGCCACCCGAGGAGGCCAGCGACCTGGTTCCGATGGGTACGTCGGAAGCCGAGCCACTGTGCCTGGATCTGACGTGGGGGCAGGTACCGCAGGCCGTGGACTCGCTGCCGCTCGTGTTCGCAGATTCACCGTGGGTCGCTACCGACATGGGCGATCCCTGTGCGTCGTTCACCTGGGTCGAAGCTCTGCCGTACGGCGCGACGGTCAGCTCGCCGACACATCTGCTGTTCTTCCACGACGCTGAGTACCTCGGCACTGCGACGTCGGAGCCGTACGGGTTCACGTCGGTGGCGGCCCAGTCCGCCGACACGATCACAGTGAACTACCGCTGGCCGCTCGCGAACGATGCCAATGCCAATCCCACCGGCGGCCCGGTGACGATCGACTACCGCTGGGACGGGACACAGGTCACCATGATCGGCACCCTCCCGCCCGAGGTCACCGGCTAGATCGAGACGGAGGATTCCTCGGGTAGCTCGCGGATTTCGGCGTCGGACATTTCCTTGAAGCGGCCGTAGTAGACGCCCCTGGCCTGCTCCGCGACGATGGCCTGGTGGATGGGGAATGCCATCCTGGGGTTCACTGCTCGCAGGAATTCGACGGTCTCGGAGAGCTTCGACCACGGTGCGGCAGCGGGGAGCGCGAGAACCTCGACCTGTTGCTCGGGGACGAACAGCGAGTCGCCCGGATGGAAGAGCTGGCCCGGGTTCTCCGGGGTGCCCAGCAGGTAGCCGGTGTTGTCGATCTCGGGCAGCTCGGGATGGATGACGGCGTGCGTGCCGCCGACGCCGGTGACCGTGATGCCGCCGACGGTGAAGGCCTTGCCTGCGGGAGCTGCCGCCCATTTGCCGCCGAGCTGGCTTGCGGTCATCGGATCGGCGTGCAGTGCCGCTCGCGGATTCGCCTCGACGAGTGCGGGAAGTCGTTGCAGATCAACGTGATCCGGATGCTGATGGGTGACGAGGATCGCGTCGAGTCCGGTGATGCCCTCGAACCCGTGCGAGAACGTGCCGGGATCGAACAACACGGTGGTGCCGTTGAGTTCGACGAGAACGCAGGAATGTCCGAAGTGTGTCAGCCGCATGGACTCCACAGTAAGCGCGGTTTCGCGCCTCCCGCCAGGGCTGCGTAGACTCCCACCTGCCGGTAACTGTCTTGCTGTACGTATTTCAAGGAGCGCTTTCGTGGCCCGAGTCGTTGTCGATGTCATGCCCAAGGCCGAGATTCTCGATCCGCAGGGTCAGGCGATCGCAGGAGCGCTCGGCCGTCTGGGGATCTCCGGCGTGTCCGACGTCCGCCAGGGCAAGCGCTTCGAACTCGAGGTCGACGACACCGTCGACGACGCTGAACTCGAGAAGATCGCAGAATCACTGCTGGCCAACACCGTCATCGAGGACTGGACGGTCACCCGCGTCTCGGTAGAGCCCGCCGCATGAGCGCCCGCGTAGGGGTCATCACGTTTCCCGGGACCCTCGACGACGTCGACGCCTCACGCGCCGTCACCCTCGCCGGTGGCGAGGCCGTCAGTCTGTGGCATGCCGATGCGGATCTGAAGAACGTCGACGCCATCGTCGTCCCCGGCGGATTCTCGTACGGCGACTACCTCCGGGCCGGTGCGATCGCTCGCTTCGCCCCCGTGATGGAGTCCGTCGTGAAGGCCGCCGAAGGTGGCATGCCGATCCTCGGCATTTGCAACGGCTTTCAGGTGCTCTGCGAAGTCGGCCTGCTCCCCGGCGCGCTGACCCGTAACGAGGGTCTGCACTTCGTCTGCCGCGATCAGTGGCTGAAGGTGGAGAACACCGACACCGCATGGTCGTCGCGCTACGAGCCCGGTGCCGAGATCCTGATCCCGGTCAAGAATGCCGAGGGCCGGTTCCAGGCACCGCAGAACGTGCTCGACGAGCTCGAGGGCGAGGGTCGCGTCGTGTTCCGCTACAGCGGCACCAACCCGAACGGATCGCAGCGGGGGATCGCAGGAATATCCTCGGCCAACGGTCGGGTCGTCGGTTTGATGCCGCACCCCGAGCACGCCACCGAGCCGTTGACCGGACCGAGCGACGACGGCCTGGGGATCTTCTACTCGGCACTGGACACGATCGTCAACGCCTGAGTTTCGTGTCGGTGGTCGCGGTTACTGTGCCGCCATGACACTGACCTTGGGCATGATCACGTTCGACACAACCGATCCGGAACCGCTCGCACACTGGTGGGCGGCACAGGTGGACGGAACGATCGTGGAGGCGAACGACGGCTGGTTCTACGTCGTCGAACTCGCTGCGGCACCGTACCAAATGGCCTTCCAGAAGATCGAGGACCCGACGCCGGGCAAGAATCGCGTCCACCTCGACATGACCACCCTTGACCTCGACGGCGAGGTCGCGCGACTGGTCGAGGCGGGTGCACGCGAAGTTGCGCAGCACACCATGGGCGACTTTCGCTGGGTGACGCTGAGCGACCCCGACGGCAACGTGTTCTGCGTGTCCGGGTCGCACTGAGCAGTGAATGCCGGCCCAGGCATGGGTGACTCTGGTGGTGGGCGTCCTCGCCGTCGTCGGAGTCGCTCTCACCATTCGTCAGCGCACCGTCGCCGACAAACGAGCGCAGGCATGGCAGCGGATCACCTGGTGCCTCGACCACACAGTCAGCACGGACGACGCCGAAGCTGCCCTGGGGTGGGATATCTACGGGGCGGTCACAGATTCGCCACTCATAACCAGAACAGAACAGGACGTTCTCGTTGCCGTTGCCGATCGCGCCCTCCGACACGCACTGGCGGAACCCTCTGAATGCGAGGACACTGACAATCGAGTCGATGAACTGGAGGAACCGCGATGACCACCGCCGAGGAACGCAAGATCAAAGCTGGGCGTCCGGAAGTCGCCGCGGCCGCCGCTCGCGCATCGATCGCAATCCGTGAACGCAACGGGCGTGAGGTACCTCAGTGGATTCGCGACGCCGCAGCGGGACGACCCACCGCCCCGCCGCCCGAATAGCACGCGTCCTATCAGGACACGAGCGCCCAGCATTCCGTCTCTGGAATGCGGTGCGTTCGTCGTGAATGCCAGGCGTTCGGACCGTCGAACACAGTCATGCCGCACACTCTCGCAGCTCGGTCACAGTCGAGGCGAAGATGCCGGTGGGTTCGATCGAGATCCCGTCGAACACCTGGCAGTACTCGCCGTCCCGCCAGAAGAACACCGAGCGAGACAGTGGGCTCGGTGTATCACGACTGAACATATCCGCCAGATCGGCGAGCTCGGCTGCTGCCATGAGCGCCACGTCGGCGTTGCGCGGCCGGTGAAAAACGAACTCGTAGGCATTGGGAACCACGAACAATACGCCGTACAGACATTCGCCGAGGTGCGCGGAGATCAGCGTGGTCATATCGGCAACCTTCGACGCGAGGTAGATCGAATCACCGCTGAGGACCTCGATGTCGATGCTGTTTCTGCTGAGAATTCGGCCGTCCTCGAACTTCAGCGCCGCGGTGTTCCTTCGTCCGGCTGCCCAGGCGGCGTTCAGGTCTCGGCCGACGAGATGCCGATCTGCCAGTGTCACAGCGCGATTCGGAGAAGACAGGTTCAGCACCCGTCGCGGTGCGCCCGGCACGTCGAGTAGTGGGACGGAATACTCGTACTCGCACTCACCCATAGCCGCCAGGGCTGACGGAGCGATGACGCGCTCGCGCAGCCTCGAGTGGAATTCGTCGTCCGACAATCCGGTGAAGAACGTGGGATCTGCCTCGCGCATCGTCTCGATCATGAGGTCGACATGGCCGGCGATGATGCCGTCCCACGCCGATCGACTCACCCCGGAGCATCGGGCGAACACATTGTTCAGTGACATGCGAACGCCCGAGCCCACCGCCAAAGTCGTCGCGTCCTCGCGGTGAACCACCACCCCGCGCTTGCGAAATGCTTCGATCGTCTTCATTCGCACGATGGCGAATGTGGTCGCGTGAACTGCGCCGTAGTCGGGCAAAGAATGAAATTTCATGACGTCGTCCCCCCGGTCGGTGTGTGCTCTCGAGGTGTTCGACGCGGCGGCTGCCACAATGGTTCCCATGTCGACTCACGCCTCCGCAACCGGTCTCTGCAACTTCGTCGACGTGTCGCCGTCACCGTTCCACGTCTGCAACACGGTGTCGGTGCAGCTCGAGGACGCCGGTTTCGTACGCCTCGAGGAGACCGACGCCTGGTCGACGGACCCGGGCCGCTACTACCTCGTTCGCGGCGGATCACTCGTCGCGTGGAGTACCGAGCACCGTAATTCGGGTCAATCCGCAGGCTCCACTCCTGACGGCCCGTTCCGAATCGTCGGCGGGCACACCGACAGCCCCAACCTTCGCGTGAAGCAGCATCCCGATCTGCAATCCGCGGGCTGGCAGATGGTGGGCCTCGAACCGTACGGCGGTGCCTGGCTCAACTCCTGGCTCGATCGCGATCTGGGTATCTCCGGCCGGCTGAGTGTGCGCGACGGCAACACCGCCCGCGAGGTACTGGTGAAGGTCGACGAGCCCATTCTGCGAGTTCCGCAGCTGGCAATCCACCTGTCCGAGGATCGCAAGGGCGTCACCCTCGATCCGCAGCGACACGTCAATGCCATTTGGGGCGTGGGCAATTCACCTCAGTCGTTCATCGCCTACGTCGCCGAGCGAGAAGGCGTCGACCCGCATTCGGTACTGGGTTGGGAGTTGATGACCCACGACCTCGCACCCAGTGCCGTCGTGGGCGTCGAGTCCGAACTGGTCAGTGCGCCGCGTCTGGACAATCAAGGAACCTGCTACGCCGGAACTCAGGCTTTGCTTGCCGCAGTGGACAATCCGACCGCAGTCACGCCGGTGCTGGCACTGTTCGACCACGAGGAAGTCGGCAGTATGTCCGACCGCGGCGCGTTCTCGGACCTGCTGAACACAGTGCTCGAGCGCATCGTGCTCGGACGCGGCGGTGGGCGTGAGGAATTCCTGCGCACGATGGCCGGATCCATCTGCGCCTCGGGCGACATGGCGCACGCGACGCATCCCAACTACCCGGACCGGCACGAGCCCGCGCATCGCATCGAACTCGGTGGGGGACCGGTACTCAAGGTCAACCAGAATTTGCGCTACGCAACGGATTCCGCGGGAGCGGGTGCCTTCGCGCTCGCCTGCGATCAGGCCGGGGTTCCCATGCAGCGCTACGTACATCGCGCCGATCTGCCGTGCGGATCGACCATCGGACCCATCACTGCGTCGCGCACTGGCCTGTCGACGGTGGACGTCGGCGCAGCTCAGCTCGCCATGCACTCGTCACGAGAATTGATGGGAGCTGCCGACGTGATGGCATACGCCGACGCGTTGGCGGCATTCCTCGCTCCAGCCTGAGCTCGTTCGGCGGCGCACACGCGCGCGCATTCGTCAGGTGCGCGCGGATTCGTGACCTGTGCGGTGGCGATTCCGCGCGCGTCTCGCAAACGCGCGCGCGTTTGCGGGGTCCGGGGGGCGGCGGGTGTGGGCGGAAGCTGAATACCGCGGCGCGACATCGTTCGGCGTTCCCCGTTTCTCGGTCGGCCAGTCGCACACGCGCGCGCATTCGTCAGGTGCGCGCAGATTGGTGACCCGTGCGGGGGCAATTTTGCGCGCGTCTCGCAAACGCGCGCGCGTTTGCGGGGTCCGGGGGTGAGCGGGGG
>NZ_NPFV01000030.1:0-138347 GCF_002259365.1 Rhodococcus sp. 14-2496-1d | reverse complement strand
TCCTGACGCCCTGGAGATGGCACGCGCCATCGTCGCCACTCAGCAGCAGGAAATCGAGACCATGCAGCGGCTGCTCGGCTGACCCGGCCCGCCACACAACGATGGCCGCATCCTCTCCGGCGGAGAGGGTGCGGCCATCAGCGTTCCACAATTGTCAGGGCTGCGTTCCCGGTACGAGATCAGCTCTCACAGTACCGGTTCGCGCTGCGATGGAGCATCGGAACTCCCGTCGTTCACCGCTCCGGTGATGGCGTCGGGCGCGAGGTCGAGTCGCCGGAGCAGCTGCGCGTTTGCGGCGACGATGATCGTCGACAACGACATCAGGATCGCGCCGATGGACATGGGCAGTACGAACCCGACCGGTGCCAGCACCCCTGCCGCGAGCGGGACAGAGATCAGGTTGTATCCCGCTGCCCACCAGAGGTTTTGCTTCATCTTTCGGTACGAGGCGCGCGAGAGTTCGATCACCGACAGCACCGACCGCGGGTCGTCGCTGGCGAGGATCACTCCTGCCGATGCGATAGCGACGTCGGTGCCGGCCCCGATCGCGATACCGACATCGGCTTGCGCGAGCGCCGGTGCGTCGTTGACTCCGTCGCCGACCATCGCCACCGTACGTCCTTCGCCCTGGAGTGCAGCGACGGTGTGGGACTTGTCTTCCGGCTTCACCCCGGCGAAGTAGCGGTCCACACCGAGTTCGGTCGCGACGGACTTCGCGACGGCATCGGCATCACCGGTGATCATCACCACCGCGATTCCGCGGGCGTGGAGTGCATCGATCGCGGTGCGTGATTCAGGCCGGATCTCGTCGGCGAGCGCGAGCGCACCGATCACGGCCCCGTCGGCGAGGACGTGCAGGATGATCGCCCCGTCACCGCGCCACCGGTCGGCGACGGCGAGTTCGGATCCGTGTTCCTGCTCGAGCAGCGCGGGCCCGCCGACCTGTACGCGGGTACCGTCGACGTCGGCTGCGACCCCGACCGCGGGGGACGACTGGAAGTCAGTCGCAGGCTGCACGGTTAGGTTCCGTGATCGTGCGGCACCGATGATGGCGCGTGCGAGTGGGTGCTCTGAGTCAGCTTCTGCGGCAGCAGCCAAAGCGAGGACATTGTCGGCAGTGCGCCCGTTCGTCACCTCGATTGCGGTGACGGTGGGTTCACCCTTGGTGAGGGTCCCGGTCTTGTCGAAGAGCACGGTGTCCACTGTTCGCATGGTTTCGAGTGCGAGCCGGTCCTTGACCAGAACGCCGCCGCGGGCAGCGCGTTCGGTGGCGATGGAGACCACCAGCGGGATCGCGAGTCCGAGTGCGTGCGGGCAGGCGATGACCAGCACGGTGATGGTGCGGATGACGGCGTCGTCGGGCATCCCGACCAGGGTCCACACGGCGGCGGTGATGATCGCGGATCCGAGAGCGAACCAGAACAGCCAGCCGGCGGCGGTGTCGGCGATGCGCTGAGCGCGCGAGGTCGAGTTCTGGGCGTCGGCGACGAGCCGGCCGATGCCGGCGAGGGCGGTGTCCTCCCCTACTGCGGTGACCTGGATGCGCAGGCCGGAGTCGGTGGCGACAGTGCCGGCGACGACCTGGTCGCCGTCGCTGCGGCGGACGGTGCGTGATTCGCCGGTGATCATGGACTCGTCCATACTCGCCGATCCGGAGACGATGGTGCCGTCCGCGGGTACGCGTCCGCCGGGGCGGACGACGACCAGATCACCGAGCAGCAACTCGGCCGGGGACACCTGCACTACGTCGTCGCCGTCGACGCGTTCGGCGGTGTCCGGGAGCAGTGCTGCCAATGAGTCCAGAGCGGAGGTGGTCTGCGCGAGAGATCGCATTTCGATCCAGTGCCCGAGCAACATGATCACGATCAGCAGGGCCAGTTCCCACCAGAAGTCGAGCTGATGATCGAGCAGGCCGAGGCTCGCTCCCATCGACGCGACGAATGCGACGGTGATCGCCAGGGCGATGAGAAGCATCATTCCTGGTGCACGTGAACGGATTTCACTCACCGCGCCGGTGAGGAACGGGGACCCGCCCCAGGCATACATCACGGTTCCCAGTACCGGGGAGACCCACGCGATCCACGCTGCGTCGGGTAGCGAGTACCCGAGGAGCATCGCGAACATCTCGGAAGCGAGGATCACCGGGACGGCGAGGGCCAGCATGATCCAGAACAGGCGACGGAACATACCGACGTGATCACCGTGGCCGGCATGCCCACCGTGGCCGGCATGCCCACTGTGGCCGTCGTGTCCGTCGTGACCGCCGCGCTCCGTGTGCTCGCCATGTCCCGAGGGGGGCGCGCGGTGCCCGGACATGTCGTGGCCCGAGTGTGGGTTCGCAGCCTCGGCCATCCCTGTGTCGTCGCCGGCATGTGTGTGGTTGTTCATCGTGCGAGTCCTTCCGTCCACCGAGTTCGGTGGTTACGCAGTGCGCGGGTCCGAGGGTTGCTGTTCCGCTGTGTATCCGGCCTCGCGAACAGCGGCGATGACTTGGTCCTGGTCGAGCTCGGCTGCGCTTGTCACCGTCAGGGTTCCCGCCGACGCCGATGCCTCCACTGTGACGACCCCTGCTACGGCGTTGACTTCTTCGCGAACCGAGGCTTCGCAGTGCCCGCACGTCATACCGGTAACTCGGTAGCTCGTGGTGATCATGTCCGCTCCTTCAATCGTGAATGCATACCCCCCTGGGGTATGTTGTTGACATGTCGGACCATACCCCCTCCCCGTATAATTGAAAAGGCCTAATACTGCATCAGAGGCTGACCAACCATGCGCGCCCTGACCGGTCAGTTGGTCAACAACAGACCGTAGCTACAACAAATCCACTGTCCCCTTCCAGTTTTCGCCCATGCGTGAAAAAGCCCAGGGGCCTTGACGTCCATCGCGAGACCTTCCGACCGGACTTTGAGCGGCACCCCGTCACGGAAGGATCCTCCAGACGAGCCAGCCACGGTGAGCGCGACGCTGACCAAGACTCTCTGAGGGGGATCGACAACGAGGCGTGTGGGCGGATCGAAAGTGACGGGCCAGTTCTCGTACATCTCGGGGCTCACTGCACGACCGCCAGACCGTGTGGCCGGTGCAGGACGGCCGCGTCGACGCTGCTCGGGATCCACCGCAGGCCCTGTTCGCCGAACGTGGGCGCGGTGAGGGTGTAGCGGCCGGTGCGCTCGGCGATACCGCGCCCGTGCACGGTGGTCTCGAGGGTGATCGACCGGATACGGCCCCTGCCCTGCTCGATTCCGCCGTACGCGACAGGCCGCGAGGAGACTGCCAGGTCGAGACCGGGCATGCGTCCGTTCGTGATCGCGAGAATTCCTGCGTGCGTACGGTTTCGGGCCAACAGGGCACGCGCCCGGGTTGGCGGAACATCGCGTCCGTGCACGGTCGTCACGACCAGATCGAGGCCCTCGATACAGAGGCTCGCAGCGTCGAGGGGGTCTGTTTGGCCTGGGTCGATCAGGTGGATTTTCGACAGGTCGCCGCCCTGCTCGTGGACGGCGAGGAGTCCGAACTTCGACTGCCCGATCAATGCGACGTGGTGGCCGGCCGCGCTGGCTGTAGCGACGAGACCGACGAGGATCGATCCGGCACCAGTAATCGAGATGGCCGTTCCGCGGGCCAGCGCACCGCGTGGGAGGAGTTCCGACAGTGGCGTGGGCACGGGGATGGTGCGCAGGGTCTGTGAACGCACAGGGCCGCTGAGGGTCTGTTCGTCGGCGGGCGGGGCCGTTGGCTGAGATGGGGCGAACAGGGATGCGTCGACGGGCTCGATGGGTGCGTGGACACGTCGTCCGGGGATCGCGGCCATGCTGCGTCGGAGCGCGGCGAGCTGTTCGGCCTTGCCCAAGCCGGTGAGGTCCCCGATTGCGTCGACGGTGGCCATGTGGATCGACCTTTCGCGCGCCGATAGGAACCACCACACCGTATCGAACGCATGTTCGATTGTCGAACGTGCAGGTGGGCGCGTTCAGCGGTGGAGGGTGCGAGTGTCGAGGTCGTCTGCCGTGAAGGTCCAGGCGAGATGCCGGTATAGGTGAAGCGTTCGTTTCACCTGGTCGAGGGCGCTTACGACGGCCGGGTCGCTGGGGTCGCGCCCCTCGTCACGGATGGCTGCGCACTCGTCGTCGTCCATGCTGTGTTGGACGCACAGCGCTGCTTTGTGGTTCCCAGGCAACAATCATTCATGTGAATGACTGGACGAGCTGCGTCGTTCTTTCCGGCATGACGGTGCATCGGTCTTCTCGAGCCTGCGCCGAGGAGTTCCAATCTACGTCTAGTTCGACGCGTCGGCCTCGGGGGCGGTTGCTCCGTCGTAGATCAGGTCGTCCGAGCCGTGGTAGCGGTAAGCACGCTGTCCACTGGGCAGAGTCACCCAGCCCGCCTGGCCGTGATCGGCGTCCGGATCGAAACTACGGTCGTTGGTCATTCAACACTCTCATTCTCCGCAGGCGGGCGCACCACAGTCACCTTGCTCTTGACGACAATCGGGGCATCCGCGGGCCCCTGCAAATGCTCATCGATCCACATGGGTAGATGACGCTTCTGCGATGGATACCAATGCCGACGCCAATGCCCCCGAACGACGTGGCGGTGCGAGAGCTTGCCAGATCCTTCCGACGATGAAGCACTGGATGCAGACCGCGGCTGCCGGTACGACAAATACGTCACCTCACGCATCCGCTTGACTACGCCGTCGTTGTCTCGCATGCGCGCCGACTGCTGGCGGGTGGACTCCACGAACTTGTTGCCTCGCAGCATGTTCACCATCGAGAAGAACGTTCGCGCAACGTAATCCAGGTCATTCATGGCGGTCACGGAATGCGCAGGTTCGTCGGGACCGACGTCCGTGAAACCCGCGCCTCCTGATCGGTTCGGTGCACTGGGCGCAGCATCGGATTCGGCTGGGCTGAGCTGGACCTCGGCGAAAGGAAACACCGGTAGGTAGTCGTTGACGACGCGGTACAACCGGTTTCCGTCAGTAGGAAGTGCCCCGTCGGCCCGCGCCAACCACCACCGCAAAGCAGGAACGGTAAGCATGGCTATCAGGAGAACATCGGTTCCACTTCCACTGTCGCGACCTGTCTCGTTCCAC
This sequence comes from Rhodococcus sp. 14-2496-1d, assembly GCF_002259365.1. Lineage (NCBI taxonomy): Bacteria > Bacillati > Actinomycetota > Actinomycetes > Mycobacteriales > Nocardiaceae > Rhodococcus > Rhodococcus sp. 14-2496-1d. Next base: position 133,252 of record NZ_NPFV01000030.1, on the reverse strand, counting down.
ACCAGGACCCGCCCGTGGTCGGGCACTCCATCCGCTGGAGCGAGATAGAGAACTCCTCTGCTCGAGGGAAGATCGGCCACGGTCACAGCAACATCATGGTCTCGATCGGCACTCTGGCCGGCCTCGATCAACGCAGACATCTCCGGCGTCGCATAGTAGGCATACCGGTCCGCCGTCGACGCGCGCAGAAGGAAGTGGCTGTAGTAAAGCATCTGGAACCAACGGAAGGGCTGCAGGCCGACATCGTGCGATTCCGGTTCGTCATCGAGCCAGAAGGGCAAGTGCTTGTGGGGCTCCCGCGCAACAGCTTCGACCGGCAGCTTCGTCATCCGGGACAACCTATGGAGCATCTCGCCCACGTCGGCCGGGTCGGACCGAAACCGGATCACGTCGTAGCCGCCCTTAAGGAATTTTCCCAGGTAGGTCTCCACCGGCCAGGCTGCGGCCTCGATGGCCTCGAGCACAAGGGGCCACCGCGCCGCGGTGACCTTTGCTTCCAGCACCTCGGCGGCCTGACGGCGGATACGCATGTCGACCGAAAATTGTTGCCCTGGAACGAACTCACCGTCGAATCCATCACGGCGAACCCGAGTGCCCTTCGCATTCCGAGGCTTCTGCCCTCTTCTATCCGAACGCCGCGCCAATTTTCCCATCCCGCCCCCTCGTCTACCACTCCATGGCACAAATCCGCATCAACACTCTGACGATATGGACCATCGCAACATTAACTGGCAGTTGTCATTCGGAGTCTGGTGTTGCGGCGGTGACGAGTTCAGTCAAGACCCCGTGGCAATCCTTTGGGTGCAGGAAGTTGATTCGGGACCCCATTGAACCTTGTCTCGGCTCGTCGTAGAGTGCCCGGACGCCCTTACTCCGTATGGCTTCTGTTTCGCCACTCACGTCGTTCGTGCCGAATGCGATGTGGTGGACGCCTTCTCCGTTCTTGGCCAGCCACTTGCCTACTACTGAGTCGTCCCGGGTCGAGCCCAGCAGCTGGAGGTACGAGGCGTAACCGTCCGGGGTCTCGTTGATCTTCAACATCGCTTCACGGATACCCTCCTCCTCGTTCGATTCCAGGTGAGTAACCTCGAATCCATAGGTGGCACTGTAGAATTCGACGGTTTTGTCGAGGTCGAAACAAACAATCCCGATATGGTCAATTCGAGTCAGCATGCCTACAGTCCACCGCATAACTGCTCGCTATGCAACATGCTGACATGACCGAATCCGCTTGTCTGACTGATATTTACAAGATCAGTCAATCTGAACTCTGCCAACAGTCCCTACTTTGCTTGGTTGCCTAGGTCGTCAAATTCAGCCCAACCCTTGACTCGGGCCCAGTTCAAGCCGCTGCGCAGGTGATTTCGTGCCATGCAGGTGTCCCCGTCGATGTCGCAGACTTCGATCACCTAACGGTGGCCCAAAGCTTCGCTGCTTTGCAAAGCGCGGCAGAGGTAATGACTGGAGGAACGATCTGCTCCAGCTCTACGTCATAGGAGATTTTCGCTTGGCCTCAAGGGCTCTAACTACCTCGGCGGCCCCTTCTTGACGGCTGGCGGTAGTCGTCACAATGGGGACGTCGCGTTGACCAAGCTCGATCACGGCCTGGAGTTCGCGAAGTACTGCGTGGACTCCGTTCTGATCTGCCTTGTTTACGACGTAGAGGTCGGCGATTTCCAGAACACCAGCCTTGGCCATTTGGATGCCGTCACCTGCTCCAGGCGCTAGAACAACGATGGTGTCGTCCGCGATTGATGCGATTTCCACCTCTGACTGCCCGGTTCCGACCGTCTCGATCAAGATCCTGTCAAATTCGATCTCAGACAGGATCGCGATCATTGTCCTGGCCGTGGCCGAAAGTCCTCCGAGATGGCCACGACTGGACACTGACCGAATGAAAACTCCGGGATCATCTGAGTGCTCCTGCATACGGATGCGGTCACCGAGGAGCGCACCGCCGGTTATCGGCGATGACGGATCAAAGCAGAGCACTGCCACGCGCTGACCCCGCTTGCGGTACTCGGCGATAAGACATGAAATCAACGTCGACTTTCCGACACCAGGAGGACCTGTCAAGCCAATCACCGTACAGGCGGTTCGGGGGTGGTCCGGTGCAGCCGGAGAGATGACGTCAACCTCAGTGATGGCGTAGTTCTCCGCGCGAGTCATTAGTTGCGCCAGCGCCCTGATATTGCCTTGCCGTGCAGACTCCAAGGTCTGACAGTTCTGGTGCCTCGTCACTCCGTCTCCTTGAGCGGATGTAGGTTCGTTTGTGCCCAACGGGTGATCTCCTGAAGGGAATCCCGAGAGGTAAAGACCCGGAGCACTCCCATTTCAGCGAGCTTGCGTGCGTCTCCAGGTGGAATGACGCCGCCACAGAAGATGGGTATCTCCATCGCGTTATTCTCGGCCAACAGCTCGATTACGCGGGGTACCAGTTCCATGTGAGCGCCCGATAGCAGTGACAGACCGACAGCGTCGGCACCCTCTTCCAAAGTGGTGCGGACGATTTGCTCGGGTGTCTGACGCAATCCGGTGTAGATAACTTCCATGCCGGCATCACGAAGTGCGCGCGCCACCACTTTGGCACCGCGATCGTGGCCATCCAGCCCAGGTTTGGCAACCACCACTCGGACACGATGCACGCGGCCTTCGGCCTTTCCTGCGTCGAAGCTCGGGTTCGGAGCTGTCATGCCGTCACCAGCGGTGTGATCCGCGCCTCGCCGATCCGGGAACGCAGGTCGACGTCGGTGACACCGAGCCCACTCGAGGGTGCTAGGCAAAGTATGCCAACTTTGCCGAGGTGCTCGTTTAGTTGAATCCTGCGTGCGGCTTCTGGTGTCTCTTGAAACGGGTGCACTTCAGACAACATAGGTTGCACTTGGCCGCGCTGGATGAGGCGGTTCGTCTGCCACTGCTCGTACAAATTCGCCCCGTGGCTGCCTACTATTCTTTTCAGGCGCATCCACAAGTAGCGGTTGTCGAACGTGTGTTGGTAACCCGTGCTCGATCCACAGGTGACGATTGTGCCGCCGCGGCGGGCCACGAATACCGAGAGGCCGAAGGTCTCGCGGCCAACGTGCTCGAAGACGATGTTCGGATCCTCTCCGATCTCTCGCCTGATGATCTTGCCCAGCAGTTTTCCTGCCGCGACGGTGGCGTCCGGGTCAGCGGAAATCTCACCGATCTCGCGCCGATCGATGACCAGCTCACAGCCAAGCTTGCGGGCGACCTCGGCTTTTGCGTCCGAGCTGACTATGCCGATTGGTATGCCGCCGCCGTTGCGGACGAATTGCACGGCGTAGCCACCGAGGCCACCCGCCGCGCCCCAAATGAGGACTACATCGCCTTGACGCATGTTGGCACCGCGCTCGCTGACGAGCATCCGGTAGGCCGTTCCCGCGCACAATGGGTTGCTGGCAGCCTCTTCCCAGGTGAGGTGCGCTGCCTTGGGTAGTAATTGACTCGCGCGGACGACCGCATAGTCAGCGAGGCCTCCGAAGTTTGTCTCAAACCCCCATGCTCGCTGCTCGTGGCCGAGCATGCCGTCGTGATGGGTGAGCGGTTCCTGGTCATCGACATGAGCCGTCCCTACGGCGACATGGTCCCCGACCTTCCACTTGCGCACACCGGCCCCGACGCGCACGATCACCCCGGCTGCGTCCGACCCCAGTACGTGGTACGGCTGGTCGTGACGAGAGGCCCAGCCGCCCTGTTTTGCGTAGTGCCGCAGGAAGTTGAAAGTGGGGATCGGCTCGAAGGTAGCGGACCAGATTGTGTTGTAGTTCATCGCCGCTGCCATAACAGCGACCAACACCTCATCAGGAGCAAGTTCCGGCATGGGCACACTGCCGAGGTGAATCGACTTTCGAACGTCTTTGTCCTCGACGCCGGCGAAAATCTGGATGTCTTCTACATCTAGGTAGGCGGCGTTGTATTCAGGTGGGACGGGAAGGCTCTCAAGTACGTCCGGAGAGGCACCCGCGATTACAGCTTCAGAGAGTTCGTTCATTGTCATCCTTGTTCGTCGGTAGGGTGTCGGTACAGGTGATTTTGATACGTCCAGGCAGATCACTGGCGTGCAGAAAAGTCCGCAGATGTGCTCGGATTTCTCGTGCGCTCGGGACATTGCGAGTTGGTCCAGACACACTGAGCACCGCGGTGTCGGTACGGCCCCTCACCAGCTGCACTTCCGCCTCTCGTACCCAAGTGTGGGTTCGGGCGACGCGGGCGACTGCGGAGGCATCAATGAGGCTTCGGGTGCGGATCCACCGACCCTCCCGAGGTCCTAGGTGTCGCATCTCGCCGTCTGCCGCGACGTACCCACAGTCGTCGGTGCAAACCTCGCGGCCGTCGGCGAGATGAACCCAGATCGTGCCCGCTATACAACAGGGCAGTAACTGTTCCGACCGGCCACGCACGGTGAATCTCACACCGTCCGATGGCATCAAGCGCGGAGGGTGGGGAGCGTCGTCGTTACATAGTGTCCCCGCGCGGACGCCAGCACAGATGTACGGGGTCCCCGCGCCGGCTGCTCGGGGCCGGACTTTGCTCGTAGAGCTGACCAAGGATGTTTCTCGGTCTGAAGCGAGATCTGTGACAGCAGTGCGAAAATCGGCAAGAAATATTTCTGCTTCCGCTGCACCCATCAGATCCTGGCGATAGTCGAGCCGCACCCGGCACTGCGGCCAGTGCGCACGGATCTGCAGCGTTCTGGCCAAAGCAGCGTTTGTGTTTGGCGTGAAAAACTCCCACTCCGAACGTAGGCCGGGGATTTCCAGGTCAAGTTGGGCTGGCGGACGGGGAAATGACAGGCCGAGCTCAGTACTGAGCCGAGCGAGGGGTCTGCCGGGCACACCGGACACCAGGTCCACGAACGGGACGCGGCGATAGCGAGCCAAGTGTGTGAGCGCCCGGCGGGCCGAGGCAACGGATTTTTCCGTCGCCATCTGGCGGGAGGTTTCGATGGATACGGGGACCACGTTGGTTTGCAAGCCGGCGACATGTCCGGTGTGTTCGTCACTGACGTCCGAAGCCACAGACAACACCGGATCAATGTTGTCGTAAGCCGTCATTTGTCGAGTGAGCGCTGCGAAAAGCATCGTGAATGTGCTCACCTGCAGGTTTTGAGCGATCGCGCGAAGGGCGGCAACCGCTGAGGGCTCCAGTTCGATTGTCGGCGAGGCAGCAATGGACCGCTGCCCCAGACGGCCGCCCTCGGGAAGTGTCAAGGGCATCCGTTTGTCGATAGCAGTACGCCAAAATTCGATGGCCTCCGCGGTGACTGCCTCCGTGGCAACGGGCGTACTGGGCGCGGCCAGCGGCGTCGGATTCACTTGATGGCCGATTCTCAGTTTCCCCAGATAGTTCGAGAAATCGCGGGCGACAATAAACTTGCTGCGCCCGTCAAAGCCGGCGTGATGAGCCTCGAAGACCATCGAGCAGCGGTTGGGAGCATGGGTTAGAAGTTGGAAACGAATTGGTGCCTCGGTGGCTAGGTCCCAGCGCTTGTCCTGTTCGCGCTGCTTGCACCATTCTCGGACCGCCGCCGACTCGGAGCCGTCTTCGCATGGGATAGTGGCGCGCTCGAAAGAACATGCCTCAAGTGCCGGCAGGACGCACTGGCGCAACTGTCCCCGCACAAGCCGCAGCACCGACCGCAGCGGCTCGTGTCGTTCAAGCACGGCGCGCGCAGCGGCCTCGAGGTGATGCTCGTCAAGTACACCGCGAAAGGTCGCCACGAAATATCCGCCGCCACTAATCGAGGGATCAATCGTGGCTTCGGCCCAGAGTGCGTATTGGCCCGCATCGGCGGGCCTATCGTGCAGGATTGTGGTCATTCGTCACCGCCCTGACTGTGTCGGCGACGCCGCCGGCAGTCATCTGCGATGAGCTCAGCGACTCTCTCACGATTAACCTTCCCGCTGGGGGTCCTGGGCAGTTCGGGCAGTTCCGTCACCGAAACAGGGACCGAAACCTCGGGCAGTACCTTGCGTAGTCGCTTAAGAGCGTTGGCCTCGACTGGGCCGGTGCAGCCCTCACGAAGGACTACTGCGGCGCGCAGGCTGGCATGGCCGGACTTAGTCACCACCATGACCGTCGCCGCTGCAGCGAAGTCGGGAGCTGTTAGCAACTGCGCATCGATTTCTAGGAGATCAACGCGGATTCCCCGCACTTTGATCTGGCTGTCCATTCGGGATAGGAAGCGCAAGCCGCTGTCTGTCAGCTCCACCAGGTCACCGGTACGGAAGGCTCGGGTGTTACCGGCTGGTGAGGGAAGGATGCTGACGTAGCGCTCCACTGTCAGCTCGGGACGCCCCAGATATCCATCCGACAATGGATTTCCGGATACGAGAAGCTCTCCGATGTTCGGAGTTTCTGGAACTTCCGGCGCGATGAGTAGTTCGCATCCCGGCAGGGGTTCGCCGATTGGTGGCAGATTGGGCCAGGCATACGGATCGGGCCCCAGGATGTGCGAGGTCACCATGGCGGATTCGCTTTGTCCGTAGTGGTTGACCAGCCGGCAGCCGGGCATACATGCGAACATTGCGCGAATATCTTCCGAGCACACTACTTGCTCACCGGCGGTATTTACCTCGACCAAGCACAGTTGCGCCAGCATGTCCCGCTGGGCCGTCACTGCCAGCATCTGCAACGCAACGAATGGGACGAACAGCCGCTCGATTCGTTGATCGGAGAGCCATCGAAGCAATTGGGCTGGTTCACGGCGTAGCTTCTCCGGCATGATCGCAAGCGTGCCGCCGCCGCACAGCGTGCCCAATATCTCCTGGAACGAGACGTCGAAATTTAGCGGGGCGAACTGTGCGGTGCGTAGTTCGGGGTGGGGTGAGTGGGATGTTTGCCAATCGACCATTGTGTCGATGCAGAGATGGTTCAGCGCTACGCCCTTCGGCCAGCCGGTCGATCCGGATGTGTAGATGATGTAGACCGGAAGTGCGGCATCGCACGCGACGGCGCGCAGGTCGATCGGTTGGGTTACTCCGGGGGGCAGCCCGATGTCGACCAGCGGGGCGTGGTGGTTCACACGTGATCGCGTGGTGGCGATTAGGGCGCGAGGTGCGCAGTCATCCACCATGAACTGAATCCGTTCCACGGGGTACTCGGGGTCCAACGGGACGTACGTCGCTCCATGCAGCAGCACCCCGAGTAATGCAGCGACTGCACCCGCGCCTCGCGGAAGCGATACCGCAACCCGGTCTCCTACGTTCACGCCGGCCAGCGTCAAGTTGGACGACACCGTTTGCGCCCAAGCTGCCAGTTCTCCGTAGGTGTACGAACGATCGGCGTCGACTACAGCCGTACGCCCCGGATCGTGGGTGACACGGCGAACAAATCCAGTTAAGTGACAATCGGGTGTCGCCGGACCTCCCCACAGTGACTTGAATTTTGGGGCGGTCATGCATCTTCTCCCCGCGGCGCTACCCCTGCTAGTTCTTCATCAACGGCCTCCACGAATTCTTCGATGGTGGGGTTGTTAAAAATTAGATGCAATTCCGCTTGCAGCCCATACTCCCGCTGGATAAGGGCAAGGATTTTCGCGGCCGTGAGCGAATCACCGCCCAAATCGAAGAAATTGTCATCGAGCGTGAGATTTTCTTCGCCGAGAGCCCGTTCCCAGAAACTCGTAATAGTGGTAGCCATCCGTTGTTTGCTCATATTTCTCTGCTCCCCATCCGAGTGGTCAGTTGGCTGCACCCTTGAGTGTGTTTGGGTACGGGATTGACCCGGACTGCTGCTGCTCCGGTTAGATGCGGTCATTTCGATTCGAGCCCTTCTGCCACCGCCCGTTGCATTTGGCCGATGCTGGCCCGAGCCCGTGCTGCTGCGATCATCGAATTCATGACATTGCGGCCCGCGGCCACGTCATCGGTCACAGCACGTAGTTCTGCGCTACAAACCCCGCGCTCGAAGGGACGGCGGCGGCCCGGTACGACACCCGAACGCAGTTGCCTTTCAGTGAGCCACTCCTCTTCTTCGGAACTCTCGGCTTCGACGACGCCGACGACGGGGCCGCGGGTGGCGTAGGCCATGTCGTCAATGCGCGATTCCAGCCAGCCACTGCGCAGACAGTCCAACAAGCCACCATGGGCAGCGATGTCATCTAGCCACCCCGTAGCCTCTGCTTCGATTTCATCGGCGATGCGAGCTATTGCCTCGGACCCGCCGAGGGGGTCGACGTATCTGGCTAGATCGGTTTCCTTCAAGATGATCTGCTGAATCCTCAGCGCAATGCGTGCCGATAGCTGCCCAGGCGTTTGTTCGGCCTCGTCGAAGCCGCACACATGCAGAGACTGCACCCCGCCGAGGACGGCCGCTACGGCCTGAATGGTCGTACGCGCGATGTTGTTGAGCGGTTCGGAGGCGGCGAGAGCGGAGCCGAAAGTATTGACCTGAACACGCATGCGGCTCGACTTCGCGTCAGCAGCGCCGAAGAGGTCCACCATGCGGCGGGCATACATCCTGCGTAGGACACGGAACTTGGCCGCCTCGGCAAGAACCTCCATATGGGTCCCAAAGATGAAGCTGAGCCGGGGTGCGACCTCGTCGACGGTAAACCCCCGCTCCAGCATCCCTTGCAAGTACGTCTCCGCATCAGCGATGCCGAGCGCCACTTCCATTGCTCGGCTCGCACCGGCTTCACGGGCGTGTCCACCCGAGATCGATACCGGATTGACCTTGGGCAAGTTGCGTATGCAGTACTCGATAACGTCTAACGAGAAGCGGAAGCTGTCGTCCAAGTCGAACACGAACGCCTTGCGAGCCGCGTGCTCTTTCAGCATTTCGTTCTGCAAAGTGCCACGTAATAGCGCAGGGTTGACGCCTGATTCTTCGGCAACCACGATCCATAGGGCCAAGATCATCGGTGCGGTCGCATTGATGGTGAAAGAGACTGACACCTGATCCAGCGGTATTCCGTCGAACACTGCGGCCAAGTCGTCGACGGTGGACACCGAGACCCCGGCGCGACCGACCTCACCGGCAGCCGTTGGATCGTCCGGGTCGAGTCCGAGCTGGGTGGGCAGGTCGAAAGCCAACGAAAGACCTGTCTCGCCTTGGTCGAGGAGATAATGGAACCGCCTATTGGTGTCTACGCCGTCGCCAAGCCCAGCCAATTGCCTGATCGTCCATGGCCTAGACACATAGCCCTTGGGATGAATACCTGCCTCATAAGGAAACTCGCCTGGTTTACTCATAATCGTCGCCTTCCAGTTCTGCACGCAGCCGGTCGCCGTAGGCGTCCAACGCATCGGGACTCAACATGTCGTTGTGTTCGCACTCCACTGCGATCTCCGTGACTGGACGAGCGATAAAACGTGTCCAGTCTCTTGAATAACCTGGATCGCGTTCGTGATCGCTTCCCTGGAACACCACAGCGCCGCCCCCGAATAGGTCCGGTGTGTGGCCGTGCCAGAGGTCAGAATTGAATCGGAGATTGCGAACGACGTGGCTGATCATCCAAGCTGGCGGAATAGCTGCGCCGAGTGACGAATGAGTTTCCAGCCATTCCGTGGCCTGCTCGTAAGAGGTCAATTCTTTCAGATCGGGCAGGTCGACGTTCTTGGACACGAAATGCCGCAGGACGTCGGTCTCATTGAAATCCGCGTCTGGCGAGCGTGTCGTACCGGGTTCTACTAGAGCTGCGTCCAACAGTATTAGCCGACGTACGTGCGCCCCTCTCCGTTCCAGCACGGTAGCCATCTGGTGGGCGACGACACCACCGAAGGACCATCCCAGCAGGTCGTAGGGCCCATCGGGCTGGACTGACTGGACGAGGTCGGCATACTCGCCGGCCATTTCGCGGACCGAACGCGGACGTTCGCCGTCGACGGTTTGCTGAATAGCGAATATTGGGCGCTGCACGATGCTTCCCAAGGCGCGGTACGCCCAGCTGACGCCCCCACCAGGGTGTATGCAGAAAAGTGGACGCCCTGGCCCTCGGCACAACTTCACGACCTGAGGTATCTCGTCGGAACTGGACCAGTTGAAGAGTTGTTTGCTCAGGCCCGCTACGGTGGGGGCTTCCATGAGTGCACGGACGCTGATTTCACAGTCGAAGGTTTCCTGCACGGCGGCTACGACACGCATCGCAGAGAGCGAGTTGCCGCCCAGGTCGAAGAAGGAGTCGTCCACGCTGACTCGCGGCAGGTCGAGAACCTTCGTGAAAATGCCGGAGATAATTTCTTCAACCGGAGATGACGGCGCTCTGTGAACGCCGCTGGCGAATTGCGGCTCGGGCAACGCCCATTTGTCCAGCTTGCCGTTGACAGTTAACGGCAACTCGTCGATGACCATCACCACGGCCGGAACCATGTACGCAGGCAATCGCGCGGCAACTCGTTCGCGCAGCGCCCCACCATCGATTCCCGCAGACACCTCGGTAGGTACGACGTAGCCAATCAACTGCTTGCCGGTATCGGTATCACGGGCCACCACTGCCGCACGCTCCACTCCGGTCAAGGCAGCGAGTGTTGCTTCCACTTCACCGATTTCGATGCGGTAACCACGAATCTTCACCTGATCGTCAGAGCGACCCACATACTCCAGCTCGCCGTCGTGATTCCAACGAACCAGATCGCCGGTGCGATACATCCGCGAACCCAAAGGGCCGAGCGGACACGCGACGAATCGCGATGCCGTCAAGCCCGGCCGTCGCACATAACCGCGTGCCACACCCCGCCCCGCGACATACAACTCACCAACCACACCGATCGGAACCCGCCGCAAACCGGAATCCAACACAAACAACGCATCACCCGGCACCGGCGTACCGATAGGAGCTCCATGACCAGGCTTCATGGGCGCACTCATAGAGGCGTAAACGGTGCTTTCGGTAGGACCGTAGGAGTTGATCATTTCTCGGCCTGAAGCCCACCGATCGACAAGTTCGGGCGAGCACGCCTCACCCCCCACAAAAATGGTCCTCAATGCGCTCAGCCGCTGCGGTGACAGCCGGCCGAGGGCGGACGGGGTCTGGGTCAGAACCGAAACACTTTCGTTCACAAGTAGGTCATGAAAGTCGGTGGCAGAGTTGGCCGTGTCCTCAGAGGCTATGACTAAGCGGCCACCGTGCAGCAGAGCGCCCCACATCTCCCACACCGACACATCGAACGAGTACGAATGGAACATCGACCACACCTGTCCTGGCGACAATTCGGACGTCCGTGCGGGTCTGGTGAACAGTTGCGTCACGTTCTGGTGGGTGACCGAGACGCCTTTGGGTGTGCCTGTCGTTCCTGAGGTGTAGATGACATAGGCCGTCAGTTCTGGATGGGGGAATGGAAAGGTGACAGTGGGAGGTTCGACGGTGACCCTGCCCCCGAGGGTCACGACTGCCACTTTGCTCTCATCGACCCGGTGCAATTGCGCTACCGTTGTCACTATTGCTGCTGGTTTGGCGTCTTGTAGAACGAATGCCAGGCGCTCGTCAGGGGTGTTGATGTCGATCGGCAAGTAAGCAGAACCCAGCTTCAGCACCGAAAGTATGGCTATCACAGTGTGTTCCGAACGTGGCAGCAACAGTGCAACAACGTCCTCTACTCCCACCCCACGCCCAGCCAACAAATGAGCCAACTGCGTCGATGTGTCGTCCAACTCCTGATACGTCCACGACCGACCCTCGAACACCACCGCTATGACGTCCGGCCGCACCCTCACCTGCTCGGCGAACAACTCCGGAATCGACACGCCAGCAACGGACTCCGTCACAGCCGACCTGTTACCCAGTACGTCCAGCTGCGTCAGCTCATCCTCACCCAGGATGTCGAACGAAGCCAAAGGACGATCCGGGCCCGCCGCCATCGCAATCAATAGTGTCTGGAGCCATACCAGGATTTGCTTGGCCAACCGCTCGTCGAGGACCGCCATGCGGTATTCCAGCCGCACCCTCAGCTGTGGACCGGGCCAGATCTGTAAGGCGATTGGATAGTGAGTGAACTCGCGACTTGAGGCTATGCGTACGCTCAGTCCGTTTGTCTCGAGCTGCCCGCCGGACATCCTCAGTGGGTAGTTCTCGTAGACGAAGAGGGTGTCGAACAGTTGTTGATGTCCCGCGGCGCGCTGGATATCGGCCAGGGCCACGAACTGGTGGTCTAGCCCATCGTGGTAGTCGTCCCGCAGCATGCCGATCAGTTCAGCCGTGGTCGTCGTCGCGGTCAGGGATGCTCTTACCGGGACGGTGTTGATGAACATGCCCACCGCCGACTCGCTGCCGAACAGTTCTGCTGGCCGCCCCGATACGGTAGTGCCGAAGACGACGTCTCCGCTGCCAGTCAATGCGCCCAGCAGACGGCCCCAGGCGGCCTGTAGCACGATGTTCATGGTCGTGTTTTGCGAGCGAGCCAACTGCTCAACAGAACGCGTGACGTCGATAGGGAGGTCGACTCGCAACAGCGATCGCGCATCAGTGAAGCGATCTCCTGGATCTAACAAGGTCGGCGTTTGAAGTCCCGCCAGCAGCTTCTGCCAATGCCGCCGCGCCGCGCTCCAGTCCTGGGCGGATAGCCACTCGACGTAATTTCGGAAGGTGGGCGCGGGTGCCAGAGTCTCCCGTTCGTAGACGGCGAACATCTCTTTGAGCAGAATCTGGATTGACCAACCGTCCACCACGATGTGATGGACGGATAGCACCAGCGTGTGCTTATTCGTCCCAGTCTGATGAAGGAGAATCCGTAGCGGTGCCTCATCTACGAGGTTGCCGCAGGCGGCGAGCTCTGCATCCAGCAGCCTCTGATCGCACTCGTAGCCGTTAACTACCGTCCACGGTATGTCTGGGCGTGTCGGAATGATCTGCACCGGCTCGGGGAAACCCTCGGAGACGAACCGAGCCATTAGGTTGGGGTGGCGTCCGACGACTGTATGAGCGGCCTCGCGCAAGCGCGGCACGTCGAGTACGCCAGCAATCTCGATACCCAGTTGCACGGTGTACAGCTCTACGGGTTCATTACTGCCGGAACGGCGATGGAAAAGCAGCCCGGTTTGAAGCGGAGTCAGCGGGAGAAGGTCTGCTGGTTCCACGATTTGTGCGAGTTGATCGATCTGCCGCTGATTGACCACCGCCGGCAGGACGTCGGAGGGAGTCAGTCCTCCGCCGCCGTTCTGCACGTACGCCGCAATTCCAGCTAGAACGTCATACCAGCGCGCGTACAGCTCGGTGATATAGGAGCGATCCACCTGTGTGCTCGTCCAACTCCAGGACACGTGTAGTTCTGACTGCGAACCTTCGGCTAGCACGGCTGCATTGATGCCGACTGTGTGCGGCAACAGCATCGAGCGGGAACCAAAGCGTCGAGCATCAGGCGATTCAGTCGGTCCGAGGATCCGCCAATCTTCGAGGGGTGCGTCGAGCTGGCTCACGCTGCGCCGGCCGAGGTAGTTGAAGCCGATGGCGGGATCTACGCCAGACAGATTGTTGGTGCCTAGATACTTGAGAAGACCGTAGGTGATTCCGTCGGGGTGGGCACGCAGCTGTTCCTTGGCGTCCTTTATCCAGATACCCATGTCCGAGCCCCCGGTCAGAACAGTGTCACGGTCCATGGGTACGACGTTCAAAGCGACCGGGTGCTTTGCGGTGAACCATCCGACGGTGTTGGTCAAATCGATCCCACTGCCGATTTCATCGCGACGTCCGTGGCTCTCCACGTCGATGCGGAAAGGGACGTCGAAGTGCTGGTGCTGTTCAGCGAGGGCAGAACCGAGTGCGATGAGCAGCAGATCCTGAACGTTGATGTGCAGAGCCGCAGTCACGTCGGTTACCAGCACTTCGGTTAGCTCCGTGTCGATGCTGACCGACAGATGCTCCACATCGCGCCAGATACCAGGAGTCGGGTGCGGGCTGGGCAGCAGGGTGGCAACGGCTTCAATGCGCTGCCAATGCGGAAGCTGGTCAGTGACTTTCCGCTCGGCAGCGTACTGCGCCAACATCGTTGACCACTCACGGAACGAGGTGCCGCTGGCATCCAGGGTAATTTCTCGCCGCTCGGTGAGGCAGCGCCAACCCGTTGCGAGATCCCTTTGGATGATTCCCCAGGAGACCGCGTCGACCGCGAGGTGGTGGACGATGAGCAACAGCTGGCGGGTGCGCTCAGCCCACAGCCCATGCACCATGGCTCCTCGACGCGGGTCAAGACGGCTCAAGGCATTGGCAAACGTGGTATCGGAGAAGTCCACGACGGGGGTTACACAGTCGGCTGCGCTGATCGAGCCTGTTGGTAGGACGATGCAGTTGTCCGCGTCCTCAGTCGGGGCGTTGTCCACCTGCAACCGGAGCATGGCGTGCCGATCGACCAATGCCTGTAGTAACAACACCACGTCGCTGTACTTCGCCTGCTGCGGCCCCTGGAACAACATGGTTTGGTTGAACTCGTCTGTCGGTGCCGTGAGAGATGCCAGCCACCGCATGATCGGCGTTGCCGTGACGGGCCCAGCCTCAGCCGGCCGAAGGAGAGACTGCTCCGGGACCGAGAGCTGGAGAGCGTGGGCAAGTCGTGCCACGGTTCGCTCCACCAGGATGTCGCGGGGCTTGCAGTACAAACCGACTTGCCGGGCCCGGGACACCACCTGAATGGACGAGATGCTGTCGCCGCCTAGATCGAAGAACGAATCGTCGACTCCAACTTTCTCCACATTCAGTACGCGCGCGTAGATGTCAACCAGGCTCTCCTCGAGTGGAGTAGTCGGTGCTCGGTATTGGTTCGATTGTCCTAGTTGAGGTACCGGAAGCCTCTTTTTGTCAAGCTTGCCGTTACTCGTCATGGGCAATGCATCGAGGACCACGACCGCCGCAAGCGACATATATTCGGGCAGCCACGCGTCGGTCAAGCGGCGCAATTGGTTGCCATCCAACTCGCCCGCCCAGTCTGTGTGGGGAACGACGTAGCCGATCAGCCGTTTGTACCCTGGGTGGTCCTCATGGACGACGACCGCAGCCTGTCCTACTCCGGGGGCCGTCCGGAGCACCGATTCGATCTCACCGATTTCGATGCGGTAACCACGAATCTTCACCTGATCGTCAGAGCGACCCACATACTCCAGCTCGCCGTCGTGATTCCAACGAACCAGATCGCCGGTGCGATACATCCGCGAACCCAAAGGGCCGAGCGGACACGCGACGAATCGCGATGCCGTCAAGCCCGGCCGTCGCACATAACCGCGTGCCACACCCCGCCCCGCGACATACAACTCACCAACCACACCGATCGGAACCCGCCGCAAACCGGAATCCAACACAAACAACGCAGTGCCGGAGCCAGCGGCACCGATCGGCACTGCCCCTGTAGGGACTAGCGGTTCGGTCATCGAAACGTAGACGGTGCACTCGGTCGGGCCATAAGCATTGATCACGGCTCGCTCAGGCGTCACCCATCGCTCGATTAGCTGGGCTGGGCACGTCTCTCCCCCGAGTAGAAGTAGCGCGATCGACGGTAGCCCCTCGGGAGACAGCCGTGCCAACGCCGACGGTGTCTGGGTCAGCACCGTTACTTCTTCGTTTACGAGCAGGTTATGGAAATCGGAAGGAGAGTAGGCAACCTCTTCGGGAACCACGACCAGCCGTCCCCCGTGCAGAAGCGCGCCGCACATCTCCCAGACCGCGAAGTCGAATGCGTATGAATGGAACAGCGTCCATACGTGGTGGTGGGGTTCCAGAGTGCCGGTGGTCGGGTCCTCGACATTGGCGAGGCGCGCGATGTGGGTAGCGATGAGGTCATTGACGCCGCGGTGGGTGACCGAGACGCCTTTGGGTGTGCCTGTCGTTCCTGAGGTGTAGATGATGTACGCGAGGAGGTCAGCATTCGGCACCGGCAACGTCGTCGTCGGCTGTTCAGCGACCTTGGGATCCTCGACATCTATCAGTGGGACCCCGGACTTACTGACGCGACCAGCGAGGCTCACCGTGGTCAAAATCGCGGCCGGCGCAGCGTCTTGTAGAACGAATGCCAGGCGCTCGTCAGGGGTGTTGATGTCGATCGGCAAGTAAGCAGAACCCAGCTTCAGCACCGAAAGTATGGCTATCACAGTGTGTTCCGAACGTGGCAGCAACAGTGCAACAACGTCCTCTACTCCCACCCCACGCCCAGCCAACAAATGAGCCAACTGCGTCGATGTGTCGTCCAACTCCTGATACGTCCACGACCGACCCTCGAACACCACCGCTATGACGTCCGGCCGCACCCTCACCTGCTCGGCGAACAACTCCGGAATCGACACGCCAGCAACGGACTCCGTCACAGCCGACCTGTTACCCAGTACGTCCAGCTGCGTCAGCTCATCCTCACCCAGGATGTCGAACGAAGCCAAAGGACGATCCGGGCCCGCCGCCATCGCAATCAATAGCTGCTGCCACCGAGCCGCCATGCGCTTTACGGTCTCGGCGTTGAAGATGTCGGTGCGGTACTCGACGATTCCGCTGATCCCATCGGGCTGACCGTCCGCAGTGAACCGCTCGCGCAGGCTGAATGCCAGGTCCATTCGAGCGGCTCCGATGTCGACTGACGCCGTCTCCACGTCGAGACCCGGCACCGAGATGTCGGGGACCGGGTCGTTCTGCCAGGCGAACAGGATTTGGATCAACGGATGGTGAGCCTGCGTACGGACCGGATTGAGGCGCTCGACAAGCGCATCGAACGGCACATCTTGGTTCGCGAACGCGTCCAGGCTCCGCTCCCGTACCTCCTCCAACAAATCACCGAAGTTCATCTCGGCTGAAACCCGCGTACGCAACACCAGCGTGTTGACGAAAAACCCGACCATGCCGTCAAACTCGGTTCGCCCCCGCCCCGCCGTCGGCACCCCGAACGCCACATCCGCGCTCCCGCTCAAACGCGCCAACAGCACCGAAAGCGCCGCCGACATCACCATGAACGTCGTCGCATTGCGTTCCCGCGCGATCCGCTGCGCCAATTCATGGAAATCCGCGGGCAGGTCGACGACGACTCGACCCCCATTCGTGTCGGTCTCCGCCGGGTACGACCGGTCCGTGGGAAGCTCCAACCTGCTGGGTAGATCTTTCAGGGCGTGTTCCCAGAATTTCAACTGCCCGGCGAGCACGCTTTGCGAATCCGCTTCGTCACCCAGCAGAGCGTGTTGCCAAAGCGTGTAGTCGGCGTACTGGACGGGAAGTGGCGACCAGGAAGGCGACTCGCCCGCAGCGCGGACTCCGTAGGCGCTCCATAGGTCACGCAGGAGCGGAGGAAGTGACCCCCCGTCGACTGCAATGTGGTGCATGACCACGACCAGACGATGGTCAGTGGCAGACACGACAAACAGCGCCGCGCGGAAAGGAAGGTCTTCGGCTAGGTCGAAAGCATGCTGACCCCGAACACGCGCTGCGTCGGATATTTGAAGTTCCGTCCAGGTGGTGGCGTCAATGATGTCCCAGTCGAAGTCAGTCTCAGCTGCAAGGACACGCTGCTCCGGCACACCAGCCACCGCTGGAAACACTGTCCGCAGACTCTCGTGCCGCTCCACAACATCAGCGATCGCCGCGCGCAGCGCACAGACATCCAAAGAACCGGTAATCTGAATCAGTAGCGGTATGTTGTACGTCGCCGACTGCCCTTCCATCTGGTGGATGAACCACAGCCGACGCTGAGCGAACGACAACGGCAATCGCTTGGGACGAGCTACTGGGACCCATGCCACGCCGCCACCCGGCGATCCACCCACCAACCGTGCGAACCCCGATACCGTTGAGGCTTCCCAGAGCGCCTTCACGCCGATCGATGAATCAAACGACTCCTGCACGGCCGCGATCACTCGCATCGCCGATAGCGAATTTCCGCCGAGGTCGAAGAACGAGTCGTCCACCCCTACCCGCGGTAGGTCCAGCACACGCGCAAAGATTTCAGCCAAAATTCCCTCAACCAAGGTCGACGGATTTCGGTAGGATCCGCCTGCGAACTCTGGATTCGGCAATGCCTGCTTGTCTAACTTGCCGTTGACCGTAAGCGGTAGGTCATCGACGATCATCACCACTGTGGGGACCATGTACTCCGGTAGGTGCGCGGCCACATCACCACGCACCACAGCACCATTTACTTTTGGACCGGTCTCCGCAGGTACGACGTAGCCGATCAGCTGCTTGCCCGAACTCGAAGACCTCACCACGACCGCGGCGCGCTCCACCCCCGCGACACGGGAAAGAGCAGCCTCGACCTCACCCGGTTCAACACGAAAACCACGGATCTTCACCTGGTCGTCCGAGCGGCCCACATACTCCAGCTCGCCCTCGCGGTTCCACCGCACTACGTCACCCGTCCGGTACATCCGCGAGCCCGGCGGGCCGAGCGGAGAAGCAACAAACCGCGACGCCGTCAGCCCCATGCGTTTCAAGTAGCCCAGGCCGACACCATGACCTGCCACATACAACTCTCCGACTACTCCTACCGGCACGCGGCGGAGACCGGTATTCAATACGAAGAAGGCAAGGTCAGCAAGCGGACCGCCCACGGGACTGACATGGCTGTCGAGGTCAGAAGAAACGATCCTCCGGAACGATGCGTGGACGGTGGTCTCTGTGGTGCCGTACATGTTGATCAGGTGCGGCCAGGAATCCAGCTGATCTAGCCAAGGTCGCAACTTCGACGGTTCGAGAGCTTCGCCTGCGAAGACAATCGCTTCTAGACCGCTCAGCCGAGACTCGCCCGGCCGGCGCATGTCGACTGCCTGCAGAGCATAAAATGCTGACGGTGTCTGACTCAGAACGGATACGTTCTGGTCTCGCAGTAGTTGATGAAAGTCGTTGGCGGACTGGGCAATTTCTCCAGGTACGACAACCAGTCGGCCACCGTGTAGCAGCGCGCCCCACATCTCCCATACCGACACATCGAACGCGTAGGAGTGGAAGAGTGACCACACCTGGTTTGAGGACGGCACGAACCCCGGAGCCGTCGAGCTGAACAATCGCGTGACGCTCGCCTGGGTAACGGCAACCCCTTTGGGGACACCGGTGGTACCGGAGGTGTAGATGATGTACGCGACTTGGCCGGCCTCTGGCGCAGGCAGAGCCGTAACCGGCTGCACGGCAATCGCGTCGTCGTCGACATCCACAACTTCGATACCAAAACAGTCTACCCGGCAAGTCAGTTCGGCAGTGGTCACGAGGGCAGCTGGAGCGGCATCGCCCAAGATGAACGCCACCCGCTCATCGGGGTGCTTGATGTCAATGGGTACATAGGTTGCGCCCAGTTTCAACACTGCCAGGATCGCGATTACTGTCTTGTTGGAACGCGGGAGCATGAGAGCAACAACTTCTCCTCCGCGTACCCCACGAACGGCTAGTAGATGTGCCAGTTGCGTGGAGGCCTCGTCAACTTCCCTGTAAGTCCATACCTGATCCTCGAAAACCATGGCGTGCGCTTCCGGCGCTCGATTCGCCTGTGCTGCAAACAGTTCGGCTATGGATATACTGGCGGCAGTCTGAGAGTGCGCAGAACGATTGCCCAGGCGGTCAAGATGAGTGTGTTCGTTTCTGTCTAGTACGTCGATCGAGATGACTGGCTGGTCGATCACGGCGATCATCTCGGCGATGATTCGCCCAAGCCTGACGATCATGGTCTCGACCGATGCAGCGTCGTAGACATCAGAGCGGTACTCGACCACTCCGTCGATTCCCTGCGGCTCGCCGAACTCGGAGTACCGCTCCCGGAGACTGAAGGTCAAGTCCATCCGGGCCTGTCGAGAAATGGTGGGTACCGCCTCTGCCAGCACCCCCGGCAAGTCCAACTCCGTGGAGATCTGGTTCTGCCATCCGAGCATGACCTGGACCAGTGGGTGATGCGATTGTGACCGAGCAGGTTTGACGAGATCCACCAGCGCGTCGAACGGGACATCCTGGTGGGCCAATGCGTCCAAAACCGCGTCCCGTACTTTTTGCAAGAGGCGACGGAACGTCGAACTGGCAGACACATCAACGCGGAGCACTACTGTGTTGGCGAAGAAACCGACCATCTCCGCAAGATCAGCGTCACGTCGGCCCGTAGTTGGAACACCGAAAGCGACATCGGAGGTGCCGCTTAGTTCGGACAACAGCACCGCCAGCGCCGTCGAAATCACCATGAAGCCGGTAGAACGATGCTCCCGGGCCAACTGTCGCACCTGCTCTTGCATCGACACGGGCCATTCGATGGGGATTCGATTGCCTCGATAGTCGGCCACGACCGGATAAGGGCGGTCGGTTGGGAGCTCAAGCCGCCCCTCGTATCCGGCTAGCGTGTTCTTCCAGTAAAGGAGGTGCCGGCTCAGCGCACTGTCGGGGTCGGACTCGTCGCCGAGCGACTCACGCTGACGGAGCGTGTAATCCCGATATCGCAATGGCAACGGCACCCAGGCAGGCACCTCTACGCCCACATGGGCCCTGTACGCCAGCCCGACGTCGCGTACGAGGGGCGTGAGGGACTGGCCGTCTGACGCGATGTGATGCATCAGGAGCACCAATACATGCTGATCGGCCGATAGTCTGAAGAGCTGCGCTCGGAACGGAATCTCAAAGCTGAGGTCGAATTTGTATCCCACTGCCTGTGCGACTGCATCGTTCAACGCGTCTGTCGACCACCCTGACGCTTCGACTACGTCCCAGCCGAAGTCTGCGTCGGCCGAGCCAAGAACACGCTGCTCCGGCACACCCTCATGGGAGGGGAAAACAGTCCGCAAACTTTCGTGTCGACTCACGACATCGCCGATTGCCCTGCCCAGCGAATGAACACTGAGCTCACCAGTCAGGCGTAAGACCAGAGGAATATTGTAAGTTGACGACAATCCCTCCAACTGGTGGATAAACCACAGCCTACGCTGCGCAAAAGACAACGGGATCAATGCTCAACCCTTTCAGCGCCCAGCAAAACACTTCCTTGCGAACCACTCGGGTGACCACCCTCAGCGTTAGATTCAGACCCGAAATATTTCATCAGCAAGCTACAACAAGTCGACGAGCTCGGCCGACATAAATTCGCGCATCCCGATGGCCCCCGAAACCAAACCGAAGTACCGAGATGTAAGTTCGGGCGAATTGGCAATGGCATGCAGCATGCGCAACCGGGACTTCGTCGGTTGAAGCTTCGCCAGGGCGAGAGTACTCATGTACGGCTCCTCTAGAACAGCTCCTGTCGACAGTGCAAAGTGCACCATCGCCTCATCTACTGCGACCGAGTTCCCGACATCCACCCCGGAAATAGAATCGGTGAGCAGGTCGGCTTGAATCAGCGCATTGGTGATGCCGCGGGCGCTGATCGAGTCAAGGTGGTGAGCCGCATCCCCCGTCAATGCCCAGCCCGGACCGTGCGATTTACGGAAATAGTTGCGTTGGTCCCCCGTACCCCACCACCGATCCACTCGGTCGAGTGCCATAATTTGTTCGTATAAATCCGGCGCTGTCGATTCGATCGCGGACAAGTACGCCCTCTGCGGGTCCCGCCGAACGACCGAGAATTCGCTCTGCGGCAGGTAAGCTGCCACAATTGTCAGGTCGTCATGTGTTGGAATACGGGCTATCCAGCGGCCGACTCGCTCATGGAATCCGAATCCTGTTCGCAAGCCTTGCCAGAAGGTGTAGTACACGCAGCTTGCTATGGGTGCCGATCGGAGGATCGGTGCCTGAACAAGTTCCGCGACCTTTGATCGCATACCGTCGGCCCCAATAACCAATCGAGCAGACACCGATGTGGTCGAATTTCCACTCCGGAGGCGAACTCCGGCGACGCGTTCGTCGTGCCAAATCAATTCTAGGACCGACGTCCGATCCGAGAACTCCGCGCCCGCTGACACGGCAGCTCGAATGAGTAGATCGTCGAGTATGTACCGCCGTGGTGCGTAAGCGGCATTAACACCGTCCTTCGCCGGGGTAGCAGCGATCAGACTCAGTCCATCCACATCGTGACTAATAGTGCCCAAAGGCGGACAACCGGAGGCCACAACATCATCGAGCATCCCCCACTGTGCGAGTCTCACGACCCCAGGGTGCTGGATATACAACGTGGACATGGTGTCCGCCGGAAAGGAGGCCCTATCGACCAGCAGAACACTTCGCCCCTGTCTGGCTAACAGCAGTGCCACCGAAGCGCCGGCACATCGCGCCCCAACAACAACAACGTCGTAATCCATTACCAACCTTCTGGCTTTCTCTGGCGATGACACCGACTTGGTCACGTTCGCCGGTCGGCTCTTTTGCCGGATTTTGGTCCGGAAGCAATCCCCCGGAATCCCAACTTCATTCCGAAGGTAGAACGATTGACCTGCTCGACGAGTCGGAATGGCGGCGGACAAGGTGCGTGAGAGCAGTAGCACAATTTATAAACTCCGCTTGCATCCGTAAACCGATGAACAGACCAGGCCGAAATGGCTGAGCCGGTGCGAAATTGAAGGTTTACAAATGGCGGGCACGGAATGCTCTTTTGGCGCAAAAGGCTCCCGGGCCGTGGGTTCCGTCGGTGCGTCCGACATGTCCCCATCAGAAGTTGTTGTAGTCACCATGGCTGTACTCCCGCATGAACGAAGCTAGTTCTTTGCCTCGCCCGGCGTGGTTCGCGCTGAAGTGGTCCGCCACCCGTCGCCTGGTCTCGAGGTTCTGCTCCTGGCTGAGCTTGAACATGCCATCCGCCGATTCCACCTCAAAACTGAATGCACCCACAGCCGGACCGATCCTTCGGTAGTGGTCCAGCGAACTGTCCATCTCCCACCCGCTGCCGAATTTCTGCTCGTACGTACTGACTGTCAATTGAACGACCTTGAGCGTCTCCTCGAAATCGGCAACAGGTTGCAGCTTTCCTCGGAGATGTACCGAGACGTAGTTCCAGGTCGGTGCTACAGAATCGCGTTGGTAGACACTTGGGGTGACATACCCATGAGGCCCGGTGAAAATAAGTTGGGCATCCGCACCGTCGACGAGCGAGTCCCAGTGGGGATTGGCCCGGTTCATGTGCCCAAACAGTGTCGATCCTTCTAAGTCCTCGCTCTCTGAAGGGGCGCAGGGAGCACAGATGACTGGCAAATGGGTGGCGTACGGGGCCTTGGGGCCGTTTGAGATCAGAGCCGCAAAAGGGTACTGCGCAACCACGCGGCGCAGCCATGTCCGATCACTTGCCTTGTAGATCCGGGGGACGTACATGGTCATCTCCTGAGAATGGATTGGGCGATTTCACCGGATCTGACTGCAGTGTTGGACAGGAGACCAGCAGAAAGTCCATGGCTGTGTTCGGTACTGGCACCGTGCACATAGATACCGGCGCGCACCGCATCCGACGTCGTCACTCGGTAGTCGCGTCCCACGCTGAGCCGTCCCTGCTCGTCGTGCTTACATTCGCGCATCAGGCCCTGGAGTAGCGGTGCCGGGTCACTTGGCCGGTAGCCGGTGGCGTAGACGATCACGTCTGCTTCGATGGTATGGGTCAGACCGGTGGCCGAGGATGTGACCTCGACCCGTACGCCGTCTGTGTCCTCGTCGACGGATGTGACGCGCGAGGTGTTGATCATCCGTAACCGCTGTTTGCCCAGGACCTTCTCCTGGTAGCTCTTGAGATACAGCGACTGTGAAATATCGAGATCGACCACTGAGTAATTGGTGTTGGCGTGGTATTCGAGGAGCCTCTGCTTCTCGTCGGTCGGAGCGGAGAAGAACCGGTCAACTCCCTCCGGATCGAAAATTCCATTCGCATACGGGCTGTCATCGGCGACGCTGTAGCCGTAGCGGGACAGGACGGTGTGCACATTGGCGCGAGGGAAAGTCCGATGAAGGTAGTCAGCAACTTCGGCGGCACTTTGGCCAGAGCCCACGACGACAAAATTTTGAGGGACGTATGTAACTGCGGCTGCTCTGCCCAGCAGTTGGGAGCTGTGCCAGATCCGCTCAGATCTGTTGACACCATCGGGAAGTCGAGGCGTCAAACCCATTCCGATCACGATGTTCCGCGCCCGCTGAACAACGTCATCTGGGCCGACTACATCGACGTACTCCACCACGCCATTCTCGACTACTGGTCGGATGTCTTTGATCTCGGACCCGTACGAGACGTTTGACTGAAATTGGCTAGCTGCCCACTCCAGGTAGTCATGAAACTCCACCCGCAGTGGGTAGAGAGTTTTGCTGTTGATGAACTCAGCAATTCTCTCTTTCTCTCGGAGGTAGGACACAAACGTATACCGACTCATCGGATTGCGCATGGTGGCAAGGTCTTTGAGAAAAGAGACCTGCATGGTCGCATCCTCCATGAGCATCCCACGGTGCCAGCCGAAACGAGGCTGGAGCTCGTAGAACTTCATGCTGAACTTTGCCGGCACCGGTCCGGGCTGGATGGACTCTTGAAGAGCTATCGCGAGAGCGAGGTTGGAGGGTCCAAAACCGACCCCAACAACGTCCGCGACGGACGAGCCTGACTGTGCTCCCATCGAGCTACGACCTAATTTCGTTGTGGTAGGCATCGGCTGGGATGCCCTCAACCGAATTGGTCGTTCCCGGCCGCATAGTTGGTCCGACATTAGTTGTCTGGCTGCGGTTTTCGGCCTGAGCAATGGCGAGTGACTTGGGGCGCAAATCGGTCCAGTGGGTGTCGACGTACTCCAGACAAGCAGTCCGCTTGGCCTCGCCGAACACTCTTGACCAACCGGCCGGGACGTCGATAAAGACCGGCCAGAGAGAGTGCTGCCCCTCCTCGTTGGTGAGAACGAAATAGCTGCCGTCTTCATCGTCGAACGGATTGCTCATGGTCCTCGCTTACTCGGAGAGTTGCAGTACGCCTGCTGTGCATTTCGGTACCAGTCGAGTCTGCCTAGCAGCGAATACGTTGGTCCCCTTTGTGGCACGAAGGGAGTAGGTAATACCTCAGAAAACTACAACTTTGGATGTAGTTTTAGCGAAGACAAGTCCGGGCAGAAACCTTCGTGCACTGCGACAGCTAGGCTCCGGCTGTGTCAGATGGGTGGTCGTATCGGTGTGAGTCGGTCAAGCACGGCACACAGGTAGGTCGTCCTGGGGGCGCGTCGAGTCCCGCAAGAAATGCATGGTTGTGCTTCGTGGAGGCCAGACCGCAGGTCCAAGGTGTCTATCTGCTTCGATTCGCGGTTGGAATTGCCGGCGTATCAGCGACTGCAGGGCCTGTCGGTGTCGGACAATTAGCGGCCGGCGCGTTGACCTGGTGGGCCGTCGTGATATCGACGTACTTGTTCAATGGTGTGACTGACGTCCTTGAGGATGTGGCAAACGCGTCGCAGCGACCGATTGCGCGGGGGGAACTGGCAGTCCGTACAGCCCGGTGGGTCAGCGTGGCTACGGCGATCACAGCCCTGCTGATGGCTGCAGTTGCGGGGCGCGAGATGTGGTGCTGGACCTTCGCCTTCCTGACGCTTGGGTGGGTGTACTCGGCACCGCCACTGGCTGCCAAGCGTTGGAGTTTGTCTTCTTCTGTAGTGATATTCGGCCTCGGCTGGGCAAGTTATGCTGCCGGAGCGGCCGCCGGCGGCGGAGGATTTGGGCGTACGGAACAAGTCTTCTGCGCATCGATGGCAACATGGATGGCGTTGGTGGGAGCGGTCGTGAAGGACCTATCCGATGCCCACGGGGACGCCATTGGTGGGAGGCGCACTCTGGCAGCGCAACGTGGACTCAGCTCTGCACGGCGGCTGGCCATATTCGGAACGACTGTCGTTGGAGTATGCGCACCGATCGCCTCACTGCTATGGGCACCGCTCGCACTGTTCGGAACATTGCCGTTGACTGCTGGAGCTCTCTGGGTGATGGCGCTATGCGCGCGGGCGAACGACTATGACCTGAAGGCACGGCGCTGCGGGTACCGCGCTTTCATGGCCACCCAGTACGCAGCAAACCTCGCGATGCTCGGCACCCTCCTGGTGCGCGCGGTATGAAATTGCGGGCCGCTAGATGCGGCTGCCGAATAGCCTGTGCAACGCGTCCATACGGGACGACGCCCCAAGTTTCAGATAGGCGTTGGACAGATGCCGCTTGACTGTGAGCTCTGAAATATTCAGAGTGCGAGCGATCTGCCGGTTGGTCATCGCGAACGCCACAGCCTCCAAGACTTCAAGCTCCCGGTTGGTCAAAGATGCGTCTGACGCGGCCTCAAGCACTCGAAGTTGCCTGTCCCTCAAATGGCCTCGGGTCTCCTCGTAGCTGAGCATGCCCGTGTGAAGGCGGCCACCGGCAGCAAGGCGAAAAGCGGCGTTGATGCGTCTCCAGACCCCAGGTCGGTGTGTCAAGGGTGCCTCTTTGGCGGCCAGCTCTATTGCAGGCTCAAGGGATGACCACAGAATCTCCACAGCTCGCACGGACTCCGAAGCCGGTATTGCCTGTAGGGCTCGATGCGAGCCGAGCAACCGGGTGTACTCGTCTGGAATCGCCGACCGAGTAGTCGAAGACGTGGGAAGGCCTAATGCATCTACGCACTCGTTGAGGATTGCCAGTGCTTGGCGGCGGCACTGTGACCACACCCCCGGATTGATCCCGAGGGGACTATTCTCGCGTAGCAAAGTGGTTCTGTACGCCGTCACTACCTCTGGAATCGCGGCCCGTAGCGACGCCGCAGCCATTGCGTAAGGCATATGTTCCCCGAACTCCTGTTCCCTAGCCCAGGATACAAGACCATATGGTCCGTTGCCGTGCAATAGCGAGCCATGGATGCGTTGAGGGTTCGACCTACTGTTTCGTGTAGATGAATGTCAGGCTTCGTGAAGGTCTTGACGTCACCGGGTGGGTAGGCGGAGCAGAGCGGTCACTGCTTCCGGAGCAGAATCTATCGTGTTGGCCAATCGTTGCTGTACTGCTCAGAGACCGTCTCGTGGTCACGATAGAGCTGTTTACGTTTGCGCTTCGAGAGGCGGTCGCCGAAAACGATACCGTTGATGTGATCGGTTTCGTGTTGGAAACAACGCCCGAGCGTGCCGCCTGCGTTGAGTTCGATCTGGTTACCGTACTGGTCCTGTCCTCGACAGATAGAGAACTCTGGCCGTGCGAGGTCGGTGTATGCGCCGGGGAGGGACAAGCATCCTTCACCGAAATCGATGAGGTGTCGATCGTTTCCTTCGGCGAGTTCGACTACCGGATTGCAGACGACACCAGTTCGCCGTGTCCCGGTCTCGTCACTGCAATCGTAGATGAACACCGCAAGGTCGATGCCTACCTGCTGAGCGGCGAGGCCGGCACCGTCCGCAGCAGTATTGGTCGCGAACATATCGGCAAGCAGACTTTGCAGATCAGGACCGAAGTCGGTCACCGGTCGAGCCGATGTGTGCAGGACAGGGTCGCCCCATCGGACGATTGGTCGAGCATTGCCGAGGCGCAGAAGTTCAGAGACAGGCATGACTCGTATGCTCCACCCTGGCTACGTTAGAAGCAACCGATGAGGTTTGTTTTGGGCGCGTATCACGTTTTGTGGCCGTCATCATGGTGCGGAGTGGCTCGACGAGAGCATCCGATCGCGCAGGGCCCATGACAAGTGACCGTCTCTATTCCGATTCTTCGCCGGTGTCGATGGCTCCGTCGATGGGTCCGGTCTGGGGGTCTTCGGCTTGGACGGCGCGAAAGTCGGCGCGCGGCATGATGTCTGGATGAAATTGCCATGGTGCGCGGCGTTCTCGTCGGTGTGGTGGCGGTGAGGCCTTTTCGGTGGGCATGTCTGTTTGTTCCTTTCGCTGATGGTCAGTCCGTGTCGATGTCTTCGAGTTGCACGACGAGCCTTTCCCTGACCCTCTGACCTGGTCGCTCGTAGGGGACGAAGTGCGAGTTGACGACTCGGTAGCGGGTGCCCCGTGGGAGGAGGTGGCTCGTGTCGTCGCCCTTGTCCGATGCTCCGAGGTACAGCCCTCGTGTTGTTTGGATCTCGAATACGGCGTCCGTCGGATGGCTGTGTGCGTCGAGTTCGTGGATCGAGTGGCGGGCGCCGGTGAAGCGGTCGAAAGCTATGACCGAGCCGGGTGAGAGGGTCTCGGGTAGCTCGGATGGATGGATGACGGCGTGGGGCAAGCTCACAACGGTGTAGACCAGGTGTCCACGTCCGGACTCACGCTCGTATCGCTGGATTGCGCGGTCGACTCTCTGGATGTGGCGGCGCTGGTCGTCGTCGAGCCGAACTGCATCACCGTTGACATCGGACAATGCGTCGTTGGTGCGTTTCCAATTTTCTGGATCTCCGATCAGTGTGCTCATCGCACGGTGCTGGGCTCGGGGAACGCTCTGCTCGACAGTCCTTTTGGTGGCTGATCGCGCATTGCGCTGGCGGGCGCTGAGGCTTCGACGGAGTTCGATCGCGGCCGGCAGCGAACGTCTTTTTCGTTCGTTCGTGATCGGCGCGGCGGTGTTGCGGGGGAAGGCGCGTTCGAGGTCGCGGCGCGCGCGTGTCAGACCGGGCAGTCCTTCGATGTCGGTATCGAGGCCGCGGGCATGCTCGCGATTCGCGGCTCGGTCGGCGAAGGATGCGTGCGGGAGCACCACCCCTTGCTTCTTCTCCAGCTCTCCGCTGGATCCTCGATCGGGGTCGAACGCGCCCCCGTCTGGGGTGACGCGGTTACGACTACGGCGCGCGGAGGACATCGGACCTCACCCGGAGGGGGTCTTGCGGTCCCGGATACAGAGTCGGTACTGCGGCCCCGCGGGGGGCGGCGGTACCGACTCGACCTGCAGCGCCGCCGAAGTATTCGACAGCGCTGCAGCAAGTGCACGCTCGGCGGACGCCTCCACCGAGCAGTGCGACAGCTTGGGTCATCGTCCCGGCCGGCCGGGCAGGTCGGTTCCGGTTCCTATCGTCCATGCGACATCGACGACGTCGGACAGGGTCCGGCTCAGGTGGCCACAACTCGTGCATACGCCGGGCAGCTTCTGTGAAATCAGATCGAAGAAGTGCTCGTCGCACGCGAGGTGGGCCATGAGCTGTCCGCCGGCGCAGCAATCTTTCATGGCCACCGCCCACCATGCGCCCCGCGGTCCCGCTCCCCCGTCCCTGGGTTCCAGCGCGCAGACGTCGCAGGCCAGCTCGATATGGGTGATCGCGTCGGTTCGGTCGGTGCTCATCGCACAGCCCCCTCTGGTTGTCGACGGGATGTCATGTCAGCTCGCCATGGCGTCGTGCTCGCCGTGCTCGTTGTGGTGATCACTCCGGTGTTCCTCCGACGCCGGTGCGGCATGGTTCTGCTGCCCACTGTCGTGCCCGTGGGGTTCGCCGCCGGTGGCGGCGGTTTCTGCCGGCGGGGTCTGCGTGGGTTCTTTCTTGCTGGTGGCCGGTTTTGCGACTCCCTTCAGTGATGGCCGGACGTAGCCGCCCTTCTTCAGTTGGGCGGTGGTGAAGCCTGCAGCTTTGGCGGCGTCGTAGGCCACGATGAATTCGGCGGTCGAGTCGACATGTTCGGCCTGCGCTTTGGCGACTGCTTCGGCCTTCTGCCGGCTGTTCTCGGCTGCTTCGACAAGGTTGCGCATTGCGGTGAACTGCGGGCCGAGGATCTCGCGGGTGGTTGCATCGGCCTGGTCGGCGGTCTTGGGCATGAGATTCCTTCTTTCATGTTGTGTGCGAGGGACTTTCATTTCCTCTTGGGGAGGAGATTTGTGTGGCCGATCGTGTGGTCAGTTCGCCGGTTCGGTCTCGCCCGCAGTTGTCACCGCGGTGTTGCCGAGACCGCAGAGTTGCGTGGCCGCGACAGCATCACCGCGGGTGATGGGCAAGGCGTATGTCTGCGCCACACGAAGATATTTCGCCGCAAATGCACATGCGAGGTCGTCGTTGCTCGGATGCCACTGAGAAAGCCCACGTTGGGCTCGATGTTCAACTGCCTGCGCGCTGGCGACGATGATGTTGGTCTGTACGTCGCTGACAAAGCGTTGCTGCTGTTCGGGTGCCCATGCAGCAGCACCCAACGCCCACGCCGCGTCCAGCGGGTAGACGTAATCGCTTGCTGCAGCATCTTTCTCAGATGCTGCATCGAATTCGACGGTGACACCGGTGTATGGATCATTCAACACGCCCTGTGCCACAACGCAATTGTCCGTTCCGGCAGCGAATGTGACGGCCTCGAGCTCCGCTGCCAATGCGATGTTCCTGGTGTCGCATCCGTGATCGCTGCCTGGCGGCCGCACGAGAAGTTCCGCCAAGCGCTGACCGTCGGGCCACCTGGCCGTGCTGTCGATATCGTCGACGACGGGCAGGGCGTCGAGAAGGCTCGCAACGGTGATGACGTCGTGGAAGACCTGGGGTGGTGGTGGCGCAGTGTCGGCCTCGTGGTGATCCGTCGTGATCACCACGGCAGCCGCGGCCGCCACAGCGACCATCACGGCTGCGGCAATGGCTGTCCATGCGGTCTGATGTGTCTTCGCCATGATGGCAATCACCTCTTCGGGAGCTGTCGAGTTCGGGGAGGGAAGAAAAAGCAGGACGCAACTGCGCGCAGGCGGATCAGGATGCGACGAGAGTGAGCGCGGTGCCGAGTGCGAGGTACGGGCCCAGCGCGATATGCGACCGTGCAGGCTCGGATCTGATCGCTCGAAGGACCCGCACGACTATCACTCCGACGAAAGCCGTCAGGATCGAGAACACCAGCGCCGCACCGAGGGATGTCCAGCCGACGTAGCCTAGGACCATCGCGAGCGAGACCACCAGTCGCGCATCGCCGATACCGATTCCGCCGCGCAGAAGCACTGCAAGCGCGAAGAACAATATGCCGGCGGCCAGGCCGGCCAGAAGGGCGCGACCGACCGCGCCCCAGGTGCCGTGAACGACACCGGTGAGCAAGATCATTGCTGCAGTTCCGCTGGCGGCCAGATACGCAAGAGCAGTCGGAATCCGTTGCACGCGTTGGTCGATCCACGCAATCCAGGGCACTACCAGAGCCAAGAACAGCATTGCCGCCGGCGGCGCACTCGTCGGAGTACTGACGAAAGCGGAGATGACGCCCCACACGACACCGGAGACGATGACGGGAATTTTCGTCCCCAGCGCCGCCTCGTCGACGGAGATCTCGACCCGTGCACACACCGCGATGACGGTGGTCCGCAGCGCGGCCGACAGAGCTACCCCGACGATCACTGCTATCGCGACAATCGAGACGCGGCCGACAGTCGCAGCAGTTGATGCCTGAGTGCTGGCCCAGGATGCCGACGACGCCTCGATCAAGGCCCATAGGACGCCTGCCGCCAGAGCGACCACGACACTTCTGACGTAGTCGCTACGCAACATCGGCTTCTCGTTCACCATCGGAGCGAGCGGCGTGCACGGCCATCCGGGCACGGTAGCGGACCTTCTTTTTCACCGCTGAGTCGAGATCGATTCCGAGTACGTCGGCCAGGTGCTCGGTTGACCACCGCCGACGGAGCGAAATTCCTACGATCTCGGCTTGCTCTGCAAGAGTGAGCGGCAGTCTCCATTCGCCGCACAGGCGACGGTAGACGGCCGCCTCGTCCACGCCGCGGATGCCTCGGGGCGAATGTGGACGTGCTCGGGGGTCGTCGATTTCGTCATCGTCCCAAGCAAGAGGCGTCGCCCATCCCTGCTCACGGGCTGCATTCCGGACCTGCTCGTCGGGGCCGGGTGTCATGGAGATCTGGTCGTAGACGTCGTTGATGACGGACCAGAGTTCACTGGGGACAACTTGATCCGATGGCAACGTCGAAAGCTTGGGCACCGACAGCCCGGTCAGTTCGGACAGCGCTTGCACCGAGTAGCCCATCGCGACGAGGGCCCGGATCCGTCGCTGAGCTCCGACACCTAAGGTCATCGCCCGTCCCCGGGTGGGGTGGAAGGTGACGTCGAGAATAGCTTTCGAGATGCTTGCGGTGGTCTCGAAGCATTTGTGGTTGGCGACTGTCTCCACATCACTGAGGCTGAGCTTCGTGAGATCGAGGATCATTTGGTCGGGCATACCGCCGAGCCGCAACGACAGCAGGTGGCGGCGGGCGGGTCCGGAGGGTACCGACGAGGCACTCCCGCGGCGGGATGTTCTGTTAGATCCCGCCGCGGGAGTGGAGCGACGTCGCGCACGCGCAGCGTCACTGCCGTCGCTCGTCGGGCCGAAGGAACCACCCCTCGACGTCGTCGAGCGACTCCATGAACCGGTATTCCGGTCAGGATTCATTGTATTGCTATCGGGCACTGCATCACACAGTGCGGGGGAAAGATTGTTTTGCGTACGCGAAACCACGTCGACGTCAGTCATGGTGCATCCCTTTTCAGTTGATGCGGTTGGTCAGACCGCACATCAGATGTTGGGGACACTACCTCGCGGGAGTGCATCGCGTCCAGACCGTCGGGTCGTTTTTCTTCGGTGATGAGAGTTCCTCGGTCGTACAGTCCGCCTGCCGCGACGCCGGTATAGCTATCTGCCTCGGCTCTTGTGCGGCATGCGACGAAGGCCGCGAGCGGGCAGGTCTCGCACGATTCGAGGAGATGCGCTGCAGCGACGGTTGCTTTCCGGCGCCGTTCGAGACGTGGGATCCGTGACTGCAGCAGCTCTGCGACCGCCGTTTCGCGGGCGGCCCAGTTGCTGTCTCGGACACACTGACCGAGCGGCATCGTGAACGATTCTCTGCTCGCGATCGCGCGTAGTTCTGCGCGGCGACCACTGGTGGCTTTCGTTCTCATCCCCGGTCTCCTCGGTGCAGTCGAGCCTGTCGGGCTGAGTAGGCCGAGCGGCCGGCGCTGATCGCGACGGCACCGAGGGCGACGACGACGGCGAGAGCGATGATCAGTCGTCGACCGTCGAGCCCGGCACCGTCCGATGCTGGGATCTGCACCATCGGGGATGCCTCGCTGGCGATCAGAATGGAGTGCTCGACCAGCCAGGCGATTGCCGTCGACCACCACAGGCCTGCGGATCCGAGAGCCATGGTGGCTGCGAGTGGGGCGATCCAGATCAGCGCCATCTGATCGTCGTCGGAGAGGGCTTTGCTGTTGTTGCCGTGTTGGGACATGTGGTTGTTCCTCTTCTGATCGTGTGTGTCGCAGAGTGATTCAGGTGGCGAGGGCAAGGGGGCGACGAACTTGAACAGTCGCGTCGAGAGGAATGTCGAGCACCCCCTCGTCGTCGCCGTCGCCACGCCAGGTCAGCCCGACCATGTCGTCACCCGACTCGTCTCCGTAGATGTCGGGTTCGTTGTCGACGACGACCCAGATCCCGGCGTCCTCGTCGAGGAGAACTAGGTCGCCGGCAACGAGGTCGACCGGAGCAGTGTCTTCGGATTCGCCGTAGCCCTCCCAGTCGTCGACGTCGGTACCGGCGTCGGGGACCACCTGCAGGTGCGGGCGGTCCTTGTGCATCGGAGAGCCCGGGACGCCGGACACGGCTTTTTCTTTCGGCGTCTGCGCGTCGGGCTTGGGCTGGCGAACGGTGGGGGTGTCGAGATTGAGCATTGCCATCGGCGACGATGCGCGACGAGCTGAATCACTGTCCGCGCGCGTCTTTCGCCTGGCGACGGGATCGAGATTGGGATGGTCCGACGCGCGCGCCCAGGGCGCGCCGGAGACGTGATGGAAACGGATCTCTTCGTCGCCGTCCACGGTGCCGCCGGGATCCGGGTCGAGGATCACCAACCGCTCGTGCCGCACTTCGAGAGGACGCAGGCGGTCCAGCACCGCTGCGTCGTCGGCCCCGGGCTCAGTCTTGCGGGGGTCGGGAGTGAAGTAGGTCTGAATTTCGACCGCTTGGTTGTGGTCGTTGACACTGGTCGCCCGCCCACGACATCCGCGCGGGATACCGACTCCAGTGGTTGCCGATTCCCACATCATCAACGCGCCCTGCGGACTCAGACGGCCCATCGATACGCGCTGGCGAAAGTTGTCTCGCATGTCGCCGCCGAAGTACTCGGCATCGGGTCGCTGCGTTCCCAGCACCATGTGGCACTTCGCTGTGCGGCCTTTTCGTCCGATCGACGCCACTTCCTGGAGGGTCTTCGGCTTGGTGGGATCACCCTTACCTTTGATGCTCGAGTACCAGTTGAGCAGGTTGCCTCGGAAGTCGGCGTACTCGTCGATGAACAGAACGACGGGCTCAAAGTCGGCCTCGGTAGCTTCTCCGTTGACGATCAGCGAGTACCGGGTTTCCATGAGATTCCAGAACCGATAGATGACCGCGACCTGGTGCTCCATGTGGCTGGCGACGATCTGTACATTCGGCCAGTCCTGGAAGCCCAAGAACTCGACCCCTTTTCCGTCGACGACCCATACCGGCCAACCGTGCGCGGTGAGCTGTGTCAGCAGGGTGTGTGCGGTGACGGTCTTTCCGGTTCCGGATGCACCGACGAGCATGAAGTGTGGGTCGATCGCCGGCCGCCACACCATGGGGTTGCCGTCCTCGTCCTCGCCGTACGAAATCGCGACCGAGTCGTAGTCGGAGTGCGCGAGGTCGCCGAGATCGGTCGTGGATTCCGCGTCGCCGAGGCCGGCCGGGTTGTAGAGCTTCTTCGGAAAGGTCGGGCGCACCTCGAAACGCACCCAGTCCGTTTCGAGGTTCCAGCGAGCACGCCACCGACCGGGCAGATTGACGCTCACTACTCGTTGTACTCGGGCCCGATAGCCCTCGGACTCGAGTCGATGTCCGACCTCATGGGTGGCTTCGACAGCTACAAGATCCCCGGTGCTCGGGTCCGTCTCGTGTCTGGTGATCTTTCCGGTCGGCCCTAGCAGCGCGAGAATCGTGCGCGTGGCTTTGACGAGTTCGGGCGAGACATGCGTCTCGGAGACGGACCGTGTGTCCGGGACGAGAACGAGACGGCGTTTGCGTGTGTTGTGCTTCTGGATCCGGTACCGGCCCCAGCTCTGCTGGGAGAGCAATTCGACGACGCGGGGCTCCCACTGTTCGTCGAGAAGGAGCGCGGCCGACTGGTAGCGGACGGTGATTCTGCCCGGACGGCCGGGCCACTGGCCGCTCCACCGAGTCGCCGTCAGGACATCACGGGTCGGCGGTGACGCGGTCAGCCGGCAGAGCTGCTCGATCGCACGATCGGTCTCTTCGGCTCGGATCGTGGCGCGATAGCCGTTGTAGCTGACGGCCGCGCCCGCGCCGACGCCGAGTGCTGCTCCACCCCATGCGATCGCTGTGTCGAGGTTCAGGATCGGGCCCAGTGCTGCCGACACGACTCCACCGGCAACGTAGAGCACACAGTTGCGGATCCACGGATTGTTCTGGGGGTCGAGCGAGGGTGCATCACGTAGCGACCGGTATCCGTCGCGGGGTGCCTGAGTCGGGTTGGGTAGCGCGCACATCATGCATCCCGGGTGATCGTGATCAGGATCCCGTCACCGGAAGTTGGGCGCATCGTTGCGGTCAAGGCCACGCTGCGTCGGCCGACTTCGTTGTTGAGATGGGTCGGGTTGTAGTCGAGGGTGAAACGGCACGCGGCGTGAGGCTGGCAGTGCGCAGCGCGGAGAGCCGCATCGACAAGTCTGATCAATCGTTCGTCTTCGGTGTCGACGAGCAGGTTGCTCGAATTCCACTCGACGACGAGCGACCAGACCTCGTCGGTGGTTGCGAGGGTCACGATCCGGTTGGTGGGATCGTCGAGCCTGAGGGTCTCGATCCGAGCGAAGTTCGGCAGCGCTCCTCGATCGATGACAGGACTCAGGGGGCCGGCCGTAGATCGACTGCTCCTCGAACGTGCCCTCGCTACGTGTAGTCGTGTCGGTGCGCTCATGGGGACTCCCTGTCTCGTCGTGCCTTCTCGAGAACAGGTAGATCCAGGTGCGTCGACTTCTGTGACAGCCGCGGTGAATCTTTTTCCGACAACCTTTCATCTCGCGCTGCAGCGCATGCGTTCATGGCCCCATCAGTGGCGCACCGATCGGTCACCAGTGCTCTATCGGTGAGGGTGCGATTGGGGACGGGCAAGTCGCGTTCCGTGTTGCGACTGACCGTCGCGGGAACAGCTATGTGCGCTCGACACCCCTTGACATGGGGGGTACGCTGCAAACGGCGATGCGAAGCGAGTAAGGCTTGCAGCGACCTTCCCACATCCGGGGCATATAACCACCAATTCGCGGCAGCATCGGCGCCTCATCAACTGCTCATCGGATGCGGTTCGATTCCTCTCTTACGCACCCTCGGGCAACGTCCATCCGCCAACCCCAGCGTCGGCGTGACTGCCACGAGATTCGGTATACGCAAGCCACCCCGACCGGCCTGGGGTGGGGCTCCTCCTCGCGGATCCGCGAGCTAAGGGCCGACGGAAGCCGGTTGTCACGTAGCGCGACAGGGCTATGAACGGCGGCACCGATCACGGGAAATAGTGCGTTCCATGTTGCCTGTACAGGGCGATCGGTTCAGTGGCCGGCGACCCTCTCCGGGTCATGTGCGGCGAGGGTCAGAAATCGAGAGTGTCCACACTCCACCCGGCTGCGGTCGGCACTGCCGATACCCACACGGTCGTGGTGGAGTCGACGGGGACCGTGGCATCCGAGGTGACGGCCGATTGCGTTATCTCCGCGACTCGATAGATGCGCTCGGCGGTATCTGCCGGGCATCCGGAGCAGCCGATCGAGACGGTTGCGGTGATTTCGGCGTCTTCTTTCTTCCACTGTTCCCACTGGGCACCGGGGCCTCGCTCGGTCGTTGCAGGGGTGGAGAGTTTTGCAGCGAGGTTGTCGGTGAACCATCGGCGGGCGCGTAGAAACGCGTCGGTCGAGCTCGTGTCGGTGCTGGGGTACCAGGTGAAGGCGGTCGTCAGTGCTTGACGGATTGCGGTCTCCGCGTCTGTGGCGGCGCTGCTGATCGGAGCGGGTACAGCGGTTGTCTCGGTTGGCTGTGTGTTGATTTCGGGTAGCGACGGCGCGGTTGGCGCGCTCGTTGTCTCCGGTGCCGATTCCGGCTCATCGGTGGCGGGTGAGCTGCAGGACCAGGCGATGGTCACCACGGCTACAACGACGAGGAGGACGGCTATAAGACGTCGGCCGGCAAGGGACATCAGATCCTCCGGGCTTTCATTCCAGCCATGAGTGGAGCTTGTTTGACGACGTCTCCGGTGGTGGGGGCGTGGATCATCTGACCGCCGCCGATGTAGATACCGACGTGCCCAGGGCCGTTCGCCTCGAATGATCCGAAGACGAGATCACCGGGCATCGCTTGATCGATCGGGATCTCCGAACCCACTCCCCATTGGGCCTCGGATGTGCGGGGCAGGGTGATGTGCTTGCCCGCGAAGTAGGCGAAACTGGTCAGTCCTGAGCAGTCGAATCCTCCTCGGGAGGGGCCGTTGATATCTCCGCCGCCCCAGACGTAGGGGGTTCCGAGGTACTGGCGTGCAGCCTCGACGACATTGTCTCCGTCAGCTCCGGTCGGCACGAACCGGCCTGTGGAACCTTCGGATGTGTACTGCGCTTGGCCGGCCAGAATCTTCGCCACATAGGGCTGTGTTTGTGTGGTGTAGTCACCGCCGGATGGCATTCCACCGGCTGCGAGCACCGCGGCGGGGCCCGCGTTGTAGGCGGCAATCGTCAGTGCAGTTGGGTCGCCCTTCACTTTTCTCGCGGCGATGGCTGCGGTGATATCTCCGTTGATGGCGCACATGAAGTGGGCTTGTGAGATCACTGCATCTCCGATGGAGTTCGGGTCGGCTCGCCCGTCTCCGTCGTAATCCTTGCCCCACGTTGCCCAGGTTCCCGGCATGAATTGTGCGGGCCCCAACGCTCCGGTGCTCGATACCGGAGCGGACGGGCCGTAGCGGAAACCGTTCTCGGCGGAGAGTTGGGATGCGATCAGGGGAGCACCCACGCCTGGGCACACGGCTCCTGCTTTGCGGATCCACGGCTCGAACTCCGGCGGCACGGATCCGGTTCGGAGATCTCCGCCGGCCGTGCCGAAGCCACAATCGACAGCGGTACCGGCGCCGGTCGGTGAATCAGCGCCGGACGATTGGGGGCTTCCCGCCTGACCGAGTTTGCTCATCGGGTCGATAGCGGTTCCGCCCTGTAAACGGCCGCCTTCCCAGTACTCGAAGTGCAGATGTGGTCCGGTGGAGCCGCCGGCGTTGCCGATGTCGGCGATGTGGTCGCCGACCTTGACCTGTTGTCCCTCCTTGACGAGGACGCCGTTGGGATACATGTGCCCGTACACGGTGGAGACCGGTTTTCCGTCGACGATCGAGTCGAGGACGATCCACATTCCGAAGCCTTGAGCGGGTCCGGCTTTGACCACAGTGCCGTCGAGGGCTGCGTAGATCGGGGTGCCGATCGGGCCCGCGAAGTCGACGCCTTGGTGCATCGTGCCCCACCGCTGCCCGAAGGGGGACGTCATCGTGGTCGTGCCATCGCGGGTCGGCTTGCCGATGGGACCGGACGGGGTCAACGGCGATGCATCATCACCACCGGTACCGGACGAGACCGTGGGGGCACAACCGCTGGAACCTGACGATGTGACGAGTACGACGACCATCAATGGAATGACGACGAGTACACCGAGAGCGGCGATACCGACCGCCAGGGCGAGTTTCCACCATCGACGTGGCGCTTTCGAGTTCGGCGACACCGCTGTCTCAGGCGGGGCCACCAAGGTCATCGCCGTGCGCCTGACGCAGCTCGATGGAGGATTTCCGTCGGATTCGTGGTGGCACCTGGTTGGACGGTCGGTCGGGCACGACGCGGAGCACTCGACGGCCGCGTGGACCGGTCGGGAAGCAGAAGCGGCGAGCCCTCATCGGTGGAGTACTCACGGAATCGTCCGCCTCCAGGGCCGGTCACCGTGGCGCGGCTGGCCCGAACTTCTCGGTTTCCTGGAGTCGACAGTGCGGGAGCGGTGGCCACCGGCCGCTTGATACCGGGTGCGTTCGTTGTCTTGTCGCCGTGAGAGCGGACCGCCGATCGGTCTCCGACGGGGCTGGAGACCGGAGTGTGGGAGTGACCGGAGCCGACGACCGACTGCGTCGGGGGAAGGTCGATGTTGATCGGTTTGCGAAGGCTGGGGTGGGTTTCGGAAGCATTGGTGGTGTCGGTGGCCGCCTGGGTAGCTTTGGCGTCGCTCCGTCGACCGACGACCTTCTTGACGCCCGCGGTTGCAATCTTCCCGGCCGAGTAGACCACGGCAGCAGTTCCAAGTGTGGCTGCGCTGCTGGCGGCTGCCGTCCCGTCGACGAGAGCTTTACTCGCCTTGGCGGTTCGGGCCGTTGCATGGCTGGCTGTCTTGGCCAGTCCCTTTCCACCTTGATAGGCCTGGCGGGCCACTTGTCCGGCGTAGGCAGCTTGGGCGAGGGGGCTGGTCGGTGTCTTGGTCGATATCGCGGTGGGCGCGGCTCCTGGTCTGCTTCCGAGCTTGCGTGCGAGGGCGTCGGAAGCTTTGCGTAGTCCTTTCACTGCGCGGCGGTAGAGAATGATGCCCGCGATCAGAACGATGTCGGTCAGGATGAATTTCATCATCAGCGGAGAGTCGCCGTCTCCTCTGAACAACTGTCCGATCACGATCATGTATCCGACGAGGAACACCACCGCGAAGATAACGATGACCATCGACATCAGCACCGCGGCGAGGGTTTTCCACAATGCTCCGCGGCCGGATCCGGGCAGAATTCCAACGACGGTCACCACAATTCCCTTGACGGCCGATGCGAGGGCGGTGAGTACCGCGAGGATGAGGGTGAACGCCAGAATTGTGGCGAATCCGAGCAGGATGACACCGGCCAGTAGCATCGCGACCCCGGACCCGACCTGTCCCGGTCCGGGGTGATCGGCGAAGTCCTTCATCTGTTTTGCGCCTTCGCCGCCGCAGCCT
This sequence comes from Rhodococcus sp. 14-2496-1d, assembly GCF_002259365.1. Classification (NCBI taxonomy): domain Bacteria; kingdom Bacillati; phylum Actinomycetota; class Actinomycetes; order Mycobacteriales; family Nocardiaceae; genus Rhodococcus; species Rhodococcus sp. 14-2496-1d. Next base: position 93,568 of record NZ_NPFV01000030.1, on the reverse strand, counting down.
TTGATGTTGTCTTTGAGGGTGTCTCGTGTGTTGCCGTCTGCTTTTTCGTGGCCGGCGTCCCAGGCTTGAGTGCAACGTTCTCCGTCGGGCGAGCCGTCGATGACTCGGCCGAAGTTCAGCAGTTGGGTGGGTTGCCTGATGAACGTGTCGGCCATCTGTTCCGAGATCTGGTCGATGAGTTCGTCGGAACTCGACGTCGTGTCTCCCTTGTTGGCCAGGCCTGCCGCAAGCTGCACGCCGGCGTCGCGCGCCTGCATGATCAGGCCGTCTTGTCCTGCGACCCGTTCGACTGGATTGGACAGGATCCCCACTGCCGCAGCGGCGATCGCTGCTGCCATCAGGAGTTCGTACACTCCCGTCGTCCACCGTCCGCGAATGACCCACCACGCTCCGATGCCTGCAGCAGCGGTGAGAAGAAGGCCCGTGAGCTGGAACTGATCGGTGACCGTTTGCATGGCATCGCCGATCGAACGGAACGGCGCAGTCAACAATTCGAGCCACTCGAACCGCAAGGCGTAGGTGACGAACCAAATCGCGAAGCCGGTCACCCCGCGGTACACCTCGTACTCGAGCATGATGAAGGTGGAGAACACGGTGTACATCGGGTGCCCGACCGAGCCTTCGTCGATGGACATGAAGTAGTCCCAGACCAGAATTCCGTGAGAGTCACGGACTTCCATCCAGCTGAATGTGCTGTTGGTGGGCAGGGTTTCACCCGGGTCGGCATGAGCCGGTGACGCCAGGGCGATCGCCAGCAGACCGATCATGTGCCAGACAGCGACACCTGTGACGATCGCGCGGCGGATTCGAGATGCCACTACCCACTTGAAGACAGGGCCGAGGAAGCGAGCGAGAACACTGCACCACGACCGCGGGATCCACGACCACAGCACGAGCTCGAGAACCATCTTGACGCCGCCGCCAATCGAACCTGGCCGGCGCACAACTCGTTTCGACATCACCATGTCGCCAACTCCGCAGCGCGCTCGGTAGTCGATTCTTTCGGAGTCGTACTCGCCGCTTGGTATCTCGCTTCCGATGCCGGAAGTAAGACCTTGATGCGGCCGACGTTGCCGGCGGGATCGCGCATGTAGCCCTCTCCGCGGCGATGCGGTGCGACGTATCCGTCTTTGCCTTCGACGGGCGATGTGTTCTCCATCAGCTCTTTGAGCAGTCCGAGATCGTCTTCCCCGACGCCGAGCCACTTCAACGATTTTTGCGCTAGTCGTCGATCCGTCTGCCGGAACACGAGCCGGGTGGGGATGAGCCCTCGCAGCGTCTCGGAGCCGAAGTCTGCTTCGGGGTCGTGCGATCCGAGCATCACCGCGGCGTCGTGTTTGCGGCCGTCTCGAATGAAGTCGATGATGATCTCGACACCTTCGCTCGAGCGCGTCAGGTGATGGCATTCGTCGAGCAGGAAGACCGCGAGGGTGTTGGGGTCCGCGAAGCAAATGCCGCGGGCGATCTGCGCGATGAGGGTGTACATCATTCGCCCTACCCGCTTCTGGAGCGACATCTGCTTGAACAGATGCTCGTTCTCCACTTCTCGCTCCGAGGGCAATTCCAGTGTGTGAGTGCGGAAGACGATGGCTCCTGCGCGTGGATTGAACGGCTCTAGGTCCGGCCGAAACAGCGCTGCTGCATAGGATTTGGTCGCGTAGACCTTCAACTTTCCGGCAAGCTCGGCAGCTCCGTCGAGGGTGCAGTCCTTCTCGAGGTGCGAAACCAGGCCTGGGGTAGTGAAATTGCCGAAGCGAGCGCGGTATTCCGGCTCGAGCACTTGAGACAGCAGTACCCCCAAACGGTCGTCGGGCTGAAGTTGCAACAGCGGCAACAGAATAGACACCGCAACTTCCCCTCCTCGTGCGGGCGAGAACAGCCGAAGAGGGTCCATCGTGACGTCCGGTGCTGCGGTATCGACGACCACCGCGTCGGTGATCGCTTCGGCCCACAGTGCGTATTCGCCCAGAGGGGTCCGGTCGACCACGATGACTTGGCCGCCGCGGTCGACGACCTGGTTACCGGTTGTTTTCAAGTAGCCGGACTTGCCTGATCCCAAGTTGCCACACACTCCCACCGAACCCGAAACGTCACGTGACGCTTTCTTGGCGATGTCGTGGTGCACGACGCCAGTGCGGGCCGAGGAAATGTTGAGTGCGATCAGCGGGCCGTCTCCGTCGCCGAGATCGTTGCGGGTGACCGGTACGTACGCGGCGAAATGTTCGGATGTGGTGATCTGCGCGAACTCGTTGCAGATCGCCGGCGTCGGCACGCCGGGTGTCATTGCCCAGAACAGCTCCTCCTGGAATCCGATCGGTGACTGCAACCTGTAGGTCGAACCCTCGAACTCCTTCGCCAGCTCGCGCTGATATGCGATGGCCGTCTCTTCGTCCGCGGCGGCGACACAGAAGACGGTGGTGGATTGCACTTCCATCTCCATTGCGTCCGCCTCCAGAAGCGCGTTGTATTCCGCGAGGGCGACGGCAGCGTCGTCGAGGACGCTGCCGGTGCTCAATTCGTCTTCTCGCTGGGTGTATTGATCGTTCATCTGCACCAAGGCGCGGCGGTTCTTCTTCAGAACCTCCGATGCAGCGGAGTTCTTGAACCGAATTGCCCAGTCGACATCGACGCCGCCCAGGTTGTCCGCGAGGGTCAGGTACTCCGAGCCTGGAAACAGCGTGCCGCCCGAAGGAGTGGCGGCGAGCACCAGGAAGCACTGATAGCTGGCCGGCGGTGGCGTTACCTCCCACGGCTGGTCGACTTTGAGCACACGCGACAAGGTCGGCGCCTTGGCCCGCCAGCCCGATTCGGGGCGATCGCTTTGAGCCCCTTCGTCGAGCCGCGCGGCAGTGAAGGATCCTCGAGCAGTGCCTGCCGGATGATCTAGAGCGGTGGGCATGTCGGTATCGAGGCCGAGGCCGCGCTGCAGAGCATGTTGGTGCAGCCACACCATCTGGGAGGGGGTTGCGGGGGTCGCATCGTAGAAGGCAGGGATGGCCGCGGCGATCTGCGCGGCCTGAGCTGCGCGGCGTTCTCTCTCCTCGACGGGAATCGACGAGGGCGGCATCCCCAGCAGATCGGCCACCGAGGACCATGCGGCGGACGTTGCGGCCTTGACGGTGTCACCGAAGCCGTGGTTGGCCAGGGGGATGGACAGCCAGTAGATTCGCTGGCCGGGTCGGATCTCCTCCAGGCGGTCGATCGTGGCGTCGCATTCGTCTGCCCACGCGGGATGGAGATCGAGATCGACACCCCGTTCCATGCGCTCGACGATGGTCATTGGGTCCAGACTGACCGCGACACTGAGCAGGAGAGATTCGCCAGGAAGAGCGCGCAGCAACATCTTGTGCATCGCCCGCGCGGTCTGTCGGTCTTCGATCGGCCGGTACCCGTACGGGATTCCGGTCAGGACGTAGTCCGCCCAGACGACTCCGGAGCGGGTCCAGCGCAAGTTCGAGGTGACGAGCCGGTTCGGTTGTTGCATTACGCCTTCTCTCGGGTCGGGGTGGGGGCCGCTGCAGCCATGGCAAGCAGCTGCTGAACGCTGCTCGCCGGTGCCAGGTTGGCGACGCCGAACGCTTCGGCCAGGGCTGGACTCTGCGAGCGCTGGCGTTCGCCGTCCGATCGCGGCCGGGCTGGCGCTGGTGCGATCTTTCGCTCCGGCCGCGGTTGGGTCAGAGGTCTGAATGCTGGTGCGGCCGGCGCTGCGTTGTCGTCGAGCTCCACCGGTGCCGCGGCGTTCTCTACTCGATCGCTGGATGCTCTGATGACTGCTGGTTCACTGATAGCAGCGTCGTGGCTTGGCGGGGTGTCGAGGATGATCACCGACCCCAGTACCGCGTGAGGGCGTTTGATCCGGATCGGCTCGCCATTGATCCTCGACGGTGACATCGCCCCGGTAGCCGCGCGCCCGACACCCCGGACTACTGAGATCGGATTCCGTGCTCCCTGCGGCAGCCTCCCCAACGCCCACAGGGTGCCGCCGGTGACACCGAGGAAGATGACACCGTTGGTGATGACACTGCCCTGCGCCCACAGCGACTGGGTCAGCCACAGCAGTCCGCCTGCAATACCCGCGCCGACGAACTGGGTCAGGGTGTAGGGGCCACCGGGGATCTTTCGGCCGTCTGGCGCTTTGCCGATCAGCTGCGGAAAATTGCGCGCTTTGGTGAACATCTTGACCACGCTCCGCGAGGAGGCCTGCTGTTCGGTCATGGTCGGTCACACTCCTGCGGGGGTCGTTGAATCGAGGTGTTCGTGAGTTGGCCGAGCAGTGTCAGATGAACGCCGCGATCGGATCGGGCACCACGACGACCTCGCTGCTTTGTGGCGAGGCGGAGCCGGGAAGCTCGTCGCCGACACTGTCTTTGACGGCGGTGATGTTCCACATCACCCAGATCAGTGCCCCGCCGACCACGATCGCCACCAGTGTTTTGGCAATGGCGAAGTGACTTTTGAAAGCAATCGCGGCGATGAACCCGGCGACGCCGACGCCCACGAGAGTGCGGATGAGGCCCTGCACCTCCGCACCTTTGTTGTTGGCCCATTCGATGATTCCTTCGGCGACGACGGTCGACGACGGATCGGCCAGGATCGAGGTAATGGTCATTGTTCGTACCTTTCGGATAGGGGGAGCAGAGCGTCAGTTCGGTTGAACGGGCGCTGCGGGAACGGAGGAGGTAGTGCTGGCACCAGTCGAGGTCGGCACCGCAATGGTTGGGGTTGCTGCGCTGAGTCCGGTCGAGTTCGCGAGCAACGGCATCGGGTCGAGCGCGGATACTTCCCACCGGCCACCCCGGGCGATCGCTGTCAGCGGGTATTGCACGGTCGAGGTCTGCGCTCGGTCCGTGGCTGTGACGGTCGCGGTGGCGAGCACCCGTACCGTCGCACCATCTGCCGGGGATCCGGACGCACCCGCCGAGAAGTCGGTGTCCGAGACGAGGTCGGTGATCTGGACACTGGTGTACGGCGCGGGGGTGACGGCACGGATCGGTGTGCCGGGTGAGGTGTAGCGAGAAATTTCTCCGGCACCGGCAACCATTGCCGAGAGGAACTGGCTGATCGACTGGGTGAGCGAGTGATCGAGGCCGACTCGGAATCGGTAGCCGAGTGTGAGGTCACCGCCGGTTGCCGGGGCCGCCACAGCAGCAGGGACTGCTGCAGCCCGCGCGTCGTCTCCCACGAACACGACAGGGACCGAGAAGTATCGACGTTCCGGCTTCGTCGCCGGGTCTGCCCCGATCGGAACCACCGAGACCGACACAACGATCGCGTAGTTCTGGCCGGCCGCCTGTAGCGGTCCTCCTTGCGATGTCGATCCTGTGGGACCCTGATTTCGCGCCGGCGGGTCGATTGCTTTCACGCTCGCGATTCGAGGTTCGGACGCGGTATAGCTCGCCTGAGCCGGAAGCGACATGCCGTCGGTGCGGACGAAGCGCGCGAGGGCTTTCTCGTCTCCTCGCTTGGATTGCAACCACGTCAACACGAAGTCCTGCGCGAGGTCGGTCGCTGCTGCTTCGCGGGCTGTGTCGATGACCGTCTGAGGGTTTGCCTTGCTCTGGATCGGCGTCGTGGACCCGACGCCGGCCAAGACGAGAACCAGTGCCACCACTCCGGAGCCGATCGCCGCGAACAGACCCCACTTCATCGCCTTGGTCGCGACCGCTTGCTTGCCGGCCCACTGATGAAGCTCGGTGGCCGGCGCAGCTTCTGTCGGCTTGTTCGAGCCCTTCTTACGGAGATGGATCTTCATGAGATCTCCTCGTGCCGAGACGGCTCGACCGTGGCGGGTACGAAGCCCTCGTCGACCAATCGCAGAGCGCCTCGACCCCGGGTCGCCATCATCCGTTCGAGCGCTGCCCGCGCCTGCTCGGCCGGCTCACCGAGCACGACCTCGCGGACGCGGCTGGCGATCTCTGCGCTGAGCGGATTGTCGCCGAGTTGCGCCGCGAGGCCGCGGATCTCTTCGGACACCGAGTGCACGCGAGCGGTGTCCGAGAGCAATGCGGCCGACGGATCGTGGTCGTCCATCCGGGGTCCTCCTGTCGGTAGCCCGCCGTGTACGGGCTTCTGAGAACAGGTAGATCCCTTCGCGGGCGGGTCTGTGACAGAGGCGACCGGAAATTTCTCGAACTTTTTTTCACCGCCCCGCTGCGATTCGTCGGGCTGTTATCACCGTCGCCGTGTAACCGCAGGTCACAGCGGTCTATGTCGAACGCGGGGCGCTGCCGTTTTCTGGTTCCGCCGGACCCGGCGGGTATAACAGCTCCGCCTTTTCGAGTAAGAATCCGCAGCTCAGCGGATATAAGGCGCTGTTTGTGTCAGAGGCGATCGAACTTCAGTTGCCTCTATCAGGAGCGCCCCAGTGACCTCGCCGCAGCCTTCCTCGCATTCCTCCACCCCACTCGGATACAGCACATCGCTGTTTACGACGATCAACGCCGAGTGGACCAATCTCTGTGTCGACGCTCTCGCAGGCCGCGAAGTCCGCACGTGGGCCGATCGACACCCCGCATGGTCGTCCGCTCGCTCCGTGGCCGACATCGCTGAGCTTGCCGCTCAGGACAGTGACGCCACCCTGTCCCTTCTGCTCACCGAGCACAGTGCAGGCAGCGCCCTCGCCGGCACAGTTTTGGTCCGGTTGATGCTCCCCAAGCTGGTCCGAATCCATCGCTACGCGCGGCTGGACGGAACCGATCACAGCCGCGAAGAACGTGCCTCGCGTACCATCGCCGCGTTCTACGAGGTGATCGCTTCGCACCGTCCCGGCGGCACTGGGATTGCCGGGGCACTCTCGCTTCGGACGCTGGGTCTGATCACCAAGACCTGCGAATCTGCGGTGGAAACGCCGGCCGAACCCGACCAGCTCCACCGGGTTGCCGACGGATCCGATGACCGCACGACCAGCAATCCGGGGGAGGTATCGGCACGGGAATTGCATTCGGTTCTTGCATGGGCAGTGCAGTCCAAGACCATCACTGCCGACGAGCACTCACTTCTGATCCGTGCATATCTCGTCACCGAAGGTGCCGATCTCGCATCGCTCGCCGTCGAGGAGAACTGCTCACCGGCAGCCCTTCGACAGCGCTTGAGCCGCGCTGTCGCGCGAGTCCGCGACGGAGTAGCAGCACGCACCGGCAACACTCCCTCGCCGGGAAAGCGGACGTTCTTCTACACCCGATCACACCATGAGTCCGCCTTGGCGAGCTGAAGTCCACCTGCACCAACCCCGCTCTCACCTACAAAGGACGCACATCATGACCGCATCTCGTACACGCAAGAGGATCGTTGTCAGCGCAGTCGGGCTCGCCGTCGCTGCCAGCATCGTCGTCATTCCCTCCGCCATTGCCGATCCGCAAGCCGGTGCTCCGGCATGCCCGGACAACATCTTGGTGGCCATACCCGGCACCACGGAAACCAACGAGCAGGCCGATCCGAATGTGCCGGTCGGAATGCTCCGCAACGTCGTGGACCCACTCGACTCCGAGTTCTCATCCCAGGAACTGCAGACATACACAGTTCCCTACGTCGCGACGATCGTGAACGACAAGGCCCAGACCTACGGAACCAGTAAGAAGGAAGCGATCGATCGCGCATCGCAACACATCTCCGAGAAGGCAGCCGAATGCCCGAGCACCAAGTTCGGGCTGACCGGCTTCTCCCAAGGGGCCGACGCCGCGGGAGATCTAGCCAGCAAGATCGGAAACGGCGAGGGCCCGGTGAGCGCCGATCGCATCTTTGCCGTGGGCCTGATGGCCGACCCCGGCCAGAGCCCGACCGCCGGCGTTCAACTCGGAACCAAGACCACCGGCAACGGCTTCGTCGGTGCGCGACCCAAGGGATTCGGAGCTCTCAACAACGTCACCGCCAGCGTGTGCGATCCCGACGACACGTACTGCAACACCCCCGACGACGCCATCGCCACACAGTTCATCGGGCAACTCGGATCGAAGATCGACGCCACCGATCCCGCGTCTTCGGTCGCCGGAGTCGTCACCACGCTTCTCGGTCTCGACGGCCAACCCCTGACCGACACGCTCGGCAAACTGAACACCGCAGTGACCACAGGCAACATGCTCACCGTGCCGCAGCTCGCACTCGACCTCGCCGGCAACGTCTCAACACTGAGCGCAAAGGTCGCAGAAATGACCATCCCCGGGGCAGACATCGCCCCGATGGCCACCACCGTCTCGCAGCTCACCGATGCAATCCACCGCGGTGACATGTTCGCCGTTCCGGCACTGCTGGCGACCCTCACACCCCAAGTCATCAGCTTCGCGAGCCAATTCAGTTCGATGATCGGGACCGTGGTGTCCAAGCTGCCTATCAACGAGTACATCGCGATCGGCACCACCGCAGCGCGGATCTCCACCAACGCCGCGGCCCAGAACTATGTGGCTCTACCGGCCGATCTCGGCAAACTCGTGGGCCAGGTCAACAACGCGGTCCGCAAGACCCTCCGCGCACTCCCCCTCGACGAGTTCCCCCTTTTGAACCGGCTGGCCGATAATCTCACCCCAGGCCGCGTGCTCGACGAGGTGCTCAACTACGCCACCTCGCTCGCCACCGATTCGCACAACTCCTACGCGAACGAACCGATGGCCGACAACGGTCGAACCGGAGCGGACGAGCTCACCAACCTCTTCCGCACCCGCATCACCAACCCCACGGCACAGATTGCTTCGTAGCCGACCCACCTCCCTACTCGAACACAAGGAACCGTCACGATGCTGACAGAGCTGGACGACCCCGACACCGACATCGCTGTCCGCATCGACGTGCACGACGCTGGGGGTACCAAAACGTGGCACCCCCAGCGCGACGGTCATCTCCTCCTGAACGCCGATCCCGCGGCGTCGACGCACCTCGCACACACCCTCGCCGACACCCTCAGCGGCCACTCTCCGCACGTATGGATGATCACTGGCCCGTCCAGAACCCCCACGTTCTCGACCACCGCGGACACCGACCCGGACCCTGTCGACATCATGGATTCCGTTTGGCGATTCACAACCCAACGCAAAACTCTGATCGACAACGGTCAAGCCACAACCCACGACTTCACCCCCGCATACCTCGTCATCGACTCCCTCGAAGGCGTCGTAGACACCCTCCGCCTCACCTGCAACCGCAGTCTCCAACTCCTGTCCGTCCTCGCTCACCGCGGACACCGCGCCAACGTCTACCTCGCCACGATCACCGATCTCAACGCCCCACGCATCTCCGAAGCGTTGCGGAATTTCGCTGAGCCTCGTCTGCGAGACCGGGACTGTCTGAATAACGGTTGATCCGCTGACCTTGCGTGGCGCGGCCTCACGGAACCGGTGCCTGGTCAATCACGCCACGGAACGAAGGTGGGATTCGAGCGTTCTGATCCGTTCCCGGCCTCGGCCGATGTCGTAGCGGGAAGCTCCGTGCGGCAAAGCAAACTCGATGTTCAGTCGACCGCCATACCCATGGACGATGTAAACAGGAAAGGAAAACCCAGCTGGCGCGGGCCGGCAGTCCTCGAGTTTGAGTCCTGCGGGCGATCGCAATGGTGGAACCGTGCCTCCATTGGTGCAACGAACCTCGTTGGGTTCAGGCAACAGCACTGCCATCTTCGCGGCTGTCAGGGCTTCACTTTGGAGGTGGCCGGCGGCGAGATCGATGTGCAATTCCTCATTTAAACTGCGAGCCAGATCCACGATTTCTACGGACTCGGCCGTAGCCCGATAGACGGGGAAGCCGACAATATTTGTTCCCGCGGTGGAATCCACTGCAGGTGTGACGTGAGGCCTGAGGTCCACAATAAAATGGTAGGCGATGTCGGCGAGCCGAACACTTCTCAGATCTGACTCGGTCCGCATGATAGCGGCAGATACTAGGCCGTTTACCGTAACTCCATGGTGACGTCCGAAGTCGATGAGCCCGGTCGTGACTCGCCTGCTCAAACGACAACGCAGTTGGGTCATCGCACGATGTGGCTCGGTATAGCCAGCCGTCGGCGGCCTGTTTAATGCCGACTCTAATGGTTCGTCATTGCCGACATCGGGTGTGTCGATTCCTCTCTCGGAGAACAGCTTTTCCAGCGACTCGGGATAGCCATGAACAACCGCGTCAGGGGTCTTTCCTTCCACAATGTCGGTGTAGAAAGACCACAGATCGCTGAGCAAATCTACAGAATGGCGACCGTCGGCTATGCAGTGGTGGGTTAGTAAAGTCACACTCGCGCAGGCGGAATCGCCGACGACGTGTAGCCCGGAAAGGGCGCGGCCCGCACTGAGGTTCACCCCGCTCAGCGGCTGACCGGGATCCCCTGTGTGCACGCTGAGGCCGGGCAGCGGACCGGATGGTTTGACGATCATATGGTCTCCATCGATCGTCTCCACGTGCGCAGCCAACACAGGATACGAGCGTCGCAATGTCGCAAATGCCGCCGAGAGCCCCGATATGTTCAAATCGCCGCGAGCCCGCACCGAATACCCGATGAAAACTCCCAAGTCGACGTAGAGCGCCTCACTGGGAGCGAGCCCCCGAATAGAGTAATCCACAGTCACCACAAATTCCTGTCACTTAAATTGCTGTTCGATAGGGGACGTGCAGCTCGATGATCACGAGCCCGGCACCACCAGGAGCGTTTCTGATCATGGGATGGCCTCGGGAGATGGCGCGAACGAGCACCAAAACTAGAACTCACGAAGGTTGTCACGTAGATACACCGACGAATATCCCACCCGCGTTCGCCCAATTCGTTGTAAAGCTGGCACGAGGCCGTCGGTAATCTCAGCGATGAATCGGCGGGTGAGCGAGTTCGACCCGGTATAAATCAAGAATCCGTCACCGCCTACCTCGTCGACGATCTCCCCCATGCGCTCCGCTACGTGATCAGGCGTCCCCACCAGTTCGATAGACGGAGCGAGGTAATCAATGGTCAGCTCGCGCAGAGTTTTACCGCTACCGTGCTGCAGGAAGCTCTCCAGTGATGACTGCTCGCCATTGGTTGTCAAGTCTTGCGGAGGTACTTCGTCGAGCGGAAACTGAGAGAAGTCGATGTCGGTGACGAAAGACAGTTGCAAAAGAATGTTTTCGATGGCCCGGTCGCTGGTCATTCTCCGTTTATTCGCGGCCTGAGCCTCATCCATAGTGGCACCGAGTACTGGCATCGCGATGAAGAGAACCTTGATGTCGTCAGGGTCTCGACCGTGTGCCTGCGCCCGGTTACGGACATCGTCACGAAACTCCCGCATCGTCTCCACGGTGTTGACGTTGGCAACAATCGAGTCGGCGTACTTCGCGGCGAAGTCGCGGCCCTTGGGGGATCCGCCAGCTTGGACGAAAACTGGTTGCCCATTGGGTGGGTGCACCGTGTTGAGCGGACCCGCCGAACGGAAATGCTCCCCAGTGTGGTTCACTGCCCGAACAGTGCCGGGCGCAACATAAGTCCCTGACTCGCGGTCACGGACGATGTTGTCTCGATCCCAGGAATTCCATAGATCTCGGACAAGGTCGACGTACTCATGTGCTACCTCGTAGCGCTTGTCGTGCGGCAGCAGACGATCCATGCCGAAGTTGCGCGCGGCCTGATCTTGACCGGTGGTGACGATGTTCCATCCAAAGCGCCCACCAGCGATGTGGTCGACCGTAGAGACAGTGCGTGCCAGCATGTATGGGGGATAGAAGGCCGTCGACATCGTAGCGATTACGCCTATGCGGTCGGTCGCGGCCGCGATCACCGACGCCAACGGCACTGGGTCGTGTTTCGGCACCCACAGGGCGTGTTTCAGGTACGCATCGAAGGATCGCCCGTATGCATCGGGTACCGACACCGTGTCCTCGAACATCATGTAGTCGAATCCTGCGCGCTCTAGCGACTTCGCCATCTCGACATAGAATCGGCCATCCCATGGCTCTTCAGGCGGCGAGAAGTCGCCGGTGAAATCGTTAGCAAAGAAACCGACAAACCAGCCTAGGTGAAATTTTCGTACAGACATCGACGTGCCTCCAAATTTCGTATACGGACGAACTGGGTGGAACGTGAGCGATATAGAATGCACCGAGGACGGAGCAGATCTACCGGCCAGGCAGAAGTCCCACTAATTAGGGTGAGCGAATGGCCGCGATAGCCCCCTCGATGTCTTTGCAGACGATTACGCGAGACCGGGTTGCGGGGGTGATAAATCCTTCGACGGCAGCGTGCTCGATGTAGGAGAGCAAGGGGCGGTAATACTCGTTGTCGTTCAGCAGTACACAGGGTTTATTGTGAAGCCCCAGGTGTGACCACGTAAGGACCTCGAAGAACTCTTCTGCGGTTCCGACACCGCCGGGGAGGGCAATGAATGCGTCACCGAGTTCGGCCATGAGAGCTTTGCGTTGGTGCATGTCATGGACGACGTGTAGTTCTGTCAGTCCATGATGCGCAGCCTCGGGTATCGCAGTGAAGCTCTCAGGGATCACGCCAACGACGGTTCCGCCGGAGTCCAAGGCCGCGTTCGCGAGGGTGCCCATGAGGCCGACTCGGGCGCCACCATAAACGAGGCGCAGCTTCGATCTAGCAATCGCACGCCCCATCCCCTCTGCGAGCTGTCCATATTTGGTCCCGCGCCCTGGCATAGCTCCGCAGAAGACCGTGACGCTCTTGGGGGTCGGGCGGGCCTGTGCCGAGACCGTAGTCGCGGGCATTGGTCGAAGGTTCATCAGTCGAATGACATTCTGTATCCAGGGGCGAGGATCCTGTATGGGTCGAAGCGACGCTTAGCCCGTGCGATGGCCTGCCATCGCGAACCGAAGTGCGTACACCAATCTCCCGGTGACATGGGGACAGCATTGACTGCGTAGGCCACCCCGCCTACATCCCGAGCCTGTTCATAGAGCAGGCGGTTGCTGGCAATCATTCGGGCTTCGGCCCCTGGGGATGCTGTTCGAAGTACGGCCAACATGAAGAATGTGTCGCAGTGAGGAATCGGAATGAACGGTGCGGTGATCGGTGTTGTTGGAATCGGGTAAACCATGATCAGCCCGGAGTTTCCTAGGTCATCCGTCAATGAGGAGCTGGTAGTTTCGATGAACTGCTCGATCTTGTCTGCCGGGATCAGCAGGCTGGCCCATGGATGTGGATAGAACCACTCACCTGTGTGCCGAAGATCAAGCTCCTGATCCGCCATACGGTTGATAAAGTCACCATAATCTACGTCCGAGTTGTATTCGGCGCACGAATCGTATTGGAGCGATGACAACAGCGCATCGTCGTCTGGCCTTCGTGGTGGGGTGAAGTACTTGGCTAGGTCCAGTCGATAACGTAAGTGGCCGTCGGCATCGACACGAATTCGTCCTTGTACATGGTCGAATAGTCTGTTGGACATGGCGCGGAGTTGGTCGCCAAGGAATACGCCGAGGTTGGAATACTGCAATTTGTACTGTCGAACCGACTCGTGAGCAGCGGTCAGACGGATTGTCGCGTTGACGATTACGCCGAATTGACCGAGGCCGCCGCGCACGGCGTCGAAAAGTTCACTGTTCGATACGGCGGAGCATTCCCGAAAATCTCCCGATCCGGTAACTACAGCAAGAGAGTCCACGTTGTCGGTTTGCAAGCCAAAGCCGTGACTCGATCCCCCGAAGCCGCCGACCGAAAGCGTTCCGCCGACGGTGGTCCCGAGATAGTCGGTGAGTACCGGAGGGGTTTGCTGGCGGCTGAGCGTGGCAGCGACCACGTCGCTCCATCGCACACCCGCATCGATCGTGGCCTGCCCCGATCGAACGTCGTGGACGGTGTTGAACCTTTTCATGTCCAGCACGACTCCGCCATCTGCCTGGCATTGCCCGTAAGTCGAGTGTCCGGATCCGCGCACCGCGAGCGATAGGTTCCGCGCCGCGGTGTAGCGCAGGGCTTCCTGCACGTCGGCCACGGTCCGTGGCACGACAACGACGGACGGTTTCGCATGGATGCAGTTTCCGAAATCAGCCCCGGCGGATGTCAGGTGCACGTCGTCGGTGTGCCAGATCCCGCTCATCTGGCGGTCACACCTGGGGCACCGAAGGTTCTTAAAAATATTTCCTGCTGAAGGACGCCGTGCTCGACATACCGGCCACCCATTGATGCCGCCAGTTCGTCGAGCACCTCCGTGGTGAGGTCTCGGTTGGCCAACTCCTCTGGTGTTACGGAATGCGTGGCGCACCAGTCGAGTACACAGTCCAGACCCGCAACCGAGGCTATGAAGTTGTGCTGATCGCCTAGAACCCACGCTTCCGCCAGTTCGGTGAGTAAATTCCTGCCCGTTGAATCTCCCCGTAACATTTGTCGTGCCCTTGCGCACTGCTGGGCAAAGTAGTGTTGCCTATCAGGAATAGGCATAACATTCACGACAGCTGGGAACGGTAGGTTGGATATCGTTTGCGCGAATCGAAGAATGAGCGATATCGAACCGCCCTCCATTACCACCGCTTCGCCGCGATCAACGTACGAGGTCAGTACTTTTATCAGCCGGTCAAAGGCCTCGTCCGGATCGAAGTTGCCCTGATGTATGGTCCGGTTGTCGAGCCAAACGCGGTTGAGCCCTTCCACTTTCGCGTCGAACGCTCGACCACTGGTGACCAGGAGATCGGAGTAACACTGGATACGGTCGGCAACAACAATCGGAGCCGAGTGACTCAATGCCAACTTGCTCGCTTCGGCGCTCTTTCCAATTCCGGTGGCACCGACGATTGCGTATACGCCGGGTTCCCATCGCACCCGATCAAACCTTGCTTGCGTCTGTGCCATGGTTGATTCCTTCATCCCGATTCCTTTCTCTCGCGGGTCGTGCTCAGCCGAGGAAGGAATTGATCGAATTACTCAGGGAACGGGCGTCAAGTCCGTGAATGTGGTCGTGGTCGTCGGGGGTTCCGTAGTGGCGATCTTCCATCTCACGTCGAACGCCCAGGGAGAGCAGCCGATGGGGATGGCTGACGAGACTGGACGAGACTTGGTGCGCCGAGGTGCCTGCCAGATAGGGCTCGACCAACACGACGTTCGGACGGTTCACGGCTTGCACCGCGGCACACAGGCCCGTGGCGTCGAAGGGGCGAATCGTCGCCGCGTAGAGGATGGTTACGTCGAGCATGGAGGTTGCCGACAGCACCGCATCTAAACAGGGCCCGACTGCGAGGACGACTCCGCGGGTGCCGTACTTGATAGGTGTGAACGATGTCCCTCGGACCGCATGGGGGTAACGGTTGACCTGACTCGACAGCCGTAGGTAGACCCGTCCATCGCCTGGTAGCGATTCGAGGAGAAGATCGGCGGCCTCCTGTGGATGGCCTGGCACGTGAACTGTCCAGTTGGGCATCGAATCGATGACGGTGATATCGCCCGGGGTGAAATGGGAGAAGGCGAACTCCGACAAGTCGTAGGAGGCTCCCCAACTGACCAGGACTGCGCCGACATCTTGCTGGGCGAAGTTCAGCTTTATTTGTTCAAGAGGCCGCTCGACGAGAAAGGCGGCGACTGTGTGTACCACGGGTCGCATGCCACACATGGCGAGCCCGCCGGCTACCCCCATCATCAGCTGTTCCCTGATCCCTACGTTGATCACGCGGTTGGGATCTGCGATCGCGGCCGCTTTGAAGAGGTGGGCTCCGATGTCGGCCAGCACAACTACGGCGCGGGGGTCTGTTTCCAATGCACCAGACATGGTCGTTCCGAATGCGGTCCACATGTCAGTGTGGTTGAAGGACTTTGGTTCTTGCGTGTCTGCGGAATTCATGGCGATTCATCTCTGCTGAATGGACGAACGGGCCGATTGCCGAGTCACGGTGGCGACCACCGCGAGCGGTCTGTCGTTGTGATCTCGATTCAGTGCCGCAGCGATCTCCTCATGGTCAGCACCGTTGATGTTGATTGTGTCCCAACCCTCACCGTCGAACCGTTTATCGATTCCATGCGGCCAACCCATACTTGCCGTGCCGTTGTCCAGGACGATGACCGTCAGTTGGTTCAAGCGCGCGCGTCCTGCAAAAGCCATCGCCTCGTGGTTGCTGCCCTCATCGAACTCTCCATCGCCGATGAGCACGAAGACTCTCGGTGCGTGACGATTTTGTATACGGAGTCCCATCGCGACGCCCACTGCGAGCGGCAAGCCATGGCCGAGCGAGCCACCCGACATTTCTACACCCGAGATTTTGGTTCGATCCGGCGCGAAGCCGAGTGGTGAGTTCTTTGTCGCCCAGGTATCGAGGAGCTCTGGTCGGAGGAACCCTTTGGCCGCAAGTACCGCGTAGTAGGCCATCGGGCCGTGACCTTTGGACAGCAAGAAGCGGTCCCTGTCGTCGTCGTCGGGGCTCTCGGGGGATACGTTGAGGATTTCGTCGTAGAGTACCCACAGCACGTCCATCGTCGATGAGGATGAGAACGAGTGCCTTTCGTCTCCCCGCATACGGGAGATCAGAGCAGGCAGATCGTCATAGCTGAATTCGGTTGGCTCTTGTCGCATCGCATTCTCTTCGAAGCGGATAGCAGTAGCTGGGCAGGAACGTGCAGCCGCGCGTACCAGCGAATGGTTGTCTGGGGAAGGTTTGTCCACGAGCAATGTGACTGTGCCGTCGTTACTCTGCTCGAAGACCTCGGGCGCGACGAGCACGCACTGACCGGAGCCGAAACACCTCCGCTCGTTCACGACGACTTTCATGACCGCTCGCTTCTCACCACGTCAGCTGTAGTTCTTCGAGGCCGAGAACAATGCTGGCGGAGCGGAGCCGAACGTCGTGCGAGGGTGAGAGGGCTAGGTCGGGAAAGCGCCTCAGTACCGCCGGCACGGCCGTGCGCAGGGTCATCCGAGCGAGTGAATGCCCAAGACAGAAATGGACGCCATGCCCGAAGGCGAGGTGACCGGCTACTCCCCTGGTGATATCGAGGTCGTCGGGTCTGTCCGTCAGATTGCTGTCGCGATTAGCGGCCAATAGGGACGGGATGACGAAAGATCCTGCCGGAATGGTCACCCCGGCGATTTGCACCTCGGTTACTGCCATGCGCGGTGGCTGCGAATGGGCGACCGACAACCACCGCAATAATTCCTCAATTCCGGAATTGACGCAGTTCGGGTCCTCGATCATCATGGCGGCTTGTTCCGGGTGATGCAAAAGGGCCAGTACACTGAGGCCGATCATGCTTGCTGTGGTCTCGTGTCCACCGAGCATGATCAGACTGATGATGCTGATAAGTTCGTCGGTGCTGAGGTTGTCGCCAATCTTGCGCGCCAGAATTCCCAACAAGTCGTCACCGGGTTGTTCCTGCGCACGGGTAACCAGGGTGGCCATGTATCGACGGTCTTCTCGCTGGGCAACCGCTCGTTGTTCTGCAGATGCCGACAGATCCAGGAGGCGTGCTGTTCGATCTCGCAATTCGTCGCGATCGGCATAGGGCACTCCCAACAGCTCACACAGTACGAGCAAAGAGACTGGTAGCGCGTAACGGTCCATAAGGTCGGCGGGTTGCCCGGCTTGCTCGAGACCATCCAATGCACTGTCCACTATCTCTGCGATGCGCGGCTGCAGGCGACTGAGCCGGTGCACTGAGAACTCCGCAGCAAGGATATGACGCAAGCGGGTGTGGTCGGGGGGATCGAGTCCGATGAGGTTACCGGCGCGCATGGCGGCTAGTTCATCTTCAATCACATCGCCGCCGCTGGGTATTGCGAACATTGGCGTGTGGGCGTTGCTGAACCGGTTTGAGTCTGCGAAGATTCGCCGGACGTCTTCGTAACGGCAGACGAGAAAAGCCGGGGCCCCGTAGAGTTCTCCTACTGGGATAACACCGTCGCGGTCACGGACCTGGGCGAGCTCTTCGGTCGGGTTCAGGCCGTTGCGTCGCATTTCTAAAGGTAAATCAGCCGTTCCGGCCATACCGGAATCCCTTCGATTGTTTGTAGAAGGACGAAGTGGCGCGCCGATGCCGAGGATCGCTGGCGCGTGGATAACTCGGATATCTCAGGCCACCGCTACAGACGCTCGCACGCGATAACCAAGTAGTCGATGCTGCGTTCGCGGAAGCCCTGGAGGAATGGTTCCTCGACACCTGTGCGCAACGCTGCCTGGTTGCGCAGGTCCCAGTACGGGATGGCTTCGTCGGTGTATCGCTGAACGTGATACGGCACCAGACCATTTGCTGCCAGAGTTTGGAAATAAGTACTGCGGGTGTGCATAGCGCACTGATATTCTTCGTCGATCAACCGTGATGCCTCGGAACGCTCAGCAACTACGTCGTTGCGGCACCAGGTGACTGCGACATAGCGGCCGCCGGGGCGCAGCAACCGGGCGAACTCGGTGAACGCCTCCCCTAGGTCGACACACATCGTGGTTTCGTTGGAGACGATGTAATCGAAGGTGTTGTCCTCGAAGGGGGCCTGAACCATGTTTGCGAAGTGGAATTGCACACGGTCCGAGCTCCCGCGTTCACGGGCCAACTTCTCTGCGAACTCGACATGGTGAGCGCAGTAGTTCACCCCGTCTACCCGGCAGCCGAATCGATCAGCGATTGTGAAGGTCGTTCCGCCTCGCCCCGATCCCGCGTCCATGACACGAGAGCTCGGTGAGACCTCCCCTAATGCATCGACGATAAGGTTGATTTCCAGCGACTCCATCCGGTGAAGTTCGCGCAGGATCAGTGACTCCCGCAGCTCCGCAGGTGCAGCGAGTACAGAGTGATCGTAGTCACCGATTCCGTAGTGGTGGTGGTACAAGCCGTCTTCAGTGCCCAGCAGCAGGTTGATATCGTCGGATTTTTTGGCATCCCAGTAGCGGCGCTGCTGTACGTCATGCTGGCCGAGGACTGCCACGTCGAGGTTCGGCATTTCAGGCTCCTTCAAGTTTGTGGTTTCCGGGTGGATGTCTCAGATGCGTTCGGCCGCAATCACTAGGTAGTTCAGTGAACCGTCGCTGTAGCCGCTGAGGAACGCATCCTCAACGCCGGTGCGGAGTTTGCTGTTGTTGCGTAGCTCCCAGTACGGCATAGCTTCGTGTGTGTACTGAGCCACGCGGTACGGAATCAGGCCGTTTGCCGCGAAGGCCTTGAAGTAAGTGCTTCGGCGGTGCATTCGGCATACGTAATGTTCATCGATCTGCCTTGTCGCGTCCGAGCGTGGGTCGACTGCGTCGTTGCGGCACCAGGTGGTCATTACGTAGCGACCGCCCCGTCGCAGTAGGCGGGAGAACTCGGCCATTGCTTCGTACGCGTCGGCGTACATCGTCGTCTCGTTTGAGACCACGAAATCGAAAGTGTGATCAGGAAATGGTGCCTGCAGCATGTTCCCGAGGTGGAATTGAACGCGGCTATCCCAACCGCGTTTGCGTGCGATCTGCTCGGCGAACGCGACGTGATGTTCGCAAAAATTGACGCCGTCGATTCGGCTCTCCGTCGCTCCAGCGAGACGAAAAGATGTTCCCCCGCGACCTGACCCGGCATCCATGCCGCGAGAGTTGGGCGGCAAAGGACCGAGGGCGTCGAGGATCAGTCCGACTTGATCATTCTCCATTCGATGCAACTCTCGCAAAATCGCGTTCTCTCGCTCCTCACCTACGGAATCCAGAATAGAGCGGTCGAAATCGCCAATCGCGTAGTGATGGTGGTAAAGATCATCATCAGCGCCCAGTAGGAGATTGATGTCATCGGTTGTTTTAGCGTCCCAGTGAGCTTTCAACTCACGTTCATAGCTATCGCGCGCATATTGATCTGCCGAGATCATCAC
This sequence comes from Rhodococcus sp. 14-2496-1d, assembly GCF_002259365.1. NCBI lineage: Bacteria > Bacillati > Actinomycetota > Actinomycetes > Mycobacteriales > Nocardiaceae > Rhodococcus > Rhodococcus sp. 14-2496-1d. Next base: position 73,871 of record NZ_NPFV01000030.1, on the reverse strand, counting down.
AGTCTCCTTCTTCGGTTCTCCCCATCATTTCTGTATCTCAAGTCGACATGTCGAATGAACCATTGCGACCTGCAAGGTCGGCGACTTGATGATGTCTTCGACGCTACTTATCGAAATTAATTGCGGAAATACCTCCACAGCTCTTCGTCGCGAAGCGACAAAACTTTGGCACCGTGCGACAAGTGGGGTCGAAGTCCCCTACGGGGTCCAGTGCAGGTAGGCACCCATCTGCGCCGGCCGTGAGGAGACCATGGAAGCCGCAACCGGCCAACGATCAAGTCCTCGGAGTCGGGCCCTCCAAAGTCGACAACGACTACAGCCACGTCTACCGCGAGAACCCGCAGATCAATCGTCTTATGCCGTGAAGGCGATGCCCCGATCGGCGCGAGTGCGCGCGGACGTGACGGAGTTGCGTGGTAGCTACCGTGGACGGATAGCCGGACCGTCACTACCTCGAGCAAGGTCAAGAATTTTGTCTTGATGAATCCGTCACCCGGTCGTGTACTTGTTGCCCAGCGAGTTCGATCACGTCGACGCGGCGCGCCGGTACGAGAACCTTCGTTCCGGTCTTGACCACTCGGAATTGATCGGTGGATGTGTTCTCGAATTAGCTGGGTTCCGCGTAAAACCTTCTGAATTCCGAAGGCGAGCAACCCTTCAACTCGCGAAATAGCCGAGAAAGTCTCGACTGGTCACTAAGCCCCCACCGCGCACTGATGTCGCCTATCGGTATCTGTTGTAAGCTTGGGTCGATCAAATCGGCAGCGCACCTTTCAATGCGCTCATATGCTATATAAGCGGACAGAGTTCGCTCCTCTCGCTCGAAAGCGCGATGCAGCTGACGAACCGATACATGTAGTTTGCGCGCGAGTAGGTCGGGATTGAGCGTGGGATCAGAAAGATTCTTCTCGATCATCAAGCGCGCCGTCGCTACGAGGCCGGATTGCTGGTCAGGCGGTGCGTGGCCATGGGGCGGGTGCATTCCTTCCCACGCCAGTAATCGAACGGCTGAGATGACATTATGAGCCGTGAACGTGTTCAGCATTCCAATTTCTCTCGAAGTAGAATGTAAAGTATCTGAGAGTATTTTCCCCGTACCTTCAGCGTTTGGCACAACGCGAAGACCTCGACCCGAGGCGGCGTCGAAGTCTTCTCTTGAGCCCACCCTCTGCCGTAACGTGACTACCGCTAAACAGCTGGCACGGGTTACAGTCATTGTATAACTGTAATCGCTATAGTATAGGCCAATGCCTCCACTCTTCAGCGATATTTGGACGCCGTTCTGCGACAGAATTACTTCGCCCGATAAGACGTATTGAATCCTCACGGAGAATCGTGGATCGGCTTCGAGATCAACCTGTCGACGAGTAATTTCTCCTGGTCCGCACCGAATCGACGCTAAGCTGTCCCCATCGACTATTCGCGCAGTGAGTCGTGTCATACACTGTCGTTCAGGCGCGTGACACGCGGTTCCGTACACGGTGTACAGCTCGTGACTACGCTCTTCGCTAGATGCGTGGTCGGAAGTTTTGATCAGAGTTGTGGCATTGCGGTCGTTATGGGCATTGTCTCGGAACCTTTTTGAAGGTTCTCTATCGGTTGCAGCCATTTTCGCCCCCCGGCGCGAATCGTGTTCGGTCTTTAATTTGCTCATGTCCAGAGTCCGGCAGAACCGGCAACATCAACGGCCACAGGCGACGTGCTGTAACGGCTTCGACAGGTCGAGGCGTCGAGGCCGGATGCCCACTCCACGTTACTGCGGCCTGTTGGTGAAGTGATTGGAGTGATCTCTATGTGGTGTAGTCCGCGTTTATTCGAATGTATTCATCGGTGAGGTCGCAACCGAACACTCTCCAGGTGTCGGTGCCGATTCCGAGGTCTACGTTGATCTCGACGGTGGCAGTTGCAAGGTGTTCACGAACCACCTCGACGGTGTCGTGCTGGTCGAGTGACGAGCTCGGATACACATCGATGTCCGCGAATGCGACTCGGATTCTGTCGGGTTCTATGTCCACCTCGTTGCTACATTTTCCGATAGCCATGAGAACTCGACCCCAGTTGGGGTCTTCACCGTGGATCATCGTCTTGACCAAGGGAGAGTTGATGATCGACTTCCCGACCACGCGCGCTTGGCGCTCGCTCGATGCACCCGAGACCGTAGTGACGATCAGCTTGGTCGCACCTTCGCCGTCGCTGGCAATCATTTTCACCAGATCCGTGCACACTTCCTCGAGAGCCTGCTCGAACTCGGTATCGGGTACCGGGCCGGCGGCACCATTGGCGAAGACCGCCGCTGTGTCGCTGGTGGAGGTGTCGGTGTCGATCGAGACCGAGTTGTAGGTGCGGTCGACAACGTCACGAAAGATTCGGTTGAGCGTGTCCTGGGGGACGTCGGCGTCGGTGAAGACAAACGACAGCATGGTCGCCATGTCCGGTTCTATCATCCCGACGCCCTTCGCGATTCCAACGATGGTGCTGGTGCCGACGGCTCGTTCGGAGACCTTGGCGCGGGTGTCGGTGGTCATGATCGCTCGGGCCACCGCGTGCGCGTCGAGTGGTGTTCCCTGGCCGAGCCCGTCGAGTCCGGCGCGGATGGTGTCCATCGGATATTGCACTCCGATGACTCCGGTGGAGGCCATTATCAGGGCATCGGGTTCGATTCCTACGGTTCGTGCGACGGATGCGCGTATCTCGCTGGCGTTGCGGAGCCCTTCCGCGCCGGTCGCGACGTTGGCGTTCTTCGCCAACACGAGGACCCCGCGCGGACTGGTCTGCTCGATCGAGGTCTTGCTCAAGGTGACGCAGGGGCCCGCGAACAGTGACTTCGTGAAAACGACCGACGAGGTGCACGGCCTGTCGGAGATGACCATGGAGAAGTCGTCTTTACCTTCGTCTGCCAGTCCTAAATGGGTTGTCCAGCAGTGAAACCCTTGTGGGGACGCGGCGCTCATGTCTGCCCTTTCTGATCCGTGTGATGTCGAACTCAGGACGCTCTGCACCATGCCAGCAATGCGCGCCGGTCGGGCTTGCCGACAGACGTTTTCGGCCAGTCGGACATCAGAGTGATCTTTCCGATGAGACCGCAGCTGTTCATCACTTCGGTGACGCGAAGGTGGATTCGTCCGAGGTCTGCCCCGGTGGGTGCCAGGCGGCACAGTACTGTCGTCGGTGTGTCTGCTCCTGTGGCCGTTGGGGCGAAGACGACGACCTCGTCGACCTCGTCGAGTGCGGTGATCTCGTCGACCAGGACGCCTGCCGAACAGAGTTGACCGTGGTTGTTTGTCCATACGTCATCGATGCGGCCCAGGACGTTGATGGCACCGTTGTCGTGGACCATCACCGCGTCCCCGCTTCGATACCAGCCGTCCGTGAATGCGCTCTGTGTACGGTCCGGGTGTCCCCAGTAGCCTTCGGCTCGGTGCGCTCGGCGGAATTCGGGCTCGCCCACTCGATAGGTATCTGCGTCGATTCCGTGGATGGGGCGCACTCGCATCTCCACCCCGGGTAGGGGCCGCAGTTCGGCCGCGCTCTGCAACTGTGGCCGCAGATCTGCGCACATGATGCCGCACTCGGTGGCCCCGTAGAGCCTGCGTAGGTGGACCCCGCACCGCTGGTGGATCAGTCGCGCAGTGGTCGGCGTCAGGAGAGCCCCGCCCGTCAGTGCGGTGGTCAGGTGTTCACCCATTCGCTCCGATGCCGCCGGTGACGCTGCGATCGCGTCGTAGTGCGAGGGAAGGGCGCTCATATAGGTACCGTTCCAGTCGCAAATCGCTCTCGCGTGGGCAGAGGCCGGGAGACCGGCGTCGAGGTGCACCGTGGGTGCTCCCGAGAGCAAGCCCGCGAGAACGTGAACGTCCATCCCGTGCGCGAAATCGAGGGGGTGGATGTTGATGATCACATCGTCGGCTGTCAGACCGAGCTGCTGGCACCAGTCGGTGCGGTCGGCGAACAGCGATTCCTCGGTCCAGTACACCCATTTCGGCTCACCACTCGATCCGGATGTTTCGAGGATTCTTCCTCGCACGGTGTCGTGCTCGGTCACGTCGCATTGACGCGTTGGGTTGCAGTATCGGAGCTTTCGGGTTGCTGCATCGAACACGGAGGCCAGTTCGGGCAGGTCGGGGTCGATGTCGTGGTCGGTAATGGCGTGCCAGCGGCGGCCCAGTGCGCTCAGTCGGTCCCATGCTGGATGCCGCGTCCGGCTCGCCAGGTGCACGCCGCCGGCGGCCATCGTTCCCAGTAGTGCTGCAACGAAGTCTGCGGCCCCGGGGTGATGATCGACGACGACCACGTCGCCTTCGTCGATCACCGGTGCCAGTGCATCACGCCATGCCATCGCCGCGGCCGACAGCTCCCCGAACGTCGTATGGCGTCGTCCCTGGTGAAGTGCGTCCTGATCCTGTTGGGGCATGCTGTTCAGTGCGGCGAGGAACCCTCGCGCGTCAGACATTGATCTGTCCTCGGAACAAGTGTCTGACGCTGCCCGGTTCGATCGTTGTCCGCCCGTGCAGAACCTGTTCGTTGTCGAGGACGAGAAGATCACCCGGGGCCCAGTCGTGCGAGTAGAAGCTGGTACTGCCCCGCAGGTAGGAGTCGAGCCGTGCGAAGACGGCCCGGCTGTCTTCTTCGGTCGAGCCCGCCAGACGGACCGACCATCCTGCGGGGGTGGTCCGTTCCTCGGTGAACGGGAGTGCCACGTTCAACCGCGTTGTCCCCGTTGCTGATCGCACTGCAGGTGGAATCGACAGCCAGCGGTGCGCGACGTCGGGAAAGTGGGATTGGTCGGTGACGTAGTACTCCCAATCCACGTCGGTCACCGTGCTCAGGTCCGGTGGGAGTGTTGCATCGAGTAGATCCGATTGCAGACAGAGTTCTGTGCGTCCGGATCCTGTGGGCTGATCGACTGCATTGCAATACAGCGCAATGTATTTGGGACAGGTCCCGACAAGTGTGCCGTCGGTGTGCAGAGGCAGGGCACTGCGCCCGGTGACGACGCGGTCCGGTAGCGGGCTTGCGTCGAGATCGAGCAGACCTGCGCTTCCGGTGCCGAACCGATGTGTGGCGAGAGTCCCGAGCCCCTGCACGAAGACCTCGAAGTCGCTTCTGCCGAAGTCGACGTCGCCGACCAGAGCGAATCCATCCCGGGTGGCCACTGCCGCGAGATCTCCGGGATCGGTGGCCGTCACCGCTGCTCACCGCCGACCGCAACATCGTGGTTTCCCAGAGGGACCTCATCGAGGGTCTGTGCCCGGATTTGGGCACAGACGGCAGCCAGTTGTTCTCCGAGCGCGCCGTCCAACCCTGCTGACAAACCCGCCCCTTGGTGGATTGCGACTTTTCTCCCGAACGCAGTCTCACGGGGCAGTTGGTAGGCCGCGAGCTCGCGGAGGTAGTACTTTTCGATGCCGTCGACGGTCTTCAGCTGAGCGGGGACACTCTGTTGAAGGTGCAGTAGAGCAGGACTCCAGTACGGGTGGTACATGCGCGGCCCTGGGGTGAATTGGCCGGTCACCATCATTCCTGATGCGCTGGCGTCGTCGATACGTTCGTTCAGATCGCCGGCGACTGCGCCCATACCGAAATCGCTTCCGGCGTTGAGCAGATCGCTGCCGAGTCCGGTCACGAGGTCGGCACCACATGCTCGCGCCAACTCGAAGGCCACTGTCACCAGCAGATGCACGGTGATGACTTCTGCATCATCGGATTGAGTGTGCTGCATGCACGGGTAGATCGCCGCTGTCGATTCCTGTGCGGTGACGTCGATGACGTCGAGCGGCAGACCGACGTGGCGCGCTGTTCGAGAGGCACCGTCGATTTCGTCACCCCAGGGTGTGCGGAGGGTCAGTGCACGGACGTCGGCACCGGCCCTCCACAAGTAGGAGGCGAGGAGTCCGGAGTCGACACCACCGGAGAGCAGTAAGCGAATGGGACGACCCGACGATGCGATTTCCGTTGCTGCAGTGCGTAATCCATGGTCGAGCCACCCCATGGCCTGTTCGAGCGAACACCCTGGGACACCGCCCGACGGCGACGATCGGGGGACAGCGCGGTGCACCGACAACTCTCCGTCGGCGGAGCAGACCAGAGTCGTCCCGGGGCGAAGTGCCGTGGTGGTTCCTGCGCGGTGACCGACACTCGCGGCGGTCGCCGCGAATTGCGCTCCCACCGCCCATGTCCGTGCATCATCGGTGCGGGAGAGAAAGACTCGGCATTCGCCGTGCAGCGGCGTCGTGATCATGACTGTTCCGTCGTTGCGGTTCAGAACGGGGCCGGTATGTCCGCCAACACGGCGGATGCGGCCGCTGTGCGAAAAGACGACCCACCCATGATCGGTTGGGGTCATGGGTTGTCTCCGACAATTGTGCGCATCTTCTGTTGGGCCGCATCGCCTGCAGCGAACCCCGCTCGGTGGCCGGCTATTGCTGCAATACGGGCTCGTTCCATGTCGAGCAGCAGATCGTGGTTGACGAACGCCTTGGTGCGGGCAAACGGCACCGATTGGTACTCGGCCAGTGCCTGTGCTCGGGTGCATCCTGCAGCGAGCGGGTCACTATGGGCTGCAACGAGTTCATCGAGGAGGCCGTCGGAGAGTGCGGTGGTACCGAGCCATCGATCGCACCCGATGATCATTCGATTCGCCACGGCAGGCCCTACTCGGCGTTGCAGGAGCGGAGCTCCGAGTATGCAGGAGATACCCAACTTGAGCTCGGGCATACGGAGGTCCGACGTCGACGTTCCGATGCGCCAGTCGGCGCACAGTGCCAACTGAAGACCGATGCCGATGCAGTATTTGTCGATGACTGCCACGGTCGGTTTCGAGATCGACAGAACTGCTCGATACATGTCCACGCAGGCGTCGATCCATCGGTTGACCTCGGAGCCTCCCGTGAAGTCCTTGACTTCGTTGAAGTCACCGCCGACACCGAAGGATCGACCGTCTCCCCCGTACAGAACCAGCCCCTCGACATCCGGGGTGTCCCCTAGCTGCCAGACCAACTCGGTGATGCCGCGCATCTTGTCTGTGGAGAACGTGTTGTGTCCTTCACCGTCGAATTCGATGATCGCCAAGGGGCCGTTGCGAACTGCAGTACCGCCATGGGCTTCGGGCGACCTGGGCCGATCGTGGGGCTCGTGGGTGGCGGAGGGTGAGTGCAGTGTTCTCACGCTTCGACCAGCTCCCCACGCTTTCGGCGGTCTGCGTCGAGGGCGCGGCGTGTGTAGAGACGTTGTCCCCATTGTTCGCTGTGATCGGCGCTGATAGCGGTGCCGTTGCATATTGTGGTGACGATTCGATGGAATTGAGCCAGTGCGGCGGCGGCGGTGCGTTCGCTCAAGCTCGTCTCGGATTCGCCTGGGACGATGTCGAATCGGTCGACTGCGATGATCGGACCGCCATCTACCTTCGGGGTGATGATGTGGCAGGTGGCCCCGAATTGCGTCTGGTTGTCGTCGATCGCGTAGCGATATCCGCCGATCCCTCGGTAGTTCGGGGTCGCCGGGTGGAAGTTCACGGCCAGTTCCCGCACTCGATCGAGTGTGGCCTCGGACAGGATGAAGTCCGATTTGAAGGACAGAAGCAGGTCGCACCCGTGCCACTGATCGAACGATCGAGTTACTGGATCGCCGTAGTCCCAGGCAAACCAGTCGACGTCGGCGAATCTGCGGCGGAGAAAGTCGTGGGCGAGTTCGCCCCACCGTGATCCGTCGGAGATGAGCAGAACAGAGCGGGTGTCTTTCATCGAGTGACAACTCCTTCGGTGAGTGGGAGAGCCCAGCAGTACGCGAATCCGGCACCTGCTTCGTGTAGAAAGGTGTCTGCCTCTTCGTAATCGGCCAGAGCCGAGCTGTATCGGCCGTATTTCGGGGACGTCCGGCCGATGCATCGAGCGGAGCCCTTGTACAGCTCGACGGTCACTGTGCCCGTCACGCGGTGAGCCAGACGGGCGCAGTAAGCATCGAGTGCTGCACGCAGATCGGTGAACCAGTAGCCGTAGTAGACCAACTCTGCGTACTGGTCGGCGATGGACCGCTTGTGGTGGAGCGTCTCTCGGTCCAGTACGAGTGCTTCGAGATCGGTTCGTGCAGCGAGAAGAACTGTTGCAGCGGGTGCTTCGTAGATTCCGCGGCTCTTGAATCCGACGATGCGGCTCTCGAGAATTTCGGTACGCCCGATACCGTTCGCGGCCGCTGTGTCCCCGAGTTCGCTGACCAGGTCGATCAGGTCGAGCTTGCGGCCGTCGAGAGCGACGGGGATGCCTGCTTCGAACTCGATCGTGATCGTTGTTGGACGATCCGGTGCCTGCACCGGCGCGGTCGTGATCTGCCATGCATCGGGCGGTGGAGCGTGGTCGATGAGGTCGAGATCCCCGCACTCGATGCTGGTGCCCCAGATATTGGTGTCGATGCTGTACGGCGTCGTCTTGCTGACACCCACATCGATACCGTGACGATCGGCGTAGGCAATTTCGCTACCGCGGGAGGTCATTTCCCAATCGATGACAGGTGCGAGGATGTCGAGCTCGGGAGCCAACGCCCGCACGGAGGTGTAGAACCGGACCTGATCGTTTCCCTTGCCCGTGGCACCGTGAGCGACTGCGGATGCACCGCGTTCGCGAGCGATGCTGACCAGCCGCTCGGCGATCAACGGTCGAGACAACGGTGCAGCCAGAAGATATTTTCCCTCGTATGCAGCGCCGGCGGCGAGAGCCGGGATTGCATAGTCGTGGAGGAACAGGTCTCGGACGTCTTCGACGATAACTTCCGACGCGCCGGCCGCGGTTGCGCGCTTCGAGACGGCCTCGAGGTCCTCGATTTGGCCGAGGTTCGCGCAGTACGCGATGACCTCGGTCTGATAGCGCTCTTTGAGCCAGTGCACGGCAACGGATGTGTCCAATCCGCCGGAATATGCCAGGACGATGCTCATACCCCGACCTCCATCGCGAGTTCGGGCACGCTCACGCCGCCGACGACGGATCGCGCTGCTCGTAGGCATTCCGCCTTCGCCTCCCAGAGGCGGGTTCTGGCTTGCCGGATTTCGGCGAGTCTGTCGGTCACGTCGGCCAGGCCTTGCTCCTGCTGTTCGGAGACCCGCGTCGGTCCGGTGGATCCGGCAGAGATGTAGCTGCGCAGTGTGTGGAGCGGATCGCATATCTGCTTCATGTCGACCTCACTGATGTCGATGTCGTGTTCCTCGCGGAGGAAAGTGGTGGTGAACGCGACGTTGCGCAGGGTGTGACCGGCTGCGAGGGCGGCGTTGACGAGGTCACCGGTGATGCGGTGGGCTGTGCGGAAAGGAACGTCGAACCGAGAGACCAAGATGTTGGCGATCTCTGTCGCGGTCGAGAAGTTGTCCCAGCACAGGGCTCTGCCGCGAGCACCGTCGAACGCGGTGTGCAGGTTCTGGCGTCGGCACAGGCGAATGGTGTCGAGGTACGTATCGAGGGCGCCCCAGTAAACCGGTTTGTCCTCCTGCAGGTCGCAGCTGTACCCGAGACCGACCGACTTCTCCATCACCAGCAGTTGCACCAGCGCACCCACCGCGCGACCGGACTTCCCTCGCGCCAGTTCTGCAACCACCGGATTCTTCTTCTGCGGCATGATCGAGCTACCGGTCGCGAACGAATCGTGCACTTCGGCGAGAGCGTATTCGTTCGAGCTCCAGGTGACGATCTCTTCCTGCATGCGAGATAGATTCACAGCACCGCTGGCAGCTGCGCCCGCTACTTCGACTGTCCAGTCCCTCGTCGACGTCGCATCGAGCGCATTGACCATCGGTGCATCGAACCCGAGAAGCCGGGAGGTGTAATCGCGGTCCAGGGCGAATGTAGTTCCGGCGAGCGCACACGCGCCGAGCGGATTGATGTTGATGCGCTTCCAGGCATCCATCAGTCGGGAGGCATCACGCAGCAAGGCCTGTGCGTGCGCAGCCTTCCAAAATGCTACCGAAATCGGTTGCGCTGCCTGCGAATGCGTGTAGCCGGGTAGAACTGCTTCTCGTTCCGACTCGGGGCACCCGAGCAGATCCTGCACGAACATGAGCAGTTCTTCGCTGGCATCGAGCAGCCACTCGCGGGTGACCATGCGTGCGTCGGTCTGCACCTGATCGTTTCGGGACCGTGCGGTGTGCATGCGGCCGCCGACGGGTCCGATCCGTTCGATGAGCATGAATTCGGTGTTGAGGTGCACATCTTCTTGTCGGACGTCGAGCTGCAATCCACCGTCGGCTCGGCTGCTCTCCATGTCGAGCAGCCCAGCGAGAAGCGCTTTGGTGTCGGGTTCGGTGTTGATTCCCGCGCGACCGAGCATCAGAACATGAGCGATGTTCTGCCACAGGTCGTGTTCGAGCATTCTGCTGTCTACCGATGCTGTCTCTGTGTAGCGAAGTACATCGTCGGTGATATCGGTGGAGAATCTTCCACCCCAGAGCTTTTCGCTCATTGATCGGTACCCCTCTGTGTGCGTGATGGTTCGGTTTCGGTACAGGAAAGTTCGGGTTAGGGCACGGCAAAGCCAAGACCTGGCGGGATTGGACGGCCCGGGGCGCGGACCCGGGCCAAGGCGTCGTTACACAATCAAGTCAGGTCGGGCTCGGGTCGAGTAGTTGAAAGAGCGAAGGGAGAAGGGCTCGGACGGCGGGGGTGTTTACTCGAAGGCCAGCCGGACGCCGAATCCCACCAGAACAACACCCAGTCCACGCTCGAGCCACGCCCCCAAGCGGCCCTTCTCCAAGAACCGGCGAGCGGACGAGGCAAGAAGTGCGTACGAGGACAGACATATCAGCGCCACCACGAACTCGATCGACATGAGCAGCATGGACCAAACGAAAACGTTCCCGTCGCGCGGAATGAACTGCGGCAGCACCGCCAGGTAGAACGCACCCATTTTCGGATTCAACAGGTCCGCGACGAAACCGGTCATGAACGCTCGCGACCACTTCGGCTGGTGCGCGTTGTAAGTCGCGGCATCGACGTCGGTGAAGCTGCCCTTGCGCTGCCAGATACTCTGAATTCCTAGAAACACCAGGTAGGCGGCACCTGCGATACGTACCGCGTCGAATGCCCCGGGGACGCTGGTGAGCAAGGACGCCAACCCCACGGCCGCAGCGATGCCCCAGGCCATCGACCCCGTCGCCGCACCCAAAGCTACGGCGATGCCGTGACGCACACCGCCGGTAAGCGAGTGCTTGACCGCCAACATGACGTCAGGACCTGGGATTATTCCGAAGACGATAGCGACGGGGAGATAGGCCAGAACGGGGTTGTTCACGGCAAGAACGGTACGACCGCTCCAGCATCGATGCACGTTTCCTAAGTATCGCTGATCTAGGTTTAGTATTTGTGGATGTACAACCACGATCAGCTCGCCACACTTGCCGCGATCTGCGATTCAGGGTCGTTCGAGGGAGCTGCAACGGCGTTGCACATCTCGTCTTCTGCAGTCAGCCAACGCATTACCGCGCTCGAACGAGCGTCGGGGGCCGCGCTGCTACAGCGAACCAGGCCGGTACTACCCACCAGAAACGGGCAAGCCCTGCTCCGACTCGCGCGGCAGATCGAAGTCCTCACCGTCGACGCCGACGCTGAGCTACGCGGCGGCTCAACGACAACGAATACTGCTGCACCGCTGCGCTTTTCACTTGCTATCAATGCCGATTCGGTCTCGACGTGGTTCCAACCGGTGATGAAAGCGATAGCCGTCGACCGACGGATACTGCTGGACCTCCACATCGAAGATCAGGACCATACAGACGCTCTACTGCGTCAAGGCGCGGTCATGGCCGCCGTGACGACCTCACGCACCGCAGCACCTGGCTGTACGGTCGAACCGCTCGGAGCCATGGTCTATTGGCCCGCGTGCGCACCCTCACTCATTCGCGACGCCGACTCCGACGGTTGCGATCCCAGCCGCCTCCCGATGCTGCGATTCGACAAAAAGGACGACCTGCAACACGCCTATCTACGCAAGATCAAGGCGCACCGTGAGCCCCCGATCCACTACCTCCCATCGAACCGCGAATTCCTGACTGCAGCTCGACTCGGACTCGGGTGGGGCGTGCTACCGGAAGGACAAATCGCACGCGACCTCGCCGACGGGACACTCGTTCACCTCGACCCCGACCACAACGTCACCATTCCCCTGTATTGGCAACGATGGCACCTGCCATCCGAAACCCTCGACAGAATCACAGGCTGGGTACGCGATGCTGCACATAACGCATTGATCGACACACCCAAAGAACGAAAAACAGCGAACCGTCCCCCAGGTCATGCGGTGACCGGCGCGGCAACACCGGAACCTGCGTGAGTCCGGCGGTCATCGGTCCAGCTGTGACGGCTAATTGCACACCCTGATTGGACCAAAGTTGCGGCGATGCACGCCGGTCGCATGGTCCGCCGCCGGGTGCGCGCCTAAGGTCGCCGATCGCTGACCGAGCATACGACGCGGGGCGTTGAGCCTCGACCGAATGCTCCACCACGCATCGAAGTATCGATCGGCGCGGATCCCATAGTGTACGAAAAGCAGTGATTGCTGGCAGCACAACTGAAAAACGTCAAAACAGCTACTGCTGCAGCTTTTTTCAGACTGGGAGTACGCACGGCCTGCGGCGGCGCGGGTCTCTGTTCCGTCAGGGTGAGGCGAGTGCCTCGGACAGGTAACGAATCAGTGCCGCCTTGAGCTCGGTCACGAGCTGGTCCTTCTTGTTAGTTTTTTCTGCGGCGATGACGGGCATCATTCCGCGGGTGATCTGCAAGGCCACCAGCGCGTGGAGGTCGATGCGTTCGCTGGACAGGGTCGGTGCGAGTGCGGCCAAGGTCTGGGCGACCCTCTGGGAGAGTTCGCTCTGCAATGGTACGACTGCGGTATACAGGGCAGGCTGGGTATCTGCTCGCGAGAACAGTTGCAGGAAAGCCGGATTGGCCGCATTGAAGGCGACCATATTGTCGACGGCCCGGTCGATGAACTGCGGTAGAGATTCCACGAAGCCGTCCGGTCGCGGATCGACCGCGGCCGATTGGGCGTCGGTCAACTCCACGACGTAGCGTTCCGCCAATGCTGCGGCGATGTCTTCCTTGTTTCTGAAGAACTGGTACAGCGAACCCGGTGACATGCCCGATTTGCTGGCGATAGCGTTCGTGGTCGCTGCGTCGAACCCGACTTCTCCGAACAACTCCTCCGCACCGTCGAGGATCGCAGCGATGCGCTTGAGTCCGCGATCCTGACGCTTGGGTGCAGGAGAGGTAGTTGGCGTCGAGGTATTCGGCATGTGAACTCCAGGCTTTCCGGTAGACAAGACGAGCTTTCGCTCGTATTCTCGCAAATCACGAGCAATCGCTCGTATCCACGGTAGCAGGGGGACCCGCGATGCCCACCCGATTCGCCACAACTCGACCCGGCCTCACCCTCGTAGTGGCCGGCGTCCTCTTCCTCGTGCTCGCAGCAGTCGCTGCCGGTGCGATGAATGCACTGTCCCTGAACAGGTTCGAGGCGACCAACGCCCCGTCTGCGGCAGCCGAGGCGCTGCTCAACGACACCTTTCAGACCGGCACACCCAACATCACCATCCTCGTCACCGCGAAGACCGGCGACGTCGACAGCTCGGCCGTCGCCGCGGACGGGTTACGTCTGACCGAGTTCGTCGACACCTTCCCCGGCATCGACGACACATGGTCCTACTGGACCGAAGAGGTTCCGACCCTCGCCGCCGGGGACGGCAGCTCGGCGCTGATCCAGGCGTGGGCACCGGGCGACGCCACCGAAATCCGGCAACAGGTCCTTCCCGCTCTCGACGAGGCACTCAGCCGGTCGGCTACCTCGAACATCGACATCGCTCTCGGCGGCAGCGACGAGGTGTTCCGCTCCGTCGCAGAACAATCCAGGACCGACTTTCTCCGAGCAGAGCTGATCATCGCCCCGCTGGTGATCGCACTGTTGTGGGCCGTCCTACGGCGGCTCCGTCTCGCCGCAGTGGTCTTCGCAACCGGACTGTTCTCCGTCGTCGGCACCCTGGCCATCATGCGCGTGGTGGCAGCCTTCACCGAAGTATCGACCTTCGCGGCGAACATCGCGCTGGTGATGGGCATTGCACTCGGCGTCGATTACGGACTGTTCCTGATCTACCGCTTCCGAGAGGAAGCCCGCCGCACCGCTGACCTGACGTTGGCCGTGCAGCGAGCAGCGCAGGCAGCCGGACGCACCATCATGTTCTCCGGCGCCACCGTCGCCGCGTCACTGGCCGTTCTGCTGGTCTTCCCGTTCCCGTTCCTGGCCTCGTTCGCCTACGCCGGGATAGCCGTCGTCGCCACCGCCGTGCTCGCCGCTACGGTCGTACTCCCGGCCGCATTGGTGCTGCTCGGGCACCGCGCCTTACGGCGCAAGGAACCGGACACCGACGGAAGTACCGTGTGGCGGCGGATCACCGTGGCCACGACCGGCCGACCTGCAGTGTTCGCGATCGCCGGTGTGGTGATCTTGATACTGCTCGGAGCGCCGGTACTAGGCGTTCGGTTCGGCGCACCGGACGATCGCATCCTGCCGCAGTCGGTTCCGGTCCGCGCCCTGTACGACACCATCCGCGACGACTACGCCAGCGAGGATGCAGACGCAATTCTGCTCGTCGCACCGACCATCGCACCGGACGGCCTCGCTCGGTACGCCTCCGATCTCGCAGCACTGCCCCAGGTGCTACGAGTGGACAGCGCACTGGGCACCGTCGAACCCGACAGGGCGCTCACTGCTCCACCGAACGGCGCCGTCCGTTTCACTCCCGACACCGCAGGCAGCTACCTCTCGGTGGTACCGACTCGCGAATCACTGGACGACAGAGCCGGATTCGTCTCCGCGGTACGGTCGGTGGAGCCTCCCGGCCAGGTACTCGTCGGCGGCTCACCCGCGATGCTCGACGACTACACCGACGGCGTCACCGCCCGGCTCCCGCTCGTGGCCGTGCTCATTGCACTGATCACCTTCGCCATTCTGTTCGTGATGACCGGATCGATCATCGCCCCCATCAAAGCCACCATTCTGAATCTGCTGTCACTGACGGTCATGTTCGGTGTCCTGGTGTGGGGTTTTCAGAACGGCAATCTTGCTGGGCTGCTGGGTTTCACCCCTACCGGTGCCATCGAGCCGAGCATCCCCATCCTGATGTTCTGCATCGCCTACGGCCTGTCGATGGACTACGAAGTCTTCCTGCTCTCGCGCATCAAAGAAGAATTCGACCGTACCGGAGACAATCGCCAATCCATCATCGATGGCATCTCACGCTCCGCACCCGTCGTCACCGCAGCAGCTCTCATCCTGGCCGCATCCTTCGCCACCTACGCCACTTCCGGGGTGACCTTCCTTCAGCAACTCGGAATCGGCATGGCACTGGCGGTCCTGATCGACGCCACCGTCATCCGAGCGATCCTCGTCCCCTCCATCATGGCCCTGACCGGCCGCTGGAACTGGTGGGCACCGCGCCCACTGGCACGCCTGCACCAGCTCATCGGCATCACCGATGCTCCACGCGTCGATACACCTGGTACCGAAGTCGACCCTGGAAGACCCAAAACCCCTGTATGAGCACTGCACTCGCACGCTCCCAGCCACCACATCCCCGCCCCGATCGGAGTACCCCATGCTCGACAGCCGCCATCACCCCCTCTCACGGCTCCTCGCCGCGATTGCGATAACCGTCGCGTCGACCGCCATCTTTCTCGGTGGAACGGCCATCGCCTCCGCGCAGCCGACCCGATCGGACGTGATCGACGTACCGGTGTCCTTCACAGTCCGCAACACCAACGACACAGCCGTCCCGTGCACCGCCGACGGCGGAACCTACACCATCCGTGGCCATCTCACCGCTCCCGCAGAGGGTTTCGGCAACGCCATCACCCTCTACGAACACGGCATCGCAGCCGGCGAATGGTACTGGCGTCTTCCAGTCGAGGGATACCACCACACCTACGAAATGGCCGCTCGCGGACAGACCTCACTGACGATCGACAGACTCGGATACGACACGAGCGACGCTCCGGCAGGCGGGGCCATGTGCGTGGGGTCCCAAGCAACGATGGCCCATCAGATCGTCCAAGCGCTGCGTACCGGCACCTATCAATGGGATGCATCCGGAACGGCCCCCACCTTCGGGCACATCACCCTCGCCGGCCAGTCGAACGGCGGGCAGATCGTCCAGATCGAGGCCTACACCTTCGACGACGTCGACGCTCTCGTCGTCATGGACTGGGCCGATCGCGGACTGACACCCGAGGCCTACGTCAGATTCTTCGCCGCCACACCACGCTGCCTCACCGGAGGCTCGGCATCGGAAAACAATCCCGCCGCCAAGGGCTACACCTTTTACGACCAAGGAACCACTGAATTCGTGACAGGAAACTATGCCGATACCGAACAACAAGTAATCGATACAGCAGCGCCCTATCAGAACCAACACCCGTGCGGCGACATGCTTTCACAAGGCCCCGGAATTCTTCTCGACCTGGCCAAAATGTCGAGCATAGACATTCCAGTTCTCGGCCTCTACGGACAGGACGACGCACGCGTGCAATTCGGTGACGAACATATTGCATCGTTCACCGGAACATCGGACAGAAAGGCGATCACGATTCCTCACGCAGGCCATTACATGGGCCACGCACGGAACGCCGCCATCGTCTTCGACTCGCTCGACCAGTGGCTCGACGCCCGACAACCCCACTGACCGCATCAGATCGGCATCAAATAGCTGAACGCACTATTGCGAGCCTGTGCACTTAACCGTGTGCACAGGCTCACAATAGTGCTCGAATTACTGGCGGTATATCTGCGCTCGAACTGAAATTATATTGTTACGGGAATCACTTTCCGAACATTTGGAATTAACGTGAAAAGAATTGACTTATCGAAAACGTGGCGCTGTACTTGAAACCACGTACCGATCGGTGCGTTTCGCACAAAGCAGAAAATCTGCGACCACCTTCCTGGGGGAAGAAATGACTGTCACCACACCACCGTTCGATATCGCCAGTGAACTGACATTCGATCGCACTGTGCCGCGAAGCCTCGTCCACCGCGCAGCTGTCAGCGAGGTCTTCCTCACCGACGCTGCTGCGACGGGCGAGAACCGATTCGTCGTCGCCGCGCAGCTACCGCGAGGGCATGCCCTCTACAGCGACCGACTCGACGACCGGTACGACCCCATGATCCTCGTGGAGGCATGCAGGCAGGCCTCGATCCTGATCAGTCACCAGTTCTACGGAGTACCCAAGGACTGGGCGTTCGTCTTCCGCAAGGCCTCGGTGTCGGTGACCGACCTCGCTGCCCTCCAGGTCGGGGAAACACCGGGCCGGTTGGTCATCCGAGTCGAATTCGAGAAGCGGTTCCACGTCGAGGGGTACCTGACCGGGGCAGTCGGTAGGTACCAGACCGTTCTCGACGGCGTGCCTGTCGGCGAATTCGTCGGATCCCTGAGCTTCATGCCCAAGCAGATGTTCGCCGAGATGCGCGCGGCCGGGCGGGCAGCGAAGAACACCCCCGATCAGCCGTATACCTCTGCCGCCGTTCCGCTTCCGCCTGCACGCGTTGCCCGGCGGGACTCGAAGAACGTCGTCATCGCCTCCACCGGCACCGAACACCCCGACACGACGTACGAGGTCGTCGTCGACAACAACCACCCGTCGCTCTCCGATCACAAGGTCGACCACGTCTCGGGGATGCTCTTGACCGAAGCGTGCAGGCAGGCATCGGTGTGCGCCGTCCTCGACACCCACTCACTGCCGGAATCGTCGGTCGGTTCCCCGGTGCGCTACGACATCCAGTTCCTCGACTTCGCCGAACACGAGCTTCCTGTCTACTGCCGCTTGATCGACACCGCACCCACCGAGTCCGGGACTGGGATCGTCGCATCTTTCGAACTCGTCCAGGGTGACGTCGTCATCGTCCGCTCGCAGGTCGAGGTGGGATGACGATGTCCGACAACAGTATCGACACCGGTCCCCTCGTTCTCGTCGTCGACTACGGCGGCGTCCTGACCAACCCCATCGCCGACACCATCGCGGCGTTCACCGAGTACATGTCCGTGCAACCGGAGGACCTGATGGGTGCCCTGTTCACCGCGCACGATGACCCGGACGAAACGATCATGGCCCCGCTCGAACGCGGCGAAATCACCGAAGCGGCCTTCCTCGACCGAGTCGGATCGGCACTGGAAACCATGACCGGACGCGCTATCGACCTGTCACAGTTCCGGCCGGCATGGTTCTCCGGCCGGGTCCCCAACTCGGAACTTCTCGACTACTTGCACACGCTGAAATCCGAAGGACGAACTCTGGGACTGTTGACCAACAACGTCCGAGAATGGGAACCCGAGTGGCGAGGAATCGTCCCCACAGGCCTGTTCAGCGTCGAGGTCGTCTCCGCGAACGAAGGTGTCCGCAAACCCGAACCCGAAATCTACCGCCGGACGACCGAACGACTCGGCGTCCCTGCCGCTCGATGCCTGTTCGTCGACGACGACCTACGCAATTGCCAAGCCGCCCGAGCGCACGGAATGCAGATACATCACTTCACCGACACCGCG
The DNA here is from genome assembly GCF_002259365.1 of Rhodococcus sp. 14-2496-1d. Classification (NCBI taxonomy): domain Bacteria; kingdom Bacillati; phylum Actinomycetota; class Actinomycetes; order Mycobacteriales; family Nocardiaceae; genus Rhodococcus; species Rhodococcus sp. 14-2496-1d. Next base: position 55,312 of record NZ_NPFV01000030.1, on the reverse strand, counting down.
GGAGCCATCGAGGCAATCGACGCCTGGTTCGGACGCCAGCAGCCGGCCGCGCAACCCACCGCGGACGCGCTCCTCGAGGAGTCCGCATGAGCACCCCCGAACCGCTGCAGTCGGCCCCCGAACGCTGGTGGACGCTGACAGCGGTCTGCCTCGGAACATTCATGCTGTTCTTGGACCTCACCGTCGTCAACGTCGCACTGCCCGCGATACAACGAGACCTCTCGGCCAGCTTCGAGCAGTTGCAATGGGTGATCGACGCCTACGCCCTGGCACTGGCCGCGTTTCTGCTCACCGCCGGCTCGATCGCGGACAGACTGGGCCGCACCCGGATCTTCGCCGTCGGCGCGCTGGCCTTCACCCTCGCGTCCGTGGCTTGCGGTCTCGCTGGGTCAGCAACTCTGCTCAACGCAGCACGTGGAGTTCAAGGCCTCGGCGCGGCCATCATGTACGCCGTCGGCCCAGCGATGATCGCAGCGACGTTCCACGGCCGCCAACGAGGAACCGCCTTCGGCATCTTCGGGGCCACCTCGGGCATCGCCATCGCTGCGGGACCGTTGATCGGAGGCATCCTCACCGAAGTGGACTGGCGATGGGTGTTCTACCTCAATATCCCTGTGGGACTGATCATTCTGGCCGTCGTCGCTCTGAAAGTCCGGGACCACCAGACATCGACCGCGCGCCGCGGTCTCGACCCCCTCGGTCTGGCACTGTTCTCCGCAGGTCTGTTCGCGTTGATCTTTGCAATCATCCGGGCACCCGTCGTGGGATGGACCGACCCACGTACCGCGGTAGCGTTGGCGGTCGGTGTGCTCGCCCTCCTCGGCTTCGCTGTGGTCGAGCGCCGCGTCCGCAATCCCATGCTCGACATGGTCCTGTTCGGAAACCGTTCCTTCAACGGCCTGTCCGCGGCAACGTTTGCGATCAACTTCGCCGTCACGGCCACCATCTTGTTCTCGGTGCTGTGGATGCAAGGCGTGCTGGGCTACTCGGCTATCGAGACCGGATTGAGGTTCCTGCCGCTTACCGGCGTCCTGCTGATATCCGGTGCCGTGGGCGGAATACTGAGCGCCCGGATCTCGACATCGATTCTGATCGGAATCTCGCTGTTGTGCACAGGAATCGGGTTTCTGTTGTTTCGATTCGCGGACGTCGGTGACAGCTGGACGGCGTTGTTACCGGGGTTTGTGATCGCGGGACTCGGTATGGGACTACACAATCCACCCCGTGCGAGCGCGGCAGTGGCTCTCGTTCGGGCCGAAGACTCAGGGATGGGAGCTGGGATCAACGAGACATTCCAGCAGGTCGGTGCGGCATTGGGCGTGGCGGTACTCGGAGCTTTGGCTCATCGCACCATCGAATCCGAACTCGACACCGCGTACGGATCCGCCCTGACTCCGGCCCAGCTCGACGCCACCGTCGACGCCGTGGCCTCCGGGGCCGTCGCGGCGCTGCAAGAGACCGGGCAGGACGTTGGGGTGGCAGCAGAAATCGCGTTCATCTCGGCGCTGCATCAGGTCACGACGATCGCGGGAATCGTCACCCTCATCGGTGCGATCGCGGCATTCACCCTCATCAGACGCAAGGACTTCCTCGTCGACCCCGCGGCAGCAGACCCGCACGCAGCGGCCTCTCCCCTACCCCGCGACGCGCCGTCCACCGGATACGAGGACGTGATCTCGGCCGAACAATCCAGCCTCGCCCCGCCTCGCCCGTCAGGAGTCCGGACATGACCGAGCACACCGTCCTCATCGTCGGCGCGGGCCCCACAGGTCTGACGCTTGCTTGCGAGCTCGCCCGCAGGAACGTCGACCACATGATTATCGACGGCAAGTCGGGGCCCTCGACCGAACCGAAAGCCCTCGTACTCTGGAGTGCCGCCCAGGAGAGCCTGCGCATCCTCGGTGTCGATCCCGCGGTATTCGATGCCGGCGTCACTCTCGACCGAGCGTCGTACTGGTCGAAAGGGTCACAGATCGGCCACGTCGACTTCACCGGCCTCGACCAGCCCGGCCTGCACAAACCACTGTCCCTTCCGCAGCCCCTCGTCGAGGCAGCTCTCCTCGAGCTCTACCAGGCGCTGGGAGGTACGGTCCGCTGGCGGCACAAGTTCCTCGGTGCCCTCGATCCGGACCCTGCCGGGCCCAGCGACGGGGCGAGGGCGTCATTGGTCGGTCCGAGCGGAATCCGCTTCACCACAACAGCAGAGTGGATCGTGGGCACCGACGGTGCACACAGCACCGTGCGGAAAACAGCGGCCATCGACTTCGACGGCGACAGCTACGACGACGCTTTTCTGCTGGTGGACGGCACCCTAGAAACCGATGGGTCGGTCGGGGAGGCTCAGTACCATCTCCACCCGGACGGGGTGACGGTCGTCGTCCCGCTCCCAGGTGGTGGACACCGGGTATTTCTCGGACACCGTCAGTCCGCTTCCCCTGCGCTCATACCGCCGACTCAGATCACCGATCGCGCCAACATCATGCTCGGCCAACGCGGCCTCGGCCGCTTCCGGGTCAGTAATGTGCTTTGGCAGAGCGACTTTCGAGTACACCGGAGACTGTCCTCGCGCTACGTGTCGGGCCGATTCATCCTTGCCGGCGACGCTGCACATATTCACAGTCCTGCGGGAGGTCAAGGTATGAACACCGGAATACAGGACGCGGCGAATCTCGCGTGGAAACTTGCAGCAGTAGCGGTCGACGGAGCCGATGCAGCACTACTCGAAACATATGAACTCGAACGACGACCCGTCGCAGAATCGGTCGCCGCGATGACCGATCTTCAGACGAAACTGTGGACAACTCGTGCTGCCGTTTCGCGGTGGATCCGCGACCGAATCCTCGGAATCCTCTCGGCGACAGGGCTCCTCACCCGGCGTGTCGTTCCTCAACTGGCGCAGATCGATACGGCCTACGGCCCGTCAGTGGCCCGCGGGGGCGGGCGCGGTCGAACCATCTCGCCGGGCAAGTTCCTGCCCCCGCATCCCGTCCAGTTCGACGGAGAGGTCGACAAGTTGCTGCCCGACCTCCTCGATGACCGACGAGTCCTGGCGCTGGCCACCATCACCAGTATCGACGAACTCCGGGCCTTACATGCCATCCTCGACTCGTGGGGGTCGCGGCTGCACGTCGTGGTCGTGGTCCACTCCCCCACCACACTTCTGAGCGCAACTCCCACCGTGATCGACACCCACGAGATCGTTTCGAGCGAGCTCGGACAGGGCGGTGTCGCTGTCGTGCGTCCCGACCGCATAGTGGGCATGACCGGCTCGCTGCAGAACCCTGCAGCCATACGGACCTACCTCACCGCAGTGGCCGGACCCGCGGACACACAGGCAGTCGAACGCGGTCGACCCGAAACGAGCGCCTCCAAGGAGACAGCATCATGACCGACTTCCCACACGTGAACCTCGGAACAGGCCTCGAAGTATCCGCACTCGGATTCGGCGGCATGGCATTGACCTCGATGTACGGCGAATCCGACCCCGACCAAGCACTGAAGACCCTGCATCACGCCGTCAACCTCGGCATCGACTTCATCGACACCGCAGATGTGTACGGCCTCGGGACCAACGAGGAACTGATCGGCAGACTCCTCGCCGACCGTCGCGACGAGGTCACCGTCGCCACCAAATTCGGTATCGATACCTCCGTAACCGAACCCGGCCGCAGAAGCCGCGGAGACAGGGCTTACGTCCGCCAGTGCATCGACAACAGCCTGCGTCGCCTCGACGTGGACGTCGTCGACCTCTACTACCTTCACCGGGTCGACCCACACATCCCGATCGACGACACCATCGGAGCGATGGCCGAGCTCATCGCCGACGGAAAAGTCCGGCACATCGGAGTATCGGAAGTAACCGCCCCCGAACTAGAACGAGCGCACCGGACCCATCCGCTCGCCGCGGTCCAGTCCGAATGGAGCTTGTTCAGCCGCGACGTCGAGAACGCCATCGTCCCGACCGCAGCTCGACTCGGCATCGGATTCGTTCCCTACTCCCCACTGGGACGCGGAATGCTCACCGGAAAAGTGAAACAGGAACAGCTCGGCGACAACGACTTTCGGCGGTATCTACCCCGCTTTCAACTCGACGCATTCGAAACGAACACCGACGCCCTCGCCCCATTGACAGACATCGCGTCACAGCACGGATCCACGCCCGCCCAGATCGCATTGGCGTGGCTACGGGTGAAAGGTACACAGTTCGCGCTGCCCGTCGTTCCGATACCCGGCACTCGGAATGCGGATCGGGTCACCGAAAACGCGGGCTCGGTGCACATCGAACTCACCGCGGACCAGCTCGCCGTCCTCGACACCCTCGCCGACGCCGTCACCGGAACCCGAGCACCCGACATGAGTTGGGTATCAGCCGGCCGCGAATGACACGGGCACAACTGCACGGCACAGCCGCATTCCCGCCCCGTCGATCAGATCGACGGGCGGGAATTGTGCCGCCGGGAACCGGAGCGTCACTGCGCCGAAATGCCCGAATTGCGATGACTCCAACTACGGCCACGACGAAAGCGCCAGTGGCCCAGGGGATCCACGCGGGGTTGGCTCCCAACACGCTTCCCGTGGTCAACAGAAGAGTGACCCACACGGTTGCGGCGACGATATTCAACACCGCGAACCTCGAGAACGACAACGAGGAACCCGCAGCGAGACGTGGCCCCAAGGTCCTCGCGCCTCCGACGAAATGCGTGGTCACTGTCCCGACGCGCGCATCCCCCGAAAACAACTGACGTGCCCGAGCAAGCACCCTGTTGATCAGGCGCGCAAAGCGGCCTGCGCCGGCGATATCAGCGCGACACGATCCACGCCTGATGGACCGAAAGGCCAGCTGAGCCCCTGCTGTCGACGAAGCGATCAGGACGATCGCCGTCACGACGGGATCAAGTTCGCCCAGCCCCACGAGAGCACCGACCGCCAGAACCGTGCCAGTACCCGGGAGGAGAAACCCGACGAGCAAGCCGGATTCCACCAAGAGGATTGCGGCAGCCACGAGCAGAACCATCGGAGCACACCAGGAAGCGATTGAGGCTATGACATCGATGAACAGATCCATCAGATCCCCACGTCCAACGGTGACGGCCGCTGCCATCAAATACGAGTATTAACTCGTAGAATACCATTCGTCTGGATTCGCCGCCTGCGATAGCGTGACTACCGAGACAGAACTGCGGGGCTCAGGTGTGGCCCAGCGCAATAAGCGGCTGCTTCAACACCTACTCGCCTCTGAGCGTTGCCGACACCGATTCCCGTCCGCTTCTGCGGTCGAACGCCGCGAAGCAATCGGCGACAGCGTGCGCCCGATCCAGCGCCGAAGGAAATTCCGCGAGCTGCACATTCCACAATTCGCAGCACACCTCCAGCCGCGGAATGTTGGTTGCGGGGATCCCATGGGCACCGGCGGTCAACGCCGCGATATCTGCGGGCAGGTGGTGCCAACGCGACCGGACACCATGCCGGTGAAAGACCTTGCTCAAAAATGCCGCATGGATCTCCGGATCTGCGCCGCCGAGCGTGTTTCCAGCCAACACATCACTGAGCGCCGCGAGCTCCGTTCCAATGGTCAACGCGTCATGCTGCGCCTTTTCCACCAGCCGTCGACGGTGGTATCCGCTGAGCTGCAGGAATGTTGAATCCGCCCGTTCGAGCTGTGCCGATGTCAAAGGCAGCGCGAGATCCCACACCCTCCCGGATGCACCGTCGATCGCGGCGAGCTCGAAGGCCTCGTGAGCCTCGAACGACGGCCCCGTGGTGTGGACGTCAACAACGACGAGCTGCCGGCCCCTCATCCCCGCAACTCCCCCTGCCACACCGAATCGATACACGGCACACCCACGCCGGCAGTATCGACGTCGAATTCGGTCATCACCGCGGCGAACCTGTCCACGACGTGTCCTACGGCGTCCCCGCTTCCGTCGACGTTCACATCTCCACCGCTCTTGTCTCGCATGATCATTCACCCCCACCGATAGGCCAAGGCCCCTGTTGGCTGTCTCTGTCGATGCACACTAGCGTCAGGACCGGACACCACGAACAGCTCGAATTCTCATCCGCAGGCCAACGGGTCTGCCGTTCAAACGGTTGTCAGCCCTAACTACCAGTGACATCGCCCCCCAACACGAGGACCATCAGAAGCGGCCTGGCCGCAACGACCAGCTCAGCGGGTTCGCGGTTGCACCTCAGGTATCTCCACCCGTCGATTTGAGTCAAGGACGACGAGTTACAGCGGGGGCATGTGCCTGCTGCGACGAACACTCGTGGAGGTTCAGATGGGCGAAATAAAATGCCGACCGTTAATCCTGATCAGGGGGTTCGGCGGCGTCGATGTCGCTGATGATCAGCGTAGTGCGTATCAGGGATACAACGACGGCACGGTCTACCCCACCAAGCGTGGTGACAACTACATCTACGAGGGCTTCCTGCTCCGCGCACTGAAAGCGAAGAGGTACCGCTACACAGACGCGACCAACGTTGTGGGCTACTACGCGCAGAATGTCGAAGGACCCGCCGACACGGGCGAATACGACCCCTCTGATGTAGGCGGCAGCGTTGTCATCGATCCGCGCACGGCCGCGCGCGTTCTCAACGAGGCCACTTCCGGGACGATATGGGTGTACCGATTTTACGACCTCTCGCCGCGGACCCTGGCCCGATACGCGGAAGGGCTGGTCCGCCTCATTTCCCTGATCGAACGGTCGTCAGAACAGCACAACCAGACATTCGACGGCGTCGACGTCATCGCCCGACTAGTAACTTGGGCTTCATCGCCGACCACGAATGGAGCGCTGCCCATAATCGCACTCTCTCGATCCTGCATCCGAACCACGCGCGCCGCACCCACAGTTGTCACGACCACGCAGACCCGTTATACGCTCACTTAGCTGTCTTCCATACATTTTTGCGAGAGGGTTTCTTCACTGTGGCCAAGCTAGAAACGATTCAATTGGTCGACGACATCGACGGATCGGTCATCGACGACTCCGGTGAAACGATCGAGTTCGCGGTCCAGGGCGTCGAGTACGTGATCGACTTGAAAGCAAAGAACGCCAGCGAGTTTCACAGAAAGCTCGACTACTACATCAAGCACGCCGCGCGGGTTGGCGGACGCAAACGTAAACCCTTCCCCGCAACCGCGTCGACGCCTTCGACAGCCGGGACACCGGCCAAGCGTGACCCGGCGCAGACTCGCGCAATTCGGCAGTGGGCGGCGGACAACGGTCACGAGATCGGCGATCGAGGCCGCATCCCCACCGACATCGAAGAGGCGTACAACGCCGCACACTGACAGCCCAGGAAACTCACCTGGCACGTCATCGAACGCCGGATCACCGACGCGCTCCGAACGATGTTGGTCACCGGCTCGACTACCCGAAAGGGCGATTCGGATGTGCGCACGATCGGCTCTGCGATCAGCGGGTGCAGCGGCGATACCCAGTCTGCTGCCGACTGACGTAACAGGCCCAAGGCAAAGACCGCGTCCGGTGTCCGGGCGACCACCCCTGAAGGGCTCACACACATCTCTCGTACGCCGACACCGGTGCCCCACGACAACGTGAGCTGGCCCGGCTCGTCGCCCACTACCGGCCGCGGGTAACCGGCGGAGATCAAGGCTTCCCGGAGTCCCCGCCACCGCTGTTCATACCGCCACTGCACCGGCAGCCGCGATCACGGGCCCCGTCAACCGCAGGACGGTGTCGAGATCGCCGCCGTCACCGAAGCCCCCCGGCCCGGCGGTGGTCGTCACGCCGCACACGATGGCCATGACAGCATCGGCAGTGTCCACCGATATCGTCGGCAGCCTGCCGTTGCTGGTCAGAAGGGCCAGGACCGCGGCCCTGAGAGGGTGGTAGGTCGCGGCCCGTGCGACGTCCTCGTAGTGGAGGTCGGTCCACAACACCGCTGCTGCCCTCAGAGACCAATACCGTTTCGCATGAGTGAAGTAGCCGCCGAGCAAGTCCTGAACATCGGCCACAGTGTCTCCTGTAGACGGGCGATGCGCCCGGAGGAACTCGCATTGTCGAGCAGCCTGGTCGACCACTGCATGAACAACAGCGTCCTTCGATGGGAAGTGGAAGTACATGCCCCCTTTGGTCACCCCTGCAGCCTGTATCAGGTCGTTGACCGTGACGCCGCTTCCCCCACATGCGATGGTTCGAGCCGCACCGGTAATCAACGCGTCACGGGTCCGTTGCGCACGTTTCTGCGGAGGACGCGCGCGATGCTCGGCATTCTCCCGCTCCGAAACCTTCTGATCGGCAACCGTCATGTCACACTCTCTCCGGTCCATCGCCACATAGGACTGCCTTCTACTCCGATTCGCACGCGCGGATCCGACCATCTGTCGGCGACCGAAGCACTACCGTCCCTAGGCGAGGAATTTCGCCATTCCAAAGTCGATCGGCTCCAACAGTCCACGATTATGCCTGCGGAGGTGGACACTTCGAGCACCGGCAAATATTCGGGAGTCGGAACATCTGCTGCCGCGTGAGGCGCAATAGGTACGGAAAAATCTCTCCTTTTTCACCACTCACGTTGCGTCAACCGACCCCAAGTTCTGGATCCGAATACTGTTACGAAATGGATATCAGTGGTGTGGCCTCGATTATCGGAGCTCTCGGTATCGGATCCTTTGCGGGCCAGTACCTGATCGGCAGTCAGCAACGCCGTCAACTGCGTAGCGAGGTTCTCCGGCACTTGGCGAGCACCGAACGCACCCGATGGGCAGGGTCGTCGTCCACTGATCCGTCGTTTCAGCACTTCAAGGACAGTGTCCGCGAGCTTGAGACGGCCGCGATCATTGCACGGGTTCCGCGACGGCCACTGCGTTTGTACATCCAACTGGCCACTGTGGCGCGCCTGACGAGCGACGACGACGTAAAGCAGAAAGACGGTCAGGAAGAAGCCGGGGGAATCAACACTGCGCTGGGGCGATGTGTGCGCTTGTCAGCAGCGTGTCAGCGGTCATGTAATTCCCCAGGTGTGAGGGGTTGTCCGTCACGTAATTCCTCACCCGCTGTCACGTAATTCCCCACCCTGGGGCGTGTCGGTGCGGGGTTCGGGTGCTGCTCAGGTTCGCTCCTGACACGTGGTCCTGCCAAGGGCTCGTGGAAGGGGCCTGAGGTGGCAAGGAAGTCATTCACCGTGAACGATCTCATCGAGATGTTCCGACACTGGAACGCCGGCCGATCCCAAGTCGAGATCCATCAGGCGCTGGGCATCGACCGCAAAACCATCCGCAAGTACCTCCAACCAGCAGTGCGCGACGGTATCGAACCGGCACCGGCAGAGGTGTTCGACGAACAGCTCTGGCGTGAACGCATCGGCCAGTGGTTCCCCGCATTGACCGATCCCGCGGCCCGCGCCTTGACGTGGGAACACATCGCACCGCACCACGAGTGGATCACCGAACAACTCGATGTGCCGGTCACCGTCGCTACCATCGCGCAGCGTCTTCGCGATGATCACCACGTCGATGTCTCCGAATCGACCGTACGACGTTACATCGCAACGGCATTCGCCGAGCAACGGCTCGAAGAGAAAGTCACCGTCCCACGCGGGGCCGTCGAACCGGGCAGCGAAGCACAGATCGACTACGGCAAACTCGGCATGTGGTTCGACCCGAACCTCGGCCGACGAGTGACCGTGTGGGCATTCGTGATGATCCTCGCGTGCTCACGAAAGATGTTCGTCCAACCTGTCTTCCGGATGGACCAGACATCGTGGAACGCCTCGCACGTCGCTGCATTCGAGTTCTTCGGCGGCGTCCCGGCCCGGCTGGTGTGCGACAACCTCAAAACCGGTGTGGAGCGACCCGATCTCTATGACCCGATGATCAACCCCGCCTATCAGGAGCTGGCGAGCTTCTACGGCACCCTCATCGATCCCGCCCGGGCCCGCAAACCCAAGGACAAACCCCGCGTCGAGCGGCCCATGCCCTACATTCGTGACTCGTTCTGGGCGGGCCGCGACTTCACCTCACTCGTACAGATGCAGACCGCGGCATTGCATTGGGCAAGCGAGGTATACGGGCAACATCGACACCGCGGGCTCGACGGCGTGACGCCGTCGGCGATGTTCGAGGCGATCGAACAATCCGCCCTCGCCCCGCTCCCCGTGCGCCCGTTCGAGACCGTCCGATATTCGATCGGCACTGTCGCACCGGACTGCCACGTCAAAGCAGGCGCAGCGTTCTACTCGGTGCCGTGGCGACTGCTCGGGCAGAAGGTCACCGTCCGCACCGCCGGAGACATGGTCCAGGTCTTTCACGACGATACTGTCGCTGCCACTCACGTTCTTCATCTGAGTGGGCGGTCGACGAATTTCGAGCACTACCCACCGCACAAAGTCGCACACACGTTGCGCACCGTCACGTGGTGCCGCAGCCAAGCCGAGCAGATCGGTTCCGGGGCAACGAAAGTCATCGAGGAGCTGTCGACGGTCAACGCCATCCACCGCCTGCGCGCCATCCAGGCGATCATCCGACTCCGCGAGAAATACCCCGACACCCGACTCGATGCGGCCTGCACCCGGGCACTCGAACTCGACGACGTGCACTACCGCACCATCAAAGGACTCCTCGTCGCCGGCACCGAACGAGGAGAGCAGACCGACGATCACCCCTCGGTACCTGCGCCGCCGGCCCTACTCCGCGGACCCGACGCGTTCGACACTCAACAGAGCGCCTGAACTCGACAGCATCTATTCACGCTGCACCACAACCACATTCGAATCCAAGGACATCACTATGACCATTCACGACCCATCCCTGCGGACCGCACTCAAGACATTGAAACTCACCGGCATGCTCGACACCCTCGACGCTCGGCTCGCGCAAACCCGAGACGGGCAACTCGGACACCTCGAGTTCCTGCAAGTGCTCTGCGAAGACGAAATCGCACGCCGAGAATCCGCCGCCCTCACCCGACGAGTGCGCCGAGCGAAGTTCGAGCAGGCCAACACTTTCGAGGACTTCGACTTCACCGTCAGCCCGAAACTCCCTGCTGCGATGCTCCGCGACCTCGCCGCGTTGCGGTGGCTCGACGCCGGGGAATCGGTCATCCTCTACGGGCCCGTCGGTGTCGGGAAAACCCATGTCGCACAGGCGCTCGGCCATCAGGTAGCCCGACGCGGAGGGGACATCCGGTTCGTCAAATGCTCACGCATGCTCGCCGACCTCGCGGGCGGCCACGCCGACCGCACCATAGGACAACGCATGCGCGAATACACCCGTCCCAACGTGCTCATCATCGACGACTTCGCGATGCGAGAGCACACCACCACACAATCCGATGACCTCTACGACCTGGTCTCCGACCGCGCCATCGCCGGCAAACCCCTGATCCTGACCAGCAACAGAGCCCCGAAAGACTGGTACCCACTCTTCCCCAACCCCGTCGTCGCCGAATCCCTCCTCGACAGGCTCATCAACACCAGCCACCAAGTCCTCATGGACGGACCGTCGTATCGACCCCGCAAACGACCCGGCACCAAGACCACCTGACAACCGAGCCCGTCACCGATATCCTCACCACAGCAGCTCCGGACCTGGGGAATTACGTGACAACGACCCCTGGGGAATTACGCGACCGTCGACAGCAGCGCAGCTCAGTCGACTGATGTGGTCGCCGTGGCTCGCCAGAGCAGGCATGAAGCGACGGGTAAACGCGATCGAACGAGAAGCTCAAGGCCTCGACGCTGAGGTCCTCGATGCGGTGGACAGGGCCAAGCAGTTTCACACCTACTACTGAAGCTGCAAAGGGGTTGGTAAACCCGAATTGCAGTTCAGGCGATGCATTTTGCGAACTACCTACGACGGTAGTCGTGTCCTAGCCTGCAGCGATCGCAGCGACGACGTGAGCTGCGGCGATGGTCTCACTTACTGCAGAACACGCTCGTACCAACGCATCCTGCAATACGACCAGCTCCCGGCGGACACTGCGACCGGCCCCGTAGTGGTCGAAGAGATGCTGGAGGGCGTCAGCGTCGATGACGTCGACCGCGCCGAGATTCGGATTTCCCGCGGCCTGGCGGGCCCGCCTACCGATGATCGACCCCAGCGCGGCTGAATTAGCTAAGGCGGGCAGGGTGATTCGCGTGTTCAGGTATTCGCGAGCCTGTTTGTAGTGGGGGCTGTCGATGTAGTCGTTATGGACGGCGACGACACATGCTGCCGGAAGTCGCTCGGCGATCATCCTCAGAGTCAAGCCGAAGAACATTGCGATCCGCGGCTCCGGATCGACGCCGATACCTGGACGACGTATCCACTGGTCCGTGTCATCGAGCACGAGCGTCGGAATCAAGCCACTGCGCGAAATCAGTTCCAGGACCCTGATGGCCTGATCCACGACATCCTCACCTTGCGATGGTTCGTTCACCACGCTGCCGAGCTCGATCGCGAGATTGCCGGCCAACCATGGGAGACCAACCGAGAATTTGACCGGTCGATGTGGGGAACCTCCACGCATTTCCCGAGCAATCTTCTGGACTGCCCGGTTCTCGTCGAGCTGTTTGGCGATGGTGTTGACCAACAGACGCGGGAATTCAGCCGGATCGGAGACGAGGGAGTCGGTCTGAAATCCCATCCTGATCCTCAGTGCTGCAACGTTTTCGGAGTGAAGAGCGTCCATCACGTACTCGGTGATCGAGGACTTACCCGAGCCACTGGCACCGATCAGAGCCACACGCTCACGCCGCCGAACAGCGTCCATGAAGCGCTGCTCGTAGTCACCACTCACGGGGCCAGTGAGGACGTCGAACGGCACATGGACCTGCCACATACGATCCGGATCCGGCGACGGGTCGAAGGCCTTCGAGTCCCGCAATTGACGCAGTAGGGCGTCACTCATTTCTGGTCCTCCGGATCAGCGTGTTCGGTCCGCAGCCATTCCGCCGGCGGAGTCAACTCGTACACCCGCCGCGGCCGCCCGGGACCTGACGAGACTTCGCTGCTCCGGACCAGCCCCTTCTCGTAAAGTTGCTTGAAGACTTGTACAGCACGAGGACGCGTCCACCCCAACGCGGCCAGCAAGTCTTCATCCGATGCGCTGACCGGGCCCCGCACCTTCATTTCGGCCGCCAGCATCGACGCTGGGCGACCCAAAGCCCAGAGCGCATTGTCTCTATCGGCGAGGGCCAGGTAGTTGTCCTCGTACGACCCGGGGTCCTGCAGGAATCCCCGCAGAGCACTTACCAGATCTCGGGGGTTTCGCCCTACCGCATCAGCGAGGGTGCTGGCTTGCGGTTCCATGTCGATTCCCGCGCGGCGAGTGATCAACTTGATGCTTTCCGTTCTCGAGAGCGGGGGTACGTCGACGATCTTCTCGAAGAATGCATCTGCAGGCGGAGTCAGGAGACCTTGACGGTCACTTTCACGCACCGACACCGCCCACAGGTATCCCGTCGCCCACACCTCATCGCGGTACCGCCCGAACAGTGCGTGCCCGGCCGATGCGGTGACGTCGTCGACGATGATCACCGGATACAGCCGCGTCCCAAGCGGAGCAGTGCCGTCGTCGCTTTCTGCTGCCCACCTCCGAAGCGTGGCGTCGATGAACTGCAGGCGAAAGTCACTCAATCGCCGCAGCAAGACGTCGGGCCCGTCACTGTCGACTGCCGGTTCGCCGGTGACCTGTTCTACGACGCGGGCGAGCACGTCACGGCCGTCCGAGATCCCCTCGACCCGAACGAAGCTCATCGGGAAGTCGCCTTCGCGGCGGGCACCGGTGAACGGCTCTCGGCTGTCGAGCTGCAGCTGTCTAAGCAGCGACGTTCGGCCTGTGCCGCGGTCCCCCGTCACCAGAACGTTGAGCTCAGCGTTCAATCCGTCCCATATCGCGGCGAGTTCGTCTCGCCGGCCGACGAACAGTTCGGCGTCGACGGAATTGTCGAGCAGAGGACGTGCGCTGATCTTCATGAGACTTACAGTACTTACTGTAAGTTTCGTTAGCAATACCTTGCGGGCGGTTGACCACGATCGCTACAACAGATCTGGTACGTCCAAGATCGCGACACCAGTTTCTTCACGCCACCGCTCCAGCAGGTCCGCTCGCTCAGACAGGGTGACCGTGGCCTGGACGGTATGACGATGCTCCTCGCCTGCCACCCCCGCTTGCCCGAACAGTGCAATGCACCGCCGGGCATGTTCGAGGTCGTGGCGGGCCCAGTACCGCAGACCCTCGAACCCGGCCTCCCGTAACGCGGCCGCCCACCGCTGCGTCAGCGGATAGTCGGCGGTAGTAAAGATTTCTGCCGTGACTCCGAGCGCGACACCGGTGTTCGCAGTCAGATCAGCGAGCCTGATATCAGCATCCAACGTGATCGTCGACGCTGCACGCGCATCGACCTCGTATCTCGGCACGACCTGTTGGCCACCGAAAATCTCCAGGAGAGTGACCACTTCGTCTTCGGCCAGGTAGCAAGTCCCATCAGGGGCTTCGAGGTCGAACCTGCCGCCGCCATTCGATGAGTACCACCACGGTCCCAGACTGGCCTGATGCGATCGAAACAGCTCGGCCCCAGCCGGGTAGACGCACGACGGAAATCGCTCCGCCAATTCACCGACGGGCTTGGGCTCGAACAGATGAACGACGGCGCGTTCAGCGCTCACGCCGCAAGCCGACTGACCGCAGCCCGGGCAGCGCGAGCAGCCGTAGGAACGTCCCCGTCGAGAAGTGCTTGCCGAGGTGTACGGCCGTCGAGCTCTGGCTGTTCGGTAGTCAGCCACGCGACCGCCAACCATCCACGCGGGTCCTGCCCCGCCCACACACGCAGCACCTCTTGGATGCCGAGAATCGGCTTCGCCGGTTGGGCATCGGTGAAGCCTGCGGCGGCGTAGCCGTATTTGCCGTTGCTGCCGGTCAACCGAAGAACGCGGTTCTCTTTCACAGCCTTGCTCAAGGCAGCACGCGTCCAACCCGCAACGTCGAGGGCCTGACTGGGGGTCAAGATTTCCCCTACGTGCTCACTCCACGCGCGACGCGCCTTGAGGCCGTTGACGATGCCGCCGAGGCCCGCTATTGCATACGCCAGATCACGCTCGTCCGGCGCGCCACTGGCCTCGACCAGCCGGTGCGCCATGACCTCGAAATCCTTCTCGACAGTGGACATACCCTGATCATCCCCGGCTGTTCGCGTCATGTCAACCATGTCAACCTGAATACAGGGATGTGATCGTTAGCGTGCGGGAAGTGTCGTACCTGGCCGGTACGGTCGGGACGCGAAACTCCTGCGACGGGGCAGAGAGTCGAGGTGGGTTGGGAGCGTCTAAATGTCACCGGTGAGCAAGAAACGCAAGGGTGCAGGCAAGGGGTCAGGGCGATCGCGTAGCGGTCCGGGAGCCGCTGCATTGCCAGAATGGGCGCAGCGGGCCGGGTACGTCACACCACCGGTAGCGGGGATCCGTCCCCCTGCGAATCCTGGCGTGACTGCACCGGCAGAAGTGCAGATCATCGACCGGCATTGCCAGATTTGGCAGGCCTACACCGAGGGCGGTTTTTCCGGCACCTGCATTGCTGCGGTGCGTTGCCTGATTCCGGCATTGCGTGACTACGGGATCGAGGCTGAGCCGTTGGTCGTGTACGGGCAGGTGGCGTGGTCGGACGAGCAGTGGGTGGAGCTGGGAAGCCGCACACCGAAATGGGAGTCGGACACATGGTGGACAGGACACCTAGTGTTGTGGATTCCGGCAATGGGCCGGATTGTCGATCCGACCGTCTACCAAGCAAACCGGCGCGGAATGCCGACAACGATCACTCGGGCTCTGGTCTTCTCGATCGGTTCACTAGATCTGATGGAGACAGCGGGAGTGAACAAGGATGGTGCCCTGGTGCAGTACGAACGAGTCATCGGCGCGGACATGAGTTGGTTCGATCGCGATCACGCCGATCGCGAGGCGATCGAAGATGCCCTCCGAATTCTGCGAAGCGCAGTATCCGACTCACTCGGCAGCAAGGCGGACCGAAAATCTGGTTGGATGGAGACCGCGACCCACCCACCATTGGTGGAAGCCTTACGCCTACGAGGCTTGATCTCCGCAACATAATCCGGTAGCTACGCAATCTTCTCAGCGGTAGGCATCTGACCGGTGTGAGATCGCGGTGACCTGCACGATGCGCTGCCCGGCGTCGATCAGATAGAGAACCCGGTAGGTGCCTCTGCGGGCGCTGTAGGCGGGCGAAAGCGGCGGGGCCAGGGGCTTCCCGACCCGCTGCGGATTCTCCAGCAATGCTCCGGTGATGAACTCGTACACCGCAGCGGCGACCTTCTCGGGAAGAGTGTGACTGATAGCGCGAGACGCTGATCGAGCAATCACAAGCCGATACGGCGCTTCAGGCTCACTCACGCGCGGGTAGACCGGCCAGCGACCCGCATGACCTCGGCCAACTCCTTCGCATCGAGACTGTCACCCTCAGGCAGCTCCGCCACGCCCCGAAGATGAGATGTCAGCAGTTCCTGATCCGATAGCACTGCAATGGTCTCCTGCAGCGCATCGAAATCGTCGGCAGCGAGCAACACAGCAGCCCGGTGCCCATTACGGGTGATCTCATACCGGGCGTGGGTTTGTTCTGCATCGTCCACAATCTTGGACAGACGCGCACGCGCATCCGCGACCGGCAAAGTAGTCATGTACATAATTAGAGCGCAAATAGTGCGAGGGTGCAATTGCCGTTCGACGCGACACAGCACTAACTGGTGACCAAAACCCGAAGTTCGCCCATCCGACTTCAGTGCGCGCGGTCAGCGGCGTGGGAATTTCACCACCGCTCTCGGACTCGCTGCAGCCGCCCGAACATGCCGTAGGTCCTAAGATGCATCGTCGAACGGCCCGAATGCCGCTTCGTCCCAATGCCGTTCGAGCGCCGCGTTCCATTCGTCGATATCCGACGCGGAGAACAGATGCATGTTGTGTTCGGTGAGCAAGAACCCGGTGTCGCGCCATGCTTGGAAGTAGGCGGGGTTCTCCCCTGCTTCGCGGGCCTTGTCGATCAGGGAGTCCACGTCCGCCAACAAGTTCTCCTCACTGATCTCCTGCGGCGTGTCAGCAGCTGGGTCGAAGAACAATGGATCGTTCGGCCCGAGATCTCGGCCGAACTTGTCCCGAAACGCCTGTCGCTGCTCTTCGAGAGAGTCGTTGAGCTCCGCACCACCCACCATGTCCTTGCTCCACGACAGAGTGCGCCCACCGTCGGCGTTGGTGCGCCGTTGCACGAACGAGGGATCACCGCTGCGCTCGAGCACCAGCGCAGCGTGCTGCTCACGTGAGACCCCTTGCTGTGCAAGTCGCTTTCGACGTTGCTGGACCTTGCGGGCGCGTTTGTCGCCGGCGGAGGTACGTTTCGATGTCATACCTCCACCGTCTCAGAGATTCTCCAGAACATCCGGTATTCGGCCGATTGCTAACCTTCACGCTATGAGCGCAATCAATCCGAGGGTGGCGTTCGCTGTACCGATGTTTCTCGAAGCGCTGGCCTTGATCGAGTTGGGCCAGCCTCAGCCCGCTGAAGTCCTGGAACATCCGAAGATGATGGCTACCACGATGCTTACTCTGCTCAGTCATGGCGACGACGCGATCTTGGATCTGGGAGATCTTGCGCTCGCGTCGCTTGCCAGGGCTGCGATCGCGCTCTGCGATGCTCCGACTGAATCGGGTGCTGTGGCGACCTACCAACACGCGTTAGACGCGTGGGGTGAGATCAATGCGAACCCATGATCAGAGCGAGACTGGAACAAAATGACCGGCACCATCACACTTGCGGGGGCGTCCTTCGGAACAGCTCGGACAAGCCCTGCAGAGCCATCGTAACCCGATCTACGATTGTCTCGAATTGTTTGTCCGGCTGAAGAGAATTCAGTCCTGCGGCCGACAGCGCAGTCGTAAATTTCGTGCCCTTCATGTGGGCCGAGCCTGCCGATCGGATTCCCTGAAGCTGGCGTAGGGGTCCGACGAGACCATTCGGGTCGGCACCCAAGTTCTCGACGAGTAGCTGTAGGCAGGCAAGCGAAGGACTATTCGTGTCCGCGCCCGAGGACTCTCGAAGAGTCTTGACATCGAGTGCATCCACGATCCCTTTCGACAGAACCATGACACCGTTGTCGCTTTGGCCTTCGGTTGGATTGGTACACAATGCCAAGGCATCGAACGCACGGAGGTCAGCCGGGCCGAGTTGCTTGTACAACGACTCACCGAAGTAGCCAGTGAACGCCTCGATGAGTTCTGCCTTAGCTCGTCTCAGCCGAGCAGGGTCAGGGCGTTCGTCCTCTACCCACTGGCCCGCTAGGTCCCGCACGCTACGTGTGATGGTTATTCCACCGTTCGGCGGGACGTTGTGTGTGAGCCAGTGCTCTCGCTCGGTCTCGGGTAGCCGGATGAGGTGTCCCAGCCACACCTGGACGAGGTTGGCACCGTTGATGTCGACATCGATGGCCCACCGACCGTGGCACGAGACATCGGTCCGCAGCACCGTGTAGCGGTCTGGGTTGTCGCGGTATCGGGTCAGAACATCCGTGTCGAAGAAGACTGGGGTGAGGTAGTTCGCTTCATCGCGCTCGCAACTCAAACGAACCTCGTCGCCGGTCGAGGGGTCGATGTCAACGATGAACGATTGAAACCGCTCAGGCCTTTGCAGATCGTCGGGGTGCTCGCCAGCGGACGCGAACGGCAAAACTGCCTGTTTCCCAACCAACTGCGCTACGAAACCAGGCCCCCGATACGCGTCCCACGCCGTGTAGGCGAACGCTGCGTCTTTGGTGCGAATCTCAAGGTCGATCCGAGCTTCATGCACGCTGTCGTCAGCCCGAGAATGGGCGTGCTGGATCACCAGGCTCATGCTCCGGGCCGCGAGATACTTTCGGAGGTGCCGTGCATTGACTCGAACCTCGTATTCACCAGGATTCGGTCTGACGATCTCGACGACCTCCTCATCGCGGCCCGCGTGATTAGTTCGATACATTGTCTCGTTCGATCGCGTGATCAGGCCCAACCACCATACGAACGACGGCGTGAATTCGATAACGGGTTCTGTGGTTGCCGATGGCACCCAGGACACGTTGACGAACAGATGAAGGTCGTAGCCATCAGGGTTGGAGGTCAAGCCGTCGCGGAAGGCCGGGAGGCGATCAGAGCTGTAACTGGGCTCGCCGAGGTCGTTGATGGACCAATCGGTAGTGGCGAGGAATTTGCGCTGGTCCGATGTCGCCACCAGAAGAGGTTGAAGCGAGCTGTACTTGATTCCGCTCCCTCGATTCCGTAGAACCGAGATCCACTCGGTCGGCTCCGCCTGGATCTCCGAGAGGTAGCTCCTCAGCTGGAGAATCGTGGGCAAAGCCTCATAGCGCTCAAGTGAGCCGGAATTCGGCAGTGGATCGGTCAGCACCCCCTTGATCGTACGGAGGGCAGGCGACCGGGCTGAGAGTCGACTTAGAATGGGCCACCCGTGCTCGCCCGGATGACTAGGGCTGAGCTGCGACATCCAGTCTCGCCAGCGGGAAAATCATGGTCCGCGGCGACTCCGCCTACGGCAACAGCCGCGTCGTACGCGCCTGCATCAAGTTCTCGTTCGTACTGATCAAGAACCGAATCGTCCAACGAGCGATCGCCTCCATCCCTGACACCGCGTGGACGCCCGTGCGCTACCCGGGAGCGGTCCGCGACCCCGACACCGACGGCTGGATCTCCGACGCCGAGGTCGCCGAAACATCGTTCACCGCTTTCTCTTCCACCGCGTATCCTGTTTCTGCACGGTTGATCGTGCGGCGGGTCAAAGACGCCCGCTACCGCGATGCATTGTTTCCGGTGTGGCGGTATCACCCGTTTTTTACCAACAGCACCCTGCCGACGACGACCGCAGATGTCGTCCACCGTGCACACGCGGTCATCGAGACTGTGTTCTCGGATCTGATCGACGGACCGCTCGCGCACATGCCGTCAGGATCGTTTGGCGCGAGCTCTGCCTGGGTGCAGTGCGCAGCGATCGCCCACAACCTGCTGCGCGCCGCCGGAACCGTCTCCGGCGGGCGTCACGCGAAAGCTCGCGGAATAACGCTACGGCGCAAATCGTCAACATTGCCGCGCGTTTCGTGCGGCCACAACGCACACCCACACTGCACCTGCCGCGACACTGGCCGTGGCTCGATGCGTGGCTTCAATTATGGCGCAACATCATTGGCATCAGCCCACCCACACCCGCCTGATCCTCACCCGACCCGCCGACTCGGCCCGAGCAACGACAATCGTGGAAATGCTGGGTAGACCAGCGGACGAAACACGCCCAACCAGTCCCGACCCCACAATTCGGTCATCGACCACAGTGGGTCACCTCAGTCCGTGGATCGAGGGTAAGTAAATGTGATCCTTGCCACTTTCGGAAAATCATGCGACTGTATGAGGCAATCGCCGTTCCCCTGCAGACAGTGTGATGACGGGAAGTGTGCAGTGACCAGTACCGAGTTCGGACGCAGTTTGAACAAGGATTCCGGCCCCACCAACCAGCCACCTCCAGCCAGCGACGCATCCACGTTGAACGTCGCCTTGTACCCGTACACGCCCGAACCGAAATGGTTCGAGTCCACCATCAGAGCCGCGTGGCACAGCGTCCAACCGGATGTCGCTCTCAATTTCGTCTACACCTACGACTGTTACAAAGGCGATCCGCCGTCCACTGTGGACGTTTTTGCCTACGACTGCATCTTCGCTGATCACATGCGTCAGTTCTGTGTCGAGTTCGATATCGACGGCACCGCAGACTTTTACCCGTGGTCTCTCGCATCGCTGAAAACGGAATCCTCGGAGTATCAAGGAATACCGTATTTAGGGTGCATGCAAATTTTGATTCGCCGTCTCACTGACGCAGCACTGGGTGCGCCGGGGATGACTGTCGAAGAATTACACAAAATCCTCGGCGACGGGGATCCGAAAGCAGTCTGGCCCGCGCAGGGTCAAGGCATGCTGTTGGATTTTACTGGGGGAACGACCGTCGCGTGCATGTACGAGCAGGCCGTCATGGAGGAGTCGGGCCAGTTTCCGCTCACTCCCGCCCTTCCCCCCTGTCCAGGACTCGATCAGCAAGGCCTCGCCGACATGCAGGTGCTGCGAAACATCGCCGGGTACGCCCAGGCGACATATCCCGACTCGGGCTACGACCGAATCACGAAATGGAACCAGCGGATCGGTCGAGCCTTCGTAGGCTTGACCGAAATCTTCCACTTCATCGACAACGTCGACGCCTCGACCTATTCAGTCATGCCGCTGAGCTCCGAACCTATCGAAAAAGTGGGGATACCGCTTTATACCGACGCACTTTCCGTCAATGTGGCCATCGCCCAGGAAAAGCGAGCAACGGCTATCCAGCTCGTGAAGTTGATTGCATCGACCAACGTGATGCTCGAGTGCATGTCCCCAACAGGAAAGAAACCGCAATACCTGGTGCCCACCCGGCAATCGCTGATGAATCAGCTCCTGGCCCGGCAACCCAATTCGGCGGTGTACAACATCATGCGCAACATCATTTCCAACGACATGGCCCATCCATTTCGACTTGGGGCCGATTCCCGTACCTGGCTCGACTCGACCAAAGGCTGCATCAAAACTGAAATCCTCGGGCCACCCCCCGCTGGCGTTGCGGAGCATGTCGGCGAAGACAGCGCCGTGTTCAACGACCCCGCGTACGCTTCCACACCTGCAGGGCTACTTCGCCGCCCGTGACAGGAGTCCGTCGCAAAGTCGTAAGCAATGGCTGGTTGTGCCACGTTTGGTCCTCGCCGTTCGGACACGCGGCAATGGAGTATCGCTATGAGATCCATACATGCGGTCCGGTTGCCCACACCACCGCTGTCTGAGTGTCGCGGGGTTTGCGTCGAAATTCGTCGAACACCGTGCAAGCTTTTGGCTAAGGGATTACCCTGCCGAGTTTCACCCGATGCTCGACTACTACATCGAGCACTCGACGCGGGTCGGTGGCCGCATCGTAAGCCCTCCCCCGCTGCTGCATCGATCACCACAGCTGCCCAGGTAACGGCCAAGCGTGATCGGGAGCAGACACAGTCGACGCTGCAGATCGGCGACCTGGACGAACACGTTTGGCACCGTCTGCTAGCCCAATTTTGGATCATCTACGACACAGCGCAAAGGCGTGCGCGCGAAATTAGTGCTCGCGGCGGACAGCGGACCGCACATTTTGAGGTGCAGCCCCCGCAGTGATGCTGCGGATAGCTCTCTCGTTGGGTGCTGCCCGAACAATGGTGCGATCACCCGCAGCCGATGTCGGGACCACCACCACAGGGCGCGCGCTGGCACGTGGAGCCGACGACCCCGCCGGCGGATTCTGATCTTTCGAGGCCGTCACGCCGACGCCCCCTGCTGCTTCTCTATCTGGCGTCGCACTTCGTCGATCGTGCGGGAACTGCCCTCGTAGTTGCCCACCAGCCGAGGATTGGGACGCAAGGCCACCTTGCGACGCCGCGACGCCGTCGCCGGGCTCGCCGAGCCCACCGGTCGATCAGGTTTCTGCTGCTCGTTCACCGTAGCCATGATGTCCTCCTACATCCGAATGATAGCCGTCACGAGCAACACCAGCACAGATCCAGCCAACAGACCCGTCGTGATCCGCAACCGCATCAGCTTGCTCCGAAGCCGCATCTCTGTCACCTGATAAATCGACACCAGTGTCGACGCGATCTCGAACCGGCCCGTCGTCTCATCGACTGTCGAATACTCCTCCAACACCACTTCCGGATTGAGCCCCGACGCGGTATTGGGTGCAATCACGAATGCCGCCATGATTGCCGCCGCACCGGCCAGGGCAGCACCCGCAACCTCCCACACACCGATCCCCGCGGGATTGCGCAACACGATCCCCACCAGAATGCCCGCGAATCCCAGCAGCACACCCCCGCGCTGATCGATGCTCGTCACTCGGCGTTCCTGAGAATCCAGCGTCCGTTCGATGCTCGCGTGCACCATCTCGATTGCCGCCGGATTCAGCTCGACACTCACCGGGTTGAGCTCGGACGCCATCTCTTCGCCAGCAGCGGAGTCCGGTGAAGCATTTTCGCGCCCACCCCGGTCGTTCGATTCCACTGCTAGCGCCCCCTTTTCGACATCAATTTCGGCTGCGCCGAACCTCGTCGGCCACACCGCACCCATCAGCCGGCGCACCATGACACTCACCGCAATATTGTCTCAGCACACCACCGGCAACGTGTGTGAACACCTCTCACTGCGTCCTGCGTCTTCGAGCGGATCGACGGAGCAGACGACGTCTCAGGTCATCAGGATCGGACATGATGTACATCAAGTACAGCAGCGGCAGGTACATCAGTGTCGCCGGCAGCCGGCCGTTGTGTTGCGCGAAAAGTCGGTCACGGACGGGATCAGGTTTGTCGAACCCGTGTGTAGTGTTCCTGCGCAAACGCATGAACTGACTCACTGCGTCATCGAGTGACAGGGATTTGTCCGCTCCACCGGGCAGCTTCAGAATTACCTTCTCCGACCTACGGTAATTCTTGATGAAGAACCCGTCCCCCACTTCGGTCAACGCTTCCACACCAAAAGCCGCGTACGGAAGCAGGACGGACTGAACATCAGCAGGCATACGTTCTCGAACTTGCTGCAGCGCTTTCGCCGCAACCGAGGGCTTGCACAGTGCCGTGAGATCCCATGAAAGCCAGGTCGCCTCGATCAGGTCCATTGCTGACCACATCAGAACTCCGGCTGCGTAGTCGTCGTGCAGCGATAGCAGCGTCGAGGTAACTCGTTGCAGAAGATCCGCAAATTCCATCAACCGGTTCTGCTGCGCATAGGGGAGGTAGTCACCGTCAGCATCTGCGAACAGGCATGGGTTCAGGAGATGCCCGAGAACAGAGTTCATCTGAGCAACCCACCAAGCGACGGCCGCACCCCACGCCTCCGGTGCCGGCGGCTCCTGCCGCTGGGGAAGGCGACCCACTGGTGATCGGGGAAGTACCTGATGCGCTTCGTACGGAACAGGAGACCTCCCGACAATATCTGTGCCGAGAGTGAAAATCACCGCACCCGACACCCTGTTCGCTTGAAACGCCCATACCCATGGAGACCGTGCGGCCAACAACGGACCGAGATGGCTCGCGGGAATCAAGACACTGCTCAGGATCGACGATCCCGACGCGAAAATGGTCTCATCGACGTCGATCGGCCCGCGTCGTATGTCGTCGAGAAGTTCGGGGTCCTGATTCAGACGTAACACGAAACCAGGAAACCTGATCCGACGGTGCGTGGCGTTGCCATAGCGAACAACGTGGACAGCATGCCGGTCGAACGGATGCTCGTCATCGTCGTCCGAAGTTCCGGCCAACTCCCTACTCGCGTCCTGTACTGCCGCGGACAAGGCTCGATCGCTGGCGGTGATGACAGGTAGCTGGAGTCCGTACAGGAACGATCCCACCGCACCCGCGCTCATCTGTCTGATCGCGCGAAGGCGCTCCTCAACGACTCGCCCATGGTCCAGCCTGGAGACGTAAGGGTCTTGCGGGAGGTCGACGAGCTCGTCATCGACGTCCGCTTCCGAACCCGACAGGGTGCGAACGGTCATAAAATCGACACAGTCCATGCTGGCAGCCGGCTCGGTTAACGCCCACACATCGGGCGCGGACGTGTGGGCGACCTCGAACCCCAACTCTTCCAGGTAGGCCTGCACTTGCCCCCCAGCCAATTCCGGTGGCATCGTGACGTTGACAGTCAACCGTTCAGGCATTCCACCAGCCTACAAACCGGTAAGCCTGGAGTGACTCAATTTCGCACCCGAGGAGCGGGGGCGCACGGCTCTAATTTGTGACCAGGACCTGCAGTTCACCAATCCGAACTTCAGTACGCGAAGTCAGCGGCGTGGGTATGACTCCACCGACCGTCCCGTTGGGTGTCGTCGCTGTCCACGTGACGAGCCAATTCGATGTCGCGGAGACCTTGAATGTCCCACCGGGCTCGGTAGTGGACGTCTTGTGATAAACGATATTGCCGCACGTCGGACTTGGAAGCCCTTGTGCAACATCGGTATACGGCGTGAAGGGCAGTAACGCACCTGGGCACACCGACGGCACGGATCCGTCCCCCCAATTGACGACCACGGACGTATTGACCCCTGTAGCAGAAACTATGACACCCGGTCCTGCTGCAGTTCTGGTCACGGGGCCGACTGTCGATTCCCGTGGGTCAGCGACCCAGAACCAGCCGGGTAGACCAACCAGGCCGACAGCACCTGTGTTTGCGGGGTTCGGGGTGATGCCTATTCCGGGCGGATCCAACTGCATTGCCGTAACCGCTTGGCCGACAACGGTCATAACGTCGACCACCGGAGGCGTAGCCGGCACCCCAACGTCCGGAATTTGAACACACGGACCGGCCGCTTCGCAGGACCATGTTGTGCCGTCATCATTAACGACGTTCACTGCCATCGGGGCACCACTATCAGCATTTCGAACAAGCGTCATATTGGCGGCGTCAGTCGACGGAACGAACTCGAGCGGCGGTCCGGACGGCGCGGCGCTCCCACCACCTCCCCCGCCCACAGCAGCTGGCGCGGATCCAGTCGTTCCACCCCCTGACGGCACACTCGTGTACGTACCTTCGACCACAACTGTCGAACCACCCAAGCCTCCGCCGAAGGCACCGCCAGTTCCGGTGCCGATCCCCGGCTGCGCAAATACTGGGTTCGCGTTGAACACTCCAACTAGAAGCACTGATGCGATAACCCCAAGCGGCTTACGCATGACCCACCGCCCTTATGGATTCCAGTTGCCTACTTGCCAAACCGTCGATCATGGTGCGTCGCATGGGGTACCCGAAGAAGTCACTGCATCGGAAACAATGCGCCAGCCTGATGAATCTGGCCACGCCACGTTCTCCAGAGTCGGCTTGCCCAGCTCCCGCCGGACTCGGTCAGGAGGGAGCACACTCGTGCCGTCCGGACGGATCTGGTCATAGTTCGAGCTGTCGATGCAGACTCGCAATGTTGCCGACGCTTCTTCCTTAATTGGGTTCCCGTCAGCATCCTTTGGTGCCTGCAGTTCCGTCACGAATGCATCTGCGACAGTCGCAGCACCCGTGGAGACAATTCCTTGAGATCGGCGCAGGTTCACGTTTGCCTTCAACTGATCGAGGATCTTTCCACTCGCAACAGAGTCCAGCATGTTGATGTCTACAGCAGGATCGCTCTCGACCTTCGCGAGAACGGCGAAGAACTCATTCACCTTTGCTGTTGCCTGCTCGGTCGCCTGTTGTTCCGGGGACTTTTCGACGCCCTCTGGTCCCGTGAGGACCGGCTGCGTGGTGGTCGTTACGGGGGTCGCCTCAATGTCACCGCTCCCGCATGCGACGCTGATGCTTGCAGCGGCTGCTACTGCGAGGATTGCCGCGCCTGTGCGACGTCGTGTGCTGATCATCGTGGACCCCCTACGTTGTTCTGTGCGTTGTACTGCGATAACGATAATGGTGCGGCTGTTTGGACCGTAACGTGCTTACCGGACACTTCAGACACCTCGATTGACGCGACTGCTATCAACTGGCTATTGCTCCGATCCGGTAGAGGGCGTTGCCGCCATTGTGGAATTGCGCGAGGGCGCGCAAGAGTTCGTCGGTTTCGGGTTCTGGGTCGACATCGATGTCGGCGAGGTTCGCGAGCAGTTGGTCGATCAGCTCCTGGGTCTTGCTGATCTCGTCGCTCCCGTGGGTAGCGATGATCGCCAGTCTCCAGAGACCTTCTCGGAACGGTTCGACGGTGACGCCGCGGTTTGCGGTGGTGAGCGCGGCGGAAAGATCTCCGGTCTTTATTTGTCTGGTGGCGAGCTCTTCGAGGGCATCCGCGAGGGTCGAGATCATGTGCTGCTGTAGGTTTCGTGCCCACCCGTAACGGTCTGACCGTGTCCCGGCGAATGGTTGATCGTTTACCAGTTCTGCAGCCGTCCGCAATTCCGCATCGGTGGCGGCGGCCGGAGTGGTGTCGATCAGTTGTTGCCAGTAGTCCCAGTCCGATCGGACATCGGGGTGCAGTCGGTAGCCGGTGCGGCCGGTGCGGTCGCCGTGCTTCGGAAATGCCTGCTCACCGTTCTCTGTCTCTCCCAACCAATTTCGCAGTCTCGAGAGGTAGTTCTGGCGTCGTGTCGCCTTCTTTTTCGGCTGATCCTCCAGAGGGAGTTTGTCGAAATTGTCTGCAGGCCAGATCTTTTTGTCGATGGAGTCGTGTTTGATTCCCGGGTGGATGGAGAGAAGAGCGGCGATCTCGGTTAGGAGTACTTCACGGCCGTCCTTGGGTGGCTCCCCGGTCGGGGTGGTGACTGCTGGTTTCCCGAGAAGATGGAGCCAGAGATGTCCCGGGGCCGGTACGTCACCAGCGACAGGAGCGATGGGTGGGGCCTGGTCGTCGTACCTGATCGCTTCTGGGGATGTCCACTGCGCGGCGTCCGGGCTGTAGGTCGGAACGTTTGTGACGTCGGGGGCGGTCTCCGATGCGGTAGTTCCGTTCAGCAGCAGCTGGTCGGTGGGGTCGATCGTGGTGACGGAGTCGAGGAAGGTCTCAGCGCTTTCGGCGTCGGTGAGGTGTGCGTCGATTTCGGCTGCAGCCCAGGGGTCGTGCATGGACGACTCTGTGGGGATAGCTGGCTGTGTGGCGGTCGCGAGGTAGGCGGTAATGCCTTCATATTGGTCCGGCTCGAGAAATGCTGGCTGGAATGCGAAGCCGCCGTCGGTGTCTCGTTTGACAAGGCTTGCGGTGTTGCGGTCGACGATGTCGAGTGTCCACGCGGCCTGGGTGTTCTCGCTGGCGGTGCTGGCGGTGCTGGCGGCAGCGAACGCCACGCGCGGTGTGGCGGCCAGGATCTGATCGAGTGATTGCTGTTGGTCGGCCGTCAACTGACTCGCGATGAGAACTACTTCGGGGGCGGTCATTTCGCTTGTGTCGTAGATCGAACGGGCCGCTGCAATGCTGTCGATGTGTTGTTCGACGAGGGTGTCTTGGTCACGTTCGGCTTGTCGGGCGAGTCTGGCCAGCACTTCGCCTGGTTGGTCGGTGTGCTCGATTCGACCGTTGCCGAACAGTTCGGGGAGCTCCTGTCCGAAACCGATCAGCGTCAGGTGCAGATTGTCGGCGAGCGGGGATTCGACGAGTTCGAGGGCCAGGGCCTGGAGAGTGCCGCGGGCGTGCTCTGGTGAAGCTGAGACGCCGAGGTAGCCGAGTTCTTCCAGGTTGAGAAGAACTTGGGTTCGGTCGTCTGTGGAACCGAGTGTCACGAGCGTGGGGTACGGGCTGATTGTGGTGGGTGCTGGGGCGATCCGGACGTCGGCGGGGAGGGTCCAGGTGCCGGTCTCTGATCTGAGCCACTGGTCCGGCAGTACGGAGTCATCAAGGATTACTAGCTCCACCGCATCGGGACCGATGAATGCGCCGAGTAATGCCGGCAGTGCGTTGCCCTGTGTCCGAGCGTGTTCGGCGATAGTCCTCAGTGCTTCGTCGAGCCGCGTGAGGACGTTGTTGTCCGCTGCAGAATGAATCTGTTCTTCCACAACTGCTGCAGCGCCCCAGGTTTGAGGGAGGGTCTCGCCTCTGCGGCGATCGTGCTGTTGACGGTGCCGGCGCAGCCCGAAGGCCCCAGCCAGTCCGATGGCCGCTAGGGCTGAGATACCGAGCCACAATGTGCTGTTCTGATCCTCGGAGACATCGCTTGGCTGCGCAGTGGCGGCGATATATACCGGGTCTGTCGTCGATGTATTCAGTGGGATCTGGGTGGCTGGCTGAGTCGGGGCGGGAGCTGCAGCAGGACTGGGTGACGACGTCTGCGCTGGAGCAGGCATTTGAGCGGGTGCCGGCCCGGGTGCCACAACATCTGCGCCCGCGGACTCAGCAGCAGGTTCGGAAGCTGCCACCGGGGCGGGAGCCTCTGCTGGCTCAGGGGCGGCCACCGGAGCAGGCGCTGGCTCAGGAACCGCCGACGGGGCGGGGGCCTCTGCCTGCTCAGGGGCTGCTGGAGCAGGCGCTGGCTCAGGAGCCGCCGCTGTCGGAGCAGGTAGCTGTGACGAAGCGCTGTTGAGTTCGATGCCGAAAATCTTCGCAGCGGCGGCGGCAGCGGCCTGCGCTTCTGCCTGAGCCTGTTCGTCACCGCCCGGAACCATCTCCGCTTGTTCCGGAACGTCGGTGCCACCCAGGAGAGGTGCAGCGGAGGACAGTTCAGGCGCTGCTGCGGGGGCCGGTTCAGGAGCGGCAGCCGGAGCCGGTTCGGGAGCGGCAGCGACCGGGGCCGGTTCAGGAGCGACGGTCGGTTCGGGCACAGCAGCAGGTACAGGAGCGGCAGCAACCGGGGCCGGGTCGGGGGAAGCAACCGGACCCGGTTCGGGCGTGACGGTCTCGGCGGTTTGATCGTTGACGGTGAGCTGCTGGCCGACGTGGATGATTGTCGACGGTGCAGTTCCGTCGGCGTTGATGATTTCTTTGTAGCGGTGTCCGTCACCCAGATGTTGCTCGGCGATGCTCCAGAGACTGTCGCCTTCTCGAACTGTGTAGGCCCCGTCGACGGTTGTGGGTGCGGCGGCGGGGAGCTGAAGTTTCCATCCTGGTTGCAGCCATCCGTCGACGGTCAGGACGTCGGCGTTGAGTTGCTTGATCTCGGTGTATCGAAAGCCATCGCCAAGGTGGCGTTCTGCGAGTTTCCATAGGCTGTCGCCCTGCTGCACCGTGATGGTTTCCCCGTTGATGGGGCGGGCGGGGGCTTCTGCTGGATGCGGTTGGCTTTGTTGCGTTACTTGGATCGGTGCCGAGTGGGCAGGGGCGTCGAAGAGCGGTAGTGCTGTGGCGGTGAGGGGTTGGGCTGTGGCGGTGCCCGCTGTTACCAGCATGAGCGCTCCGCCTATGAGAACGGAGGCGCTTCGCTGCTGGAAGCCGAGGCCTCGGAGTTGAGGTGCTTTGATGCCGCGTAGTGCTGCGACGAGTTCGATGACGGTGCTGAAGGTGAAGGTGGCCCAGGCGAGCCAGCCGATCCAGGTCACGAATCCGAGGAAGAGTGATCCGTCGTCTTGGGTGGTCAGAGCTGTTTTGATCTGGTCGAGATCGGGCAGCGTCGTCGGTATTGGGTTGCCGCGGAATGTCCACAGTGCGAGCGGAATTCCGACGACGAGGACGAGTAGGACGATCAGGTAGAGCAAACCAGTCAAGCGCCGTCGGATGGTGGTCATGCGGGTGTCCTTTCCGATGGCTGCAGGGTGGCCGGGGTCGTGCAGCGTTGCGCCGCGAGCTGTCGAATCACGTCCTCCGTCTTCTCGTGGAGTTCTGCGACTCGTCTGCTCTGCGGTCGATTGGTCATGGTGTGCCGGGGATTCCGAGGTTGGTGCGGTTCAGGTTGACGGTGGCTGTTCCGATGATCTGCTGTGGCCCGACGCCGATCAAACCGAGGACACGGGGTTGGTAGGTCGTTGTGGTGGTGATCAGCAGTGTTGTCGGTCCGGTCTGCACGACGACGCCGGGGATTCCTGCTGCGGCAAGGTATTTGGTGGCTTTGGCTTGGGCTGTCAGCGGGTTGACGACGACGTTGGTACCGCGGACTGCGAGTGGTTCGATGATGGCTTGTCCTGCCCCGCGGGCTGCTTCTTCAGCGACTTGCTCGGCGCGCTGCTTGGCGTAAACTTTGCCGCCGCCGTCGACGACGAGACCCATCATGATCAGCAACGCCATGGCTGTGATGACGCTCCACATGGCGATGGTTCCGGCGTCGTTGTGCGCGTCTCGCCGTGTGCAGGCGGCCACCGCCCGGCGTAGTGCTTCGGTCATCAGGCGCGCTCCCGGTAGGTGTCGACGGGTGAAGTCGCGGTTGCTGTGATGGTCCGTGAGCCCATGACTTGCGGGAATCCGAGTGCGTCGAGGGAGATGACGCACGTGACGGTGGCCGAGACGGAAGCCGTGACGCCGGGGCGAGTTCTGAATCCGCCGAGGTCGGTGTTGACGTTGAGAGCGGAACAGGTGAGCCCTCGTGCTGCCAGGTCGTTTCGCGCGGCTGCTTGCGCATCGGGGGCTGCGGAGAACGCCGTTCGCGCGATGGAGGCGGTACGCGCGGCCTCGTTCGCGGCGTGGACTACTTTCTGGTGCGCTTGCGCGAGAACGCCGAAGGTGACGATCAGTGCGATCAGGAACAGTGTGGCGGGGGCGACGATGACAGTCTGCAGGGCCGATCCTCGGTCGTCGGCTCTGGCTGCGGCTGCCAGCTGGCGCAGTTTGTTCGCGGTGTTCATCTGGTTCCTGGGGCAGTGACTCGTTCAACGGGAAGCGTCTCGCTGACATTGATGTCGAGGGAGAAGAAGGGGATGAGGCGGATGGGTTGTCCGGTGATCTGGACAGTTGCTTCTCGCAAGCCTCGGTTGACGACAATGACGGGTGCTCGAAGGGTCGTCGGGCCGGCGGTGGATGCGAAGGCGTAGCCCGCCGCTGTTCCGGCCGCAGCGCTGCCGAATTGCGATCGCGCTTGTCGTAGAGCTTCTTCACCGGTCGAAATCGCTACGGTCCGTGCGTGAGCGTAGAGAGCTGCCTGGATTGCGATGAGGAAGAGCAGTAGGACGACGCCGAATACCACGACTGTTTCGAGGGCTGCGCCGCGGTCGTCTCGACGTATGCGGGTGAGCCATTCGCGTAGTGGTACATGTGTGTCGGTGAGCAACGCTGGTCCTCCCCTGTCTCGTTGGGCGAGTGGTGGGGTTACTGGATTCGGTTGAGGTAGCGCTGTGCAACCACGGTGATTCCGGCGACGATAGCGATGGCGAGGATGACGAGGCCGGCGGTGATGACGACGGTCTCCATGCTGTAGCCCTTGTCGCTTTTGCGTCCGCCGGCGCGCTCGGTCATCCGGGTATAGGAGAACAGTGCCAATGCGAACAGTGTTGCGGTGGTTGCTGCGATCCGGTTTGCGATTGTGCGCGATGCTGCCATGTGACGTTTCCCTTCGATATGTAAAAGCCCTGGTTATGACGGTTCTGGATGCCGGTCAGACTATCGCCAAGACCGGACACTTCGAGCAGGTGAAGTGCACGGATCGGTGTTTGCACAGCTCAAACTTGGTAGTTGATCGTTGAATGACAACGCATTCGGGTTGTTCGGTCTAGACGCCGCCCATGATGTTCACTCCGGCCGGCACGATCAGCATGATCATGAACAGCACGGCCAAGGTGCCGAGAGGTGCGTCCATCTTCTTCGTTTTGGCTCCTGCTTCGCCTTGTTCTTTCGAGAGCAGGGCACTGCGGAGCGCTCCGGCCCGCGCGGCAAGAGTGTCGGCCACGCTCGCTCCCTGGTCGCCGGTATAGGTCATGATGTCCGCGAGATCTCCCAACTCCGGCAGCGCCAGTTCGGCTGCAAGATTGGACAGAGCAGCCCATGGTGCCTGTCCGGCGAGGGACGCTTTCTGAAGCTCGGCATCCAGACGTAGAAACACCCAGCTATCGCCCACTGCGGCAGCGCGTTCGAGACTTTGGAATGCAGCGACGCCGCCACTTCGGTTCAACGAAACGAAGTCGATGAACGCCGCCAATGCTCGGGTGAATTCGAGTCGGGCACTAGCGGCGCGAGTCTTGACGTCGGCGTCGGGCGCGAAGAATCCCACCAGCGCCAGGACGAGGGAACCGGCTACGGGAAAAGTCAGGGGCACTGCCATGCCGAACAGCGCCAGGAGTGCGATCGAAATCGGCGCGATGATCAGACCTATTGCAGCGGAAAGGATTTTGTCTCCGATGAACTTTTGTGGAGTTTCTCGGAGGATCGCCAGGTCCGCGGTCGGGATCCTGAACCACGCCTGCGATCGCAGCCGCGGGTAGAAGCGGGCACCGACCTTGTAGGACAGGGCATCCGAACCGGTGAGGTCGTCACCGCCGCGGGTGTCGACGGTGTACGGGTCCGGGGCTGCACCGGACAGTCGTTCCATGGCATCGCCGAGTGCTGGGTCGGCCGGCAGTATGCGGAGAACGAGGAGGATCAAGCCGAGAGCGGCGAGAGCGGCAAGGGCGATCGCCCAGAGCTCGAAGTTGTTCATACTGCGCTCCTCTCACGTGCGGTGTTTGCTGCGTCGCGGTCCTTGGTGCCGATGAACCTGGGGTATTTCACTGGCAAGGTGTATCGCTTCATCCACCCGAGCACCAGGCCGAAACCGATGAATTCGAGGAACAGAACGGGCTGGAGGAGGGGCTGTTTGTACGGGTCCATGTAGTTGGTGAACAGGAACAACCCAACGATGACAACGACGGTGATGACGGTGACCCCGCGAGCGGTCGTGCGGGGCCCTTGCCGTTCCGCTTCGGCCGTTCTGCGGTTGCGCACGTTCTCTGCCACCGATTCTGAAAGTCGCTTCAAGGCTGCGGTGAGTCCGGAGCCGCGCAGGCGAGCTGCCTGCCGCAGTGCACCGACCACGTAGTCGCCGGTGGAATCGTCGAGATCGTCTGCGAACCGAAGCAACGCTTCGTCGATCGACACATTGCCACGCAGGCGCGTGATGAGGCTCGTAATTTCCGGACGCAATGCTTGAGGCATTCCCCTGTGCGTTGCGATGATGGCCTGTTCGAGGCCGGATCCTGCTGCGAGCACTCCAGTCAGGTTGCGCACCCATTCTTCGAGGGCATTGAGGCGTTCGATGTCGTCGGCGGCGGCTGACGATCCGAGTAGGTAGGGGACGCCTACTGCTGCGATCGGAATGATGGGGAAGAGTACGAACCATCCACTGAGGAGCCATGCAGCAAGGCCGACGGCAGTTCCGATGGCGAGGAGTAATTTTGTCCGCCGGGCAATCCGCGCACGTGAGGTGCGGTGGCGTGTCGGCGCAGTCGGGTCGCGGCGATCGCGAATTCCGTTGGCAAAAAACCACATCCCGGCGGCAAAGACAAGGACGATACCGACGGCCGTGAACGTGTACATCAGAGCCCACCACCTGTGATCGTGTTGATGGGGATTTGGTTCGGACTGAAACCGCCTGCGTAGAGCTTGCGGAGCAAAGCTGGGGGCAAAGTTCCGTATTCGCCGGTCCCGCCCGGCTTTCCTTCGTAAATTTTGGTTACTGCGGGCATGGCGTTTTCGCCGGCCTCGATATGGATGACCTCGCTGACGAATCGGACCTGACGCCTCTCGCCGGTGTCGGTAAATTCGTAGTCCGTCTGCAGCTGAATGATCAGATTGATGTGGTGTGCCACTTGGCGGTAGGCGTACTCGACCGGCACTCCTGCTTCGAGGGCGCAGGTGACGAGGCGGTCGATCGCGCCGGCGGCATGCTCGGCGTGCGTGGTACTCAGGGAGCCTTTGGCCATCTGCATTGCTTTGAACATGTCGATGATCTCGCCGCCGGCTACCTCTCCGACGATGACACGGTCGAGCTGCATTCGCACGAACTGGTAAAGGATGTCGGACAGCGTCGTCGCGCCGCGTAGCGCTCCGGTCAGCTCGTTTCGTTCGCCGCCGCCGGTGATTGCCTCGGCTGCAACAACATACGGTCTGCGACCGTCGAGTTTGTCGAGGAACAGTTCGTACTCTGTCTCTGCTGTGCCGATCCGTGTTTGCAGGGGAAGGCAGTTGGCGAGCGCACGAAGGTTGGTTGTTTTACCTGATCCCATGGGCCCGGAGATCACGATGGAGGCACCACCGATGACTGCGGCGCTGAGGATCTCGGACAACAGTTGGGGCATAACACCCATTTCGACCATCTTGTCGATGGTCACATCCTTGTGGCGGTGCATGCGGATGGCGATACTGGGATGGCGGACCGAGTAGCCCATCGCGGACAAGCGGATGTCGCCGGGCAGATTGAGGCGGAGGTTGGGGTTGACCTGCGAGAACGGTCGTCCACCACCGGGTGCGCGCTGCGCGAGGTTGGTGAGCCAGTCGTAGAGCTCTTCGTCGCTGTCCGCGATCGGCGGTCGTGCCTGCAGACTCCCGTCGGGGTACATCACAATGACGCTGTCGCCGTTGATGAGGATGTTCTCGACGTTCGGGTCGTCGACGAGCGGCTGAAGTGGGCCGAGTCCGAACAGCGTGTCGAAGACCGCTTTGACCAGCGTCTGTTCCTCTTGGACGCTCAGCTGTTCGTGACCGGTGTCGATCGCGGACTGCACTTCTTTGCTGACGAGATCTATGACGATCTGCCTGCCCGACTCACGCTCCTCGTCCGGGGTCATGGCAGTGACGCCCAGCTCAGGGTTGAGGGCCTGATCTGCTCGTTGGGTCTTACGGAGAGAGAGGATTTCGGATGCTTCTTTGGTCAGTTGCTTGACCAATTGGTGGTTGGTCCTCGCGACGTCCGACCGCTCAGCTGGAAATGGTGATGGCGATGTGAACGGGACCGTCTCGAGTCGCTCGGGTTCCGGGTGGGAGTGGCGACCGTCCTTGCCGGCTGCGGCGAGCAGACCTGCAGATGAGGAGCCGTATTGCCCGCTCCTGTAACGAGTTATCTCGTTGTCGCCATCGTCGAGGATGATCGGATCGGCGGCAAACATCGGTAGGTCGGGTAGGGCTGGTCGCTCGTCGTAGTCGAAGTCGGGGGCGTTGTTGGTCATGCGGGTGTTCTCCCTTTGGCCTTGTCGGCTCGTTACGCGGGCTGTGAGCTGTATGGCGAGTTGGCGATCCATACGGGCTGGTGCGTTTCGTGGAAGCGCTCGATCTTTTGCCAGGTTCCGTCGATTGCGCGTAGATAGCTTGATCGACGTCGCCGCCAATTACTGAGCGAGGCACCTTCGGAAAAAACTTGCGCGTGTACCGGTGATTCGGGAAGGACTGCGATGACGTCGAGGCCGGTCGCCGCGGCGGTCTCGGCTGCGCTGTAGGGCTCGGTACCCCTGACAATGAGGCCGATGCTGGCCGGCGACTTCGTATTCTCCAGATGCTGCTGTAGTGGGCCCAAGCCAGCACGAACCGCTGCCACTGCGGTCCTGGTCGGTCTGAGCATTATGGCGATAACGTCACTGTGACGGATCAGGTCTTGATGTCCGGACCGTAGATTGAGGCGACCGGCGTCGACGAGCAGGTCACCGCCGCCCTGTTTCGACAACAACGCCAGATGTGCCCCCAACGGGCCCCACGTCGACTTCATCGATTCCGTTTGAGCTGCATTGACCAGGCCGGGGACGAACCATCCTTGCGCCTTGGTCGGCTCCTCTGGATCGAACGGCCCGATTCTAACTATTTGGTGCTGGAAGGCTGGGCCTATTCGGCCGTGCCTGTTCGGCTCGACCAGTTGGATGATCGATCGGTCGTGCCGGCGGCGCGCGTGAAAGTACCCGGCCAGCGTCGGGGACGATCCGATCGGATCGGCCTCGATGTACAGCAGCTTGCGGGAGTCTGCGGTGAGAGCGATGCCCAGGCCGGTCGTCGAGACGCCTGGCGAGCCGGAGATCGAGGTCAGGGTGACGAGCATGGCTCAGCGCTCCCGGGAGTCGAGGACGATGGCGACGCGGTTGGTGGCGGCTCGGGCGGCGATCCAGCTGGCCTCGTCTTTCTTGACCAGAACGTCCACTGTCGTCTGTCCGGTCTCGGGGATGTCCTTCACGGCAACGACCTGTGCGTTCGCGGTGACCGGACCCTGCACCGGGGAATCGTCTTGATCTCGGGGAGTGTCGACGATCCGGACGTTGTCGCCTGCGAGCAGTGGCTCTGCGGGAAGTTTGCCGATTGCGACGGTGATGCCGACCAAAGTGTTGTCCCCGCTGGGGATTACGGCGTTGGTGAACGACGATGGGTTCAGTGCCGATCCGCTCAGGAGCGGAACTGCTGCGCTCTGGCCCACGACCGATGCTTTGTCTGTGGCAGGAACGGTCGCGATGGTCGCATCGCTGTTGACCTCTGCGGTTTTGAGGTCGTCGGTGGTGATCGTCTCCCCCTGTGGCACGTCGCGGGCGAGCACCAGAATTGTCGTGGTGGCGCGCATGGCGTTCACCAAAAAGACCGCTCCTACGATTGCGACGGTCATCAAGGCGACTCCCGCGATCCAGTACGACCGTCGACGGCGCACTTTGGTGGTGGATACGACTTCGGTGAAGTCATGGCCCGGCTTAGGAGATGCCTCTCTTGCGCTGCGCGGCTCCCCCACTGTGGCGGTCGATGTCTTTTCTTTGAGATTGCCGAACATGGGCATAGCTCAGTCACTTTCCGTTTGTGTCGTGGCGTCGAGGCCGAGATGTGCTTTGAGGGCAGTTCCGATGAGGTGGCTGCGGGAACGGGCCTTGAACTGGTCTTTCAGTTGATCGATGATCACCCAGTCATCGGCGTACAACCCGACCGTGACTCCCTTCTTCTCCGCCTTACCCTCAGACGGCTTCCCACCTACTCCCCTGGCGCGGAACAGACCTCCGCCGACCTTGCCTCCCGGAAACAGAAGGCTTTCGAGATCGCTGTGGACATCCTCGATAGCAGTGATGACCACCTCGCCGTGGGTTCTCCCTGTCCGTTTGCTCTCCTTCGCCAGACCGTGTGCAACCCCGACAGCAAGATGAACCGTCGACGGCACAATCGTGTCGTCGTGCCCCAATTCAGCTGCACCAGAGGATGTCTCCTCCTCGTTTGAACTCAACTGCACCACCTCCGCTGACATAGCACTTATCGATCCGGCCGGCGGCGGTGGCATGAAGGCTGCCCCGAGCGACTGTCGCGCAGGCGGAGATGTCGGCACGTTCGCACTCTCAGCGCTGTCGGTCCTCACTCACGATCCTTCCGATGTCCCCGTGTACCTGAGTCGCAGGCTTGAGTGC
This sequence comes from Rhodococcus sp. 14-2496-1d, assembly GCF_002259365.1. NCBI lineage: Bacteria > Bacillati > Actinomycetota > Actinomycetes > Mycobacteriales > Nocardiaceae > Rhodococcus > Rhodococcus sp. 14-2496-1d. The sequence goes on along the minus strand of NZ_NPFV01000030.1, from coordinate 17,595 downwards.
GACGTACGAGATATACCGGGTCTCCCGGACACCGCGAACAGCGTCGATCCGAACCGAACCCTGCAAAACGAACCCCGTGTTCGTCCCGCAAGAGGACCCCATCCCCTCCCCACCAGGACAAAGGCTATCTCCACCTCAACAACAGTGGTGATCAACACGCGGTACATAACATTTCAGTAACAAGGTAGTCGATCGCGCACTCGTTCAGTTCCGAAGCAAACGCGGCGCGGCACCGACCCCTGACGGTCCGTGCCGCAAGCAATGTCCTCTGCAACTTCTACGGGCCGTTGACTGACTCTCAACCGAACTGCACTCGGCGCTGCCTCTTGACTCCAAGACAAGTTGGATTATGATCACTGCCACGTGATCACAACACGATTTTGTTATCGTTTGACACTCATGTCGGACTGATGTGGTTCTCGTGACTCAGTGCTATTTGATTTGATGGCTTTCATGTGTGTCCACAATCTGCCGCCAATGTTTCTTCAACGCAGCGTCGTTCACCGACGATCTTGAACCGATCGCCATGCAGAGCTCACCAGGAAAACCACCACATCTACCTCTTCGGCCGTGGGCACAGTCATAGAACTGATGCCAGAGGGGTGGTGACACACCACCATTTACCTGCAACCATTGAACGATGAGCTTCTCCGACACCGCCACCGCGCCAGGCAGCGGCGTCGCAGCCCGAACGCTCGACGACCTACGATGGCACCGCGAGTTCCATCGTCAGTCCCAGTTTCGCTGGTGGGACACCGAGGCCGCGCTCGTTGCCACCGAATTCACTCGTGGACAGGACCAGTTCCACACAGTGCACGACCTGGCACAACTGGAGCGATGTCGGCTAGCGCTCGCCGACTACACCACGACCTGCCAGCGAGCCCTGGGCCGCGCCCTCAAACAGTCACAACACGTTCTCGACACGCAGAGCTGGACTTTCGCGACTGATGCGCTCCTGCTGTTGCCGTGGACATGCGAGCAGAGCAGCTACCTTGCGACCTGGGCCGACCCGCACGATCCGACAGCTCTGAGCAACCCTCAAGTCCGGCGCATTCAACGTTCCTGTGAGCGCATGATGTTCGGAAATCCCCTCATTCTTAGTTGGGAATTGAGCCACCTGTGGAGCCTCTACCGAGCCGCCGAGACACTGCTCGAAGACACCCTTGTAGATCTCACCGTTGAACTCTCAGAATCAGTCCCTGACGCCACCCTGCTGTGGGCCACCCAAATGGCGTCGAAGATCGGTCTGGAACAACGGATAGCCGAACAGCGAACGACCCGCGGAGAGCCTGGCGATCCCCGCCGCCGACTGCGTCAGAGCTATTCGGATCTACGCTGATTGGAACGCGAACAGTCCCCCGTTGACCTGGCGTCTTATGTGAAATTCGTGCCAGGCTCGCGTCGAACTACGTAGCAATCCTCGCACTCCCCTACCGATACCTCTCCCCTCAACACTTCGCTTGAGCCTTCGCGAAGCCAGCAGAGCCTGCGGATTGGGAGTCGCGGCCATGATCGCAGCTCGAATCGCACGCTGATTCGCACATATCGACGCTTTGTTGATCCGACATAACTACCCACTCTCGATCCCGTTCATCATCCCAGTGCTCTGCTCCCCTACCTCCGTTACCGTCTACCGGGCAATCATCCCAACACAATGGGCGTAGCACTTCGTAGTACTCCTCGCGCAGTAAAGCGTTGGTTTCATCGCGTACTAAACCGCGTGTTTGAGGGCGTACAAATACGCTTGTTACACCGTTGGTTAATACGCGTAATACTACGCATGCAATACCGGGTAGAACTCCGCACGTCAACACGCGGGTTAAATACCGTTTTGGTCAGCACATCAATGCCCGTGTTTCTTCACGTGTTAACAAGGGTGTTGATATGCGACTTAACGTGCGTATTGGTACGCTGTTACTAGGGCGCAGCACTACATGTTTTATTGCGCGTGTTTTGCCGCGTAAGAGTGCGAGCATTGATACGCATGGTGTTACGCGACTTAGACCGTGTTGACTGACGTGCGTGACTGGGCGTACTCTCGCGCACACAACCACGCACGACAACCTGCGCATCCGCCCGCACAAGAGCGTGCGGGACAAGTCGAGCCGCTCGCACGTACCGATTCGGCACCGTGAACGCCTCCCGGTCACGCTTCTCCACGGCAGCGCTCGAATAGATGCACGCGGATCCAGGACTCTGGAAGGAAGGTTCTATCGATGGCAATATCAAATTCCCTCGCAGTCACCCAAGGTAAAGGGGGAGTGGGCAAGACGACGGTTGTTGCCAACCTCGCAGGCCTGTTCGCCGCTGCCGGCTACCGTGTTCTCGTCGGGGAGTTCGACCCTCAGGGCAACCTGGCCCGCGATTTCGGTTACGAAAAGCAGTCCGGTGAAGAACTTCTGATGTCGTTGATGTCAGGCGGACAACCCCCGATCATCAAAGACGTCCGACCCGGTCTAGACGTCATTCCCGCTGGTCCTGCGCTCGTCGACGTTGCTGGCATGATGCTCTCCAGGCTCAGCCGCGGGGGCGAATCGCTGGGGCAGATCCTCCACAAAGTCCTTGCCCCGATCGTTCCCGACTACGACATTGTTCTCTTCGATACCCCGCCAGGCGACGTGATCATCGGTGATGCGGTGCTGTACTGCACGTCGTCCGTTCTCATCCCTACTCGCGCCGACGATGGCAGCCTCGACGGCCTCGACCGCGTCGCCGAGCGCTTCGCGCGTGCCCGGGAGCACAATCCGCAACTGAGATTGGCTGGCATGCTTCTGTTTGCGGTCGGCAGTAGGTCACAACGGCTCCAGGACCAGGTGAGGGAAAGTATTACGCAAGCCATTCCTGACACCATTGCCCCCATCTTCGGCACGACAATCCGCTACATGGAGAGCGCCGCTGCCGACGCGCGGCGGCATGGGCTCCTAGCTCACGAACTCGAAGGCGCTACTGCTAGCGCAAAGAAGGCTCGGTTGAAAGCGCTGAGGGACAAGGTGAAACCACCCAGCCTTCTGCTCTCTCGGGATGCAACCGGGTTGGCGGATGACTACGAGGCCCTAGCAGCTGAGGTCTTGCAACGCTTGGCCGAGCTTGCTGCCGAAGCCGATCACGCAGAAGAGGTAGCACCCGCATGAGCACCACTGATCGCAAGAAGCGACCCAGCCTGGCGGACCAATTCGACAAGCCCGCTCCCCGTGGATCTGGCCTCGCCAACATTTTCCCTCGCAATGGAACGGGTTCCCTCGCCAGGCCTGCCGCAGTGGAACCACGCTCGACCGACGTGGCTGCCGAAAGAGCCGTCGACGAGCCGCACGTACAGGCTCCGGACGTGACATCTGCACCGGATGCTCCTGCAGCACCTGCACCAGAGCCTCCGACCGAGGTTGCTACATCTGCCTCGCCCTCCGGGGGCAGCACTGCCGCAACCGAGGACGTAGCCACCACACCCGAAACCGGGGCCGACACCGCTACAGCGGAGCCGTTGGCTGCGATTGTCGGTGATGAAGATGTGCGCCCGATCGCGGTCTACGTTCCCGCGACGGTCAAAGAGGCCTGGAAGACGCGATCTCAGCGGGAGAAGAAGTCCTACGGCGAGATCGTCGAGGATGCCTTCGCCGCGCACACCCCGGAAACCTTGGTTCGCCTCTTCGCCCCTCGCGCCGTCGAATCGCCACGCGGTGGCATGCCGCGTCTGGCCCGCCCGAAGGTCGCGAGCGGGGGAGTGGAGGTGCGTCCACATCTGTGGGTAGCCCAGACCCGATGGATAGACGAGCAGGTAGAAGCAAGTCCGCTCATCCCCTCACGAAGCGCGCTGATTGCTGCGGTCGTTGAGGACTATCTGATCTCTTGATCCGCCGGGCCAGAGCGTCTTGCTCCTGGCTCCCCACCGTGCTCCCCACCATGCTCCCCACTCCGGTGGGGAGCGTTTTTTTGCCTTTGAGCTGCCCTTATCTCCATGCTCCCCATGCTCCCCACATAAAAGAGCCAAGGTCACGCGTATATCGATGAAGGGGCTTGCGCAGCGGGTCGGTTCGACGAGCTGGGGTGTTCGTCGTGTCCGGTGCCGCAGAGACAATGTCGAGAGATTTCGCCACTTCTGTCACAGAGGTAGATCGAGACGGATCTACCTGTCATGTGTGGTGCGAGGGCGGGTACGGACGAGGTGCGGAGGAACATGTGAACGTGGCACGACAGGCAGGCGACACACCGGATGTCGCGGCCTCCCTGTTTCTGTTACCGAATCCGTTTAATGTGATCGCATGGCTGGAAGCAAACCTGGGAGAGAGTCGAAGGGCCCTCGCATACCCGCAATGGTGCGCACGCCCGACACGCAGTATGCGCATTACAAAAACGAGGCCGACGCCCTTGGCCTCGACCTCAGCGACTACTACGTCTATGTCATGGCGCTGCACCATGATCTACCCATGCCGCATTACATCCAAGATCGAATCGATCCCGCACAGTACAAGCTGGGCGCGTGATGACCTACCCCTAGACAGTGAAAAACCCCCCTCGTGCTTGGCGGCGAGAAGGGGGGTCTTCCGGATTCACAAGTGAGCGAATCGCTCCGCTCCAACCACCCACCGGGAACAACCACGAACACGACAGGAGGTGTATTGACATCATAGCTCAGTACCCCTGCCTCGCCGTGATTTGCGCTCCGAACCCAGCGCGCGTCGTACATCTACGTGTCGGCGGTGAGTCGTGACGTCACCGACTCCCAACCGCGGCCACATGTGGTCGATGGACAACATCCGTCCACGCCTCGAGCAGCTCGGCGGCTTCAAAGCCACATCGAGTACCCAGTTTCAGGCGAGATGCCCCGTTCACGACGACCGTCACGCTTCGCTGTCTGTCACCTGGACTCCGGGCCACCACGGTTCTGGAATGGTGCTGCTGCGGTGCCATGGCTGCTCAGCGACGGCCGCAGAAATCGCCGAGCGTCTCGATATCGGTGTGTCCGATCTGTTCGACGAACCCTTGCCGAGTCGGGATCCGAGCGCACCGCGTGTCGGTAGATCCCCGCAGCAACGGGCAGCGGGCAAACGACGTGGGCGTCTGGGGCGTCTGCCTGCTCGGATTGCCGGTCCGATGCCGGAGCCCGAGGTCGAGCACTCTTGGTCGGAAGTTGCGCGCTATCCCTACACCGATGCCGACAGCGTATTGGTGCAGGAGGTCATCCGCGAGGAGTGCACCTCGTGCGGCGTCAAACACAAACGATTCCGGCAGTTGTTCGTCGGTCCGAATCGCACGTACGTCAAACGTAAGCCTGCGGTGTTCACTCCGGTCCTGTTCGCGATGCCGCAGCTGCAAGCGGCGCTGTCGGCCGGCCAGCCGGTGTGGCTGCTCGAGGGCGAAAAGGATGTCGAGACCGCGATGCGTCTCGGTCTGTGCGCGACCACGAATGCCCAGGGTGGCCTGAACTTTCCGCCACAGCTCGCCGAGGTGTTCGCCGGTGCCGCAGTGCGCGTTGTGCTCGATCGTGACGCCGCAGGATACGAGCGCGGCATCGAACTGGCGTCGCTGCTCGGCGCAGTTGATGCCGAGGTACAACTGCTGCTACCCGGCACAACAGATGACAAATCAGACTTCACAGATCACGTCGAGGCCCAGCTGTGGGATCCGGACGATATGTGGAACGGGTTGATTCCCGTCCATGTCGGTGAGGTTGCGGCACATGCTGCGCTGGCCAAGCTGCGCGGCAAGGCCGCCGAGGTCGAAAAGGCGGCTCAGGAAGCGGCTGCGCGTGCCGAGCGCGGGCGAGTATCAGGTCACCAGGATGAGTGCGCAGACGAGATCCGCCTCGCTGGGCGCTGGGCCGTCGAGGCGGAGCGCCTGTTCGAGCCGTTGAGCGAAGCCGTCGATGCGGTGCGTAGTTTCGCTGCCGCTGAGGGCACGAAGTGGTCGCAAGAAGCGGTCGATGCCGCTACCGCTGTGTGGCGTACTGCCCGCACGGCTGCCCGTGCCGCACACGATATTTCGCGCACTCCGATTCCACCGCTGCTGCACGACGAGGACGAGCACGACGCGGTGCCGCCGGCGACCGGATCCAGCCACATCGACGCCGGTGAATCGACACATCCGCTCCCTGACGGACCCCGACTGCACCTGGTCGGGGCGGCCACCCGCGGCGCTCAGATATCTGCACCGACGTATCGGGTCGTAGAGGGAAGCCTCGTCGAAATCGTCACCAACCGAGATGGCGAGCAGACCGCCAAAATGGTGCTCAGCATCGATGCTCGGATCGTGGAGATGGAATACCTCGAATCGCAGGACGACGGCCTCGACGTCGACGCACCGACCCTGCTCGGACGCGAAGATATCGTCGGGCAGCGGGAAGCCAATCCGCCGTCGCCCGAACAGCTTTCCGCTGTCGTCATCGGGTACACCCATCCCGATACGGGCGAGTTCATGCGTATGCGGGTGGACGCACAGGACTATCGGGACTGCACCTGGGCGGATTCTCTTCCCGGGCCGCCGACGTACGACTCCAAACCCTCTGGAATCGCCAAACTTCGCGACGCCCTGAAAGTGGCGGGTGGAGTGACGATTGCCCGGACGGTTCGATTCCGTTCCACCGGTTGGCGTAAGGACCGAAACGACGAGTGGTTCTACGTGCACGCGGGTGGCGCTATCAGTGCTGCCGGTGCCCGTGTTGCGCCGGTTCTGCTCAGTGGACCGCTCTCGCGTTACGACCTGCCGTGCCCGATCGCCGATGCACCTCGATTGCGTGATGCCTTCATGGTCGATTCGGGATCGATGCTGACGCGTCTGCCGGTGCGAATCGCTGCTCCGTTGCTCGGGCACGTCTTTCGCGCGGCCTTGGGACCCAACCCCTGGGTTCTTTCGCTCATTGGTTCGCCCGGTTCGTACAAGACCTCGATCGCGTCGATCGCGATGCATCACTTCGGTGAGCTGTGGGATCGTCGGCGGCCGGCATCGTCGATGTCAGGTAACGGTGACACTCTCAATGCGCTTCGCATCAAACTGAATTCGTCGAAAGATGCGCTGTACTGGGCCGATGATGTCGCTCCCACACGAGACTGGGGGGCTGCACAGAAAGCGCTCGAAGAGTTCGCGCGCATGGTCCACAACGGCGAACAACGGAGCCGTTCCAGTCGCGACGGGTTGAGCATCCTCGACGGCACCGCCCCCCGATCGTCCGCGATGGTGACCTCCGAGGTCATGCCTCGACCAGGGTCCGGCGCTCAGCGCATGTTGGTGGTGCCGTTGCAGTCCGACGAGATCGAACTCGACGAGCTGATTCGACTCGACAGTGAGCAGTCTCGACATGGACGCGCCCTGCTGATGGCCTCGTTCCTGCAGTGGTTGTGCCCCCGCCTCGAGGAACTGCGGGAAAAGGTCTTCAACGAGGGCGCGCACTACGCCGAGGGCTTACGTGAGCAGGGTGAGACCGTGCGCCAGGCCGAAGCGGTCGGTGCAGTGTGGGCAGGGTGGCAGGCGTTCACCGCTTTTCTGCTCGATGTCGGCGCGCTCGATGCCGATGAGGTCGAGCAAGTTCTCGACGTCGTCGACGGCGGATTGCACGACGCGGTCGTCGCTGCGGCCGATCCCGATCTGCCTTCACGTACCGGGGCGCGGGTGCGCGAGCTCCTTGCGCACGCACTGCGTACCGGGTTGGCCTACGTCGACGACGTTCGTACCGGTGAAGCACCCGACCGCCCGCTCGCCGGCCGGTTGGGGTGGCGACGGACGTTGGTCTCGGACTATCAGGACGTCAAGAAGTACCGCGAAGACGCACGCGGGATCCGGTTGGGGTACGTGCTCACCGACCCCGGACCACGCGACGGTGAAGCGCAGCTGTTGATCGAATCGACTGCCCTCGAACAGGTTCTGAAAGCCGCGGCATCGACGATGTCCGATGCTCCACAGATCGATCGAGGCACGGCGCTGCGGGCCCTCTACGACGAGGGAGTTCTGATCGCCGAGGAACGCGCAGGCAAGACACCCCGTTACACCGTCCAACGCACCATCCATTGTGAGGAACGGCGGCAGCGGATGACCGCTCTCCGTCTGTGGGCGATCCTCGGCGACGGCCCCGACGACGGTCAGATCGGCATCTTCGACGCTGATGGCGGACCCGACGATGCACCGGACGGTACGACACCGAGCGACGTTCCGGGTTCGACCTCCGCAGTGGCCGACCTCGCGACGTTGTTCTCGGTATCGAACAGCGACACCTCATCGACGACGGGCAGCTCTCGTGCCAACGACGCGGAAGCTACGTCTGACAACTCCGAACAGGAGGACATTCCAGTGGGAAGCTACCCCGATGCCGAGGGCCATATCGCTGTGGCAGAACATATTTCGCCGAGCGTCCCGTGCGTGAAGTGCGGAGTGGGCTCGGGCCTTCGCTTCGATGGCCACGTTCTGCACGCGCAGTGCTGGTTCGGAAGCACAGCTGCCTCCCGCGCTGCACTGGTTGCCGATACCGCAGCCGCAGCGAAGCCGCCTGCACCCGCCTCCACTGGCCCGCGGCCGTCGAACGAACCTGCTCGTCGAGCTGCTTCCGAGGCCGCCGAGTCGAGTGCTCCTACGGTTGCGCAACCCAGTGCGCCGCTCGAGACCACGCAGCCTCGGCGTTCAGCTCCCGCGAAGACCGCGGCCAACCCGTTCGCTGCCCCTGCCGCCGTCCTGGACGTCGATGGCATTTGGATGCCCGACGGAAGTCGAATCAATTTGCCACAGAACATCTCTCACGTCGGTCATGTCGCCGCGCTGGTGCAGGAGCTGCGTCTGGGCACTCAGACTTCGTCGTGGCAGAGCGAACCGGGACAGATCTGGGTGACCGCGGCGATGACCGAGAAGTTCGGGGTGGATCTGAGCACGCTGAGCGACGATCCGTCGCAGCGACGCAAAGACGTCGGCGAGGCCACTGCCGGCACAGCGTTCGTCACAGATGCAATCGCCGACGGTTGGACCCTGGGCAAGCCCGGTGACCGGCTCGGTGCGTGGACCCGTGTGTGGCGCACCCAGGGCGAGCACCGCGGTGTGTGGGTCGTCCTGGCTGCCGGCATGAACGCCGATCCACGCGATATCCCTATTCTCGGAGACCGACCGTCCCCGAGCAAACTCGCGCGTCGATTGTCGCTGTTCGCCAGCGCGTTGAAGATGCCGTGGGTGATCACCCCGCAGTCCACAGGTTTCGACCTGATGATCTCGACTCGATTCAAGGACCGCGAGCGGATGTTCGGGGCACAGACTCCCGTCGGCCCGGCCACCATCAGCTCCCTCGAGGACGATTACGCATGGTCCCGCAAACCGACCAGCGACGAGACATCGATGATCTACGTCCACGCGTACGACCGAGGAGGCTCGCATGCTGCGGGAATCGCCGGTTTGGAGATGCCGATCGGATCGGCCACTCATCATCCAGACGGGCGAGCGTTCGACAAGAAGCTGCCGGGCTATTGGCGGGTAGAGGTTCCCGAGGCAGGGGACTGGCGCATCCCACATCCATTGATGCCTCTCGGCGGCCGGCCGGGCCTGCTGTGGGTGACCACACCGAGTCTGCAGGTCGCCGGAGAACTCGGCTACGAGCTCGAACCTGTCGAGGCCTACGTGTGGAACGAACATGGCCGAGTACTCGATCCGTGGTACGAGCGAATCCGGGACGCACGAACAGCTTTGGACGTCGACGACGTCGACGCTCAGTTGGCCAGAGATCTGCTCAAGGGCGTCTACACGCGCACGATCGGCCAGATGGGGTCCTCGGTTCATATGACCGGACGAGCAGGTTTCTCGCCTGAGCGACGCCATCACATCATCGCCAAAGCGCGGGCGAACATCACTCGTCGCATCGTCAAGATCGGCACCGTCTCCGACCGGTGGCCGGTGGCCATCACGAACGACACGGTTCTCTACACCAGCAACGATCCGGATCCGATCGCGTCCTGGCCTGGGGAGGACAAGCAGCTCGGTCGAGGGTTCGGCCAATACAAGTGGGAGGGCTCCGCTCGACTCGGCGATCATCTCGAGTTCCTCGTCGGTGGCCGCTACAAGGGCAAGGAAGCGCTGACGATGAACTGGGATGCCACGACAGGCAAGGGGGAATAGCCAATGGCCGGGCGCAAGCATGCTGGCTTCAAAGAGAACCTGGAAGCAGACGAACGCCGACGCAGCTCACTGTTCCAGGGCTTGACGGGCAGGCGTGGTGCCGATGTCTCCGGCAAGGCCGGCACCACCCCTGACATGCGTGGGATGCTCCTCGCCGCGTACGGCCCGGGCACTCGGGGCGGGGTGAACACTGCCGCAGCTGCGCGCGATCTCGGAGTCTCACGTCGTACGGTGGAACGCTGGGTTGCCGCCGAGGGACGCCAGCGAATCTCGAAGCCGAAGGCCGAGACTCTGAGCAAGCTCACCACCAAGTCGCGGCAGGCAGCGACGACGCAACAGGGCCGGCGCGCCGCCATCAAAGCTGTCCGAGAGAGCAAACAGGGCAAGTCGATCGCCAAATACGGTGCGCGCGTACAGATCAAGGGCCGACAAGGCGTCGCCGGTGGGGGAGGGTTCTACATTCGCAATCGTTCCATCCAGATCCCCCCGGATCAGAGTGGTATGTCGCCATCCGATGTCGAGTCGATGTGGTCGGCGTACGAACGCGGCGGCGACAAAGCGCTCTCGAAGTGGCTCAGCGGCTACGCCAGCGATCGGTACGTCGACGGATGGACCTTCGAGAGCATCGACAACATCTCCATCGACCCGGTCTGACCATAAGAGTCTGCGAGTTCAGGTGTTCGGAGTGTCCGGTGCAACCGCTACGGTATCGGTGGAATCGCGCACGGCAGCGCTCTGCAGGAGGGATCAGAAAGACATGTTCGAGACCAAGTCTCAGCAGTGGAAGACCCGCGTCGTTTCTGCGTTGGCGGGTCTGATCCTCGTCAGCATGGCTGTGCAGGCCAAAATGGGATACGGCGTCTTTCTCGGACCACTCCATTAGAGCGACATGAACCCGAAGCGGCCGCGGTGGACCAAACGACAGCTCGAGGTCGCATTCACCGCGTGCTACGGCCCCTTGGTCAACGGTGGTGTCGATATCGACTATGTCGCAGCGGCATTCGGGGTGACTCGCCGTACCGTTCAGCGTTGGCTGCAGGGCTCACCTCGCGCTCGAGCGGCCATTCCCGTCCGCCGGTTGCAGCAACTTCAATTTCCCCTTCCTGAAATCCGACGTGTCGAACAGCAGACCCTCGACAATGCACGAACTGTCTTGACCGGGCTCGATCTTCCCCGTGGCCGCGGTGTCCGCAAGGAATGGCGAGAGCGACGATGGCTGGACCCCCATGTCGTGGCGATCCTCCGTCCCCACGGCTCTCCGGACCTGCGGCAGGTAGCGATCGCCAGAGGCGCACCACGCCCCGTCGCGGCACTACATAAGCGGGGCCCGCTCGATGACTTCGTCACCGTTCCCACCCGTTTCCACGCCGACGCCCTCGTCGGTGAACTGCTCGACCGCGTCGGCCCATGGCGGCTCTATCCGGACGACCGTGTCGTCGAGCTCGGCCGAACCCGCGTGTGGGCCGCATGGGCACCACCGATCGACCTACCCGCTATTGCCCGCGGTGCGGGCCTACTCGACAACTGATCAGCCTCGACCGCCGTACCCACGCTCAGTACTCGTATCCGCACCCATGACTGTCCTGTGTCGCCGCGACGAGAGAATGTCAAAGAAAGAGTGAATCGCGATGAATCGCAACAACAACTGGAACTCAAGCCTGTATATCGCTGCTGTTCCGCTCGGGCTTGCTGCCGCCTACCTAGTCGTGTGTTGGCCTTTCGAGGCATTAGTCTCGGTTCAGAGGCATCTCGGTACCGGATCCGAGGTAGTCACCGAGTCGACCCCGCCGACGATGCCCGGCGCTCAAATTGGCTTCCTAATTCTCTTCTTCGCCGCAGTTGCCGGTCTCGCTCTCGTCGCGGCGGTGCGCCGGTTCATCGAACCGAACGAGACCGAACCGAACAGCTTCCCTGGGACGTGGCGAGCGCGGACGCTGATGAGTGCAGGATTGTTCCCCATCGGCCTGTGCATGGCCTCGTTGCTGTCCCCCGAGGATGCCGAAAACCTTTCGCGCACCAGTGACTACGGCAACCCGGCACAATGGTGGAACAGTGCGCACCTTCTCGTCGCCGGCTTGGCCGAGGAACCGTTCTTCAGTGCGCTTCCGGTCTTGTTGCTCTTCGGGGTCGTCGGACTGGTCTGGCGCGTCCAGCCGTGGATGCTCGGCATCGTCATCGCGAGCTCAGCTCTGTTTCGAGCCTCCATCCATCTGTACCAGGGAACAGGGCAAGCGTTGTCGGCGTTCGTATGGGGCGCTGTGGCCGTCTACGTCTACTATCGACTCCGCAGTCTCACGGGACTCGTTCTGGCCCATACAGCTTGGAATGCATTCGTCATTGCGAACAATGGTGACTACACCGCGGCTCAGATAGTGATCGGCGGGTGTATCGCATTCACCGCCCTGTGGTCGATTTACCGACTGTCGAACACACCCACCCTCAAGCACGCCGATCTAGCACGCCCGACGGCAGCGGCCGGCCACTTTTCGATCACCACCAGCGAAGGACATTGATGAGGAATCTGACAACCATCAAACGTTGCGCGGTGATCGGCAATGCGGTGATCGGTATCAGCGCCTTCACAAAGAGCGGAATATCGTTGTGGCAGCTCGCTACTGCCAGCGGATACCCGGCAACACTGGGATGGGTTCTGCCACTGGTGCTCGACGGAATGGTAATCCTCGCAACACTCATGCTCGTCGTCGACGCCTCACACCGCTGGTTCGCGTGGGCCTTGCTGATTCTCGGGTCGATCGCATCGACGGCCGGCAACATCGTGCACGTCTCGATGGTGGACTACAGCTCGACCTTCACCGTGGCCGCGCTGGCCGCTGCTGCGCCGCCGCTGGTGCTGCTGGTCACCACGCACCTGATGATCCAGCTGGTCCGACTCGAAGCATCAGCTGTAGACGACAGCACCGACCAGCGTCACTCGGCCCCGAACAGCTCCACAGAGGCCGAAACAGCCGTTCTGTGTGTCCACGTCCTGAAACTGGCCAGCGAAGGCCACGAGCACGCTGCAGTGGCCACCAAGACCGGGCTACCCATTGAGGTCGTCGACGCAGTCATCGCAGCCGCCGAGGACGAACTCCAGATCGGCTCTGAGGAGGATCGATACCTCGCCCCGGCATGAGTTCCCCGTCGGTCTACTTCATTCGCGAGCTCAGTTCGTCGAAGAATGCTGCGAGCATCGACGGCGCGTCGGGGCTCTCGAACTCTTTGCCCCCGAACCGATAGACCTCGTATCCCGCTAGCCGGAGACGTCGGTCTTCGGTGACCATCTCGGCGTACAGCTGCGTGCTGGCGCGGCCGTCTTCGTTGGCGTAGTGCTGACGACCGTCGACCTCGATGACGACGCGTTTTCTTGCACTGAAGAGCAGCAAGAAGTCCATGCGTTGGCGTTCGAGGGGACTGCTGCCCTTGCGTTGATACTTGGTGTACGGGTCGTAGTGGAGGTAGACCTGCGGGATCAGAGCGGGAATACCGAAGCCGTGCTCTCCGTATCGACGTGAGTAGACGTCCAAGACCATCCGCTCGGGTTCGTTCTTACCGAGGCTCTCTCGCAGCCGTTTGTACAGTGACCGCCCGACATCGCGATCGTCCGTGTCTGCCATTGCTTGGTGCTCACGCCACCACTGAATCAGCTCCTGAAAGGACAGGCCGGCCTCGGTTATCGGTCTGTCGTAGACCAGGCAGAACTCAGCATTCTTGGTGATCAGGATGTCGTTGCTGACCGCGTCGCGGAGCACCATCTCCGGTTTGGGACCATTGGCCGCGAAAATGAGGTTCTTTGCGGGAGAATCGACACCGCTGGAGCCCTTTTCGTACTCTGCGATCAGCACCGCGAGCCCGTGGTCCGCGACGTCGCATTCTGCAAGCACGCGACGCGCCAGTGCGACGAGCTGGGGGATCTCGAATCCTACGAGGTAACCATCGATCAGCGACCGCTTGGTGTCGGCCTCAACCGGGGTACCTGTACCTGCCCACGTCAGGTCGAGTTCGTCGGGTAGGACCACTTCGAGGGCGGCTCGCGAGAACCCATAGATCAAGGTGTCCTCGATCGCCGACCTGAGCGTTCTGGTCGACACGATCACCCGTCGCGGCGGCTCCTCCGAGAGGCCGGCCGCAAGTGAATCCCAGAAGCTCATCGGTCAGAGGCTCCGCGGGCGGCCATGTTGAGCGGAGCGCTTACCGGCGTCGATGGCCTGGATCCAAACGAACTTCGGCGAGAATCGCCCAGAGCTTGGCGTCGTCGCCGTCGTCTCGGTGATCGGCGATGGCCTGCACGAGGGTGTTGATGACCTCACGAGAGCGTGGATTGAATCCGGCAGCTCGCGCACCAGCCCAGGCCAGGGGGTCGTCGACCACCTTGTCGAGCCTGTCGAGGGCGTGGATACACAGGTCGTGGAACTTGCCGGCACGTTTGTATTGGGCGTCGTCGAGTTCGCCGGTATCGAGCGCTGCTGCTGCTTGCTCGACGTAGACATCGATGATCGCGTTTGCGCGATCGTTGAGCTGCGGATCGAAAGTGAGGGTGTTCCAGAATGCACGCCAATTGGCTGTATCGCCGGCGGTGTTCGAGCGCGGCAGGAGGTTGTCACGAATGATCGCAGCCAGTTCCGGGTCCGTCAGTTCGCTGATCGCTCGGGCGTCGGCGGAATTCGAGGGGAGCGGGGCCGGCGTCTTGCTTCGACGCCATGGCTCGGGCTCGGTCATGTGTGCAGCTTCCCTCTCGAACGTCGCGGTTGGTGCGTTTTTCGTCGGCGGCCCGTGAGATCTGCTCCGGTATTTGTATCACTCGAACAGGACACTTCGGTCTGCTCTTTTGGCCGCTTCGTGAACTTACCGCCCGGCGCACCCGCTGTCCCCGGCACCGGGTGCGCCGGGGACATTTTCGCTTGTCAGGTGCTGTTTTTGTCGGTGTGTCGGGGTAGGTTCGAGTTGTTCTGTTGATCGGGCGGACTGACCATCTGCCCTTGTGTTAGCCCTGGGAGGGTTTCGTCGTGAGCGGTGTGTCGAGCGAGAACGCGGTGTCGGGTAGCGAGATGGTGTGGCGTGAGCGTGTTGCGTGGGCGTATCTCGCTCACGTGGCGCGGGGGCAGGGCTCGTTGGTGCATCTGGCGGTGTCCTTATCGGGCGTGGAGGCTGCAGCCGAGGCTGTGCGGCATCGGGAGGTGTCGGAGGACTTGTTGCGTGCGACGGCTCGCTCGTGGGACTACTCAGGTGCCGAGGCAGACCTCGAGACGGCGGCAACGCTGGGAGCACGATTGGTCACTCCTGCGGACGCTGAGTGGCCGCAGCGGCTGCGGATGGCCGGATGGCTGGAGGGATCGACTCCGGTCGCTCTGTGGGTTCGTGGACAGGGCGCGCTGCCCGGTGCTGATGTGTCGGCGGTGGCGCTCACCGGCACCCGGGCTGCGACCGCTTACGGCGAGCATGTCGCGTCGGAATTTGCCGGGGATCTGGCGATGCGTGGGGTGGCGGTCCTGTCGGGCAGCGGGTTCGGGATCGAGGGAGCGGTGTTGCGGGCAGCGTTGGGGGTCGGTGCAGGACCGGTAGCGGTAATGCCGTGCGGCTTGGATCGGGCGTATCCGTCCGGTCACGCTCGGTTGCTCGAGCGCGTCGCGGAACAGGGTGTGGTGGTGAGCGAGTACTCGTTCGGTGCAGAGCCTCGACGAGAACGATTCAACGGGAGTGGCGCGCTGCTGGCGGCTCTCTCCGATGCGGTAGTGGTGCCCGAGGCCGGGTCACGCGGACGTGCACTGTCTGTGGCCAGGGAAGTGCACAGGCTCGGGCGGGCGGTGTACGCGGTACCAGGGCCGGTCACCTCCGCAGCGTCGAACGGATGCCATACGTTGATCATCGACGGTGTGGCGCGTCTTGCAATGTCGGCTGCTGGCGTGTGTGCTGATCCGAACGTCTCCTGATCGGCTCGACACCGATCCGAAAGTGTGGTCGGGTATGGACGTGAGCCCTAGATGGGCCTCGGAAGCCGACTCCGCTCCCGAGGAGTTAGAGCGAGAGCCTTTGTCGCTCTGATCCTTTCGCTTCTCCCTAGACGTTCGACAACAGGCTCGCCCAGCGAAACACATGGGCGGGCCTGTTGTCTTTCCCCACCGAGCCCCGGCGCACTCGGTGCGGTCCCCGGCACCGAGTGCGCCGGGGACCAAATGTGTTGCGCGTGAGCCGTTCTTGTCGGTGGTCTCGGCTAGATTGTGGGTGTTCTGTTGATCGGGCGGACTGACCATCTGCCCCTGTGCCCTGAAAGGGGTTTGTCCGATGTCCTCTGTTTTTCGTATCTCCTCACCCGCTGATGCTGTTGCCGTGGCCGTGATGCTGGTCCGCTACGTTCCCGAGAACGAAATGGTGGTGTTCACCCCAAACTCGACAGGCGGGGCCGTCATGGCCTGCCCGCTGGGGGAGGAAGCGCCGATCGGTGGTGCCCCGTTGCTGGTGCCCAGCGGTCACCCCGTGCGTGATCTATCCGGACCGCGCGTGGTGGTCGTGTTCGGCAGTGACACACACGCCGATGCGGCATCGATGGCCGTTCTCCACGAGTTCTCGGGCGATGACGTTGCTGTGTTCCAGTTCCACGAGGGACGTGCGCGCCGCTACTTGATGAACGGGGTACTGGCGGGACCGCACGAGGTCGGCGAGGCGGTCGACCTGACGGCTCACCCCTACGTGGTCGGAGCGTTGCTCGAGGGGCAGGTACGTCTGGCCTCTCGCGCCCAAATCCGCGCGGGCTTCGTTGCCGAACAGTTCGGTGCCGAACGCGCCGCGAGTGTGGTGGACATGATGCGGGCTGCACGCGGGGCGTTCCCGGCAGTAGGGCCGATCTCGGCCGCAGAGACCATCCACCGCGAGGTACTCGCCGGGTATCTCGATTCAGGCAACCGCGGAATCGAGATATCGGATTACCACGCTGCGATGCTCGCAGCCGCCGCCTCTGACGTGCGCGTGCGCGATGTGCTGTTCGTTCACTTCACCGAAGCCAACGCCGCAGTCCTCGGCGAACTGTGGCGGCAGGTTGGCGCGGTGTTGCCCGCCAGCGAGGCAGGCCCCGCCTTCGTCCTCGCTTCGCTGAGTTACTGGATCGGACGGGAGGCGGTGCCGGCGCGGGAGGCAATGAACGTTGCCCGTGGGCTCGCCCCCGATCATTCCTTGGGGCAGCTGCTCGAACGCGCATACAACGCGGGAATCAACCCGGCGCTGTGGGAGCAGATTCGGCCCGCTGCGCTCGATGCAGAATCCGAGCGATCCCGTAACGAATGACTTGAATGCGATTGATCCGAAACCGGTTTCGCTGAATACACCATGCATCGGCGAGCCGGTTTCGGTTCGACCGCCCTCGAAAAATTCTCGATTGCAAATTGCAAATTGAGCGCGATCGAATAACAGATGCAACCGCGAAGGCGCGCAGCGCTTCGACCGAGTCCGCGAGTTCTTCGGAACGGCTTGCCGTTTCGCCTGCAGCGGCGGGCGCGCAGCGCCCAGCCCCAGCCCCTGCGGGGCTGGGGC